>CAMJZA010000070.1 GCA_946410085.1 uncultured Treponema sp. | reverse complement strand
TGTCGTGTTTGTCCCCGCTGTCGGCCCTGTTGGATGACGGGAACGCGGGGCCGGGGGCGATTATTTTGCCCGGCCGAGGGCGAATGCCTTCCTGTTCATCTCGAGGAACTGGGGTTTTACGCAGTCCGCAAGGGCAGAAAGCCATTCTTCTTCAGAAATATCCTTGTAGTAGTTCGAAAAACGGCCCATCAGGGCGATGTTTGCGGATTTCGCTGAGCCTGCCTGCATTGCAAGACCCAGGGCATCGAGCTCGTCGACCGTTGCCCCGCTTGAGCGCATCTTTTCTTCCAGCCCTTCGGGATACTGGGCTGCCCCCGTCAGAACCGGCATCGGGTCAAGCTTCTGGCTGTTGACGATGACGGTTCCTCCCTTCTTGAGGTAGTCGATGTAGCGGGCTGCCTCAAGGAGCTCAAAGGAGATGATATAGTCTGCTTCCCCTTTGTCGATGATGGGCGAGTAGACCTTCTCGCCCCAGCGCACGTAGGTTACAACGCTTCCGCCCCTCTGGCTCATGCCATGGACTTCGCTGACTTTCACATCGAATCCCTTTTTGAGGACGACATTTCCCAGGAGTTTGCTGGCGAGGAGGGAGCCCTGTCCCCCCACGCCGACTATCATCACGTTCGTCACCATCTTGCAGCCTGCACCTATGCGTTCTTCTTCATCTGGGTTACTTTTTCCAGGCGGGCGAGTGCCTTTTTGTCGGCCTCTTCCTGCGCAGAACTGAGCTTCTCGATGACGGTAGCCATGTTGTTGACCATGTAGACGGGCTGCAGGGTCGCATCAAGGCAGTCCCTCCAGAGTGAACTTTCGGGATCGACGATGTTGCGCTTGAGCGTCGCCATGGAAATCGGGATATGGACGTACTTGTCGTGGACAAGGCCGATGACGATCTTTGTCTTTCCTGCCATCGCTGCATGGACGGCGTTGTTGCCGAGACGCTCGCAGTAGAGGGAGTCGTTTGCCGTCGTGACGGCAGCGCGGACCTCGTAGCTCGGGTCAATGTATTTGACGTTGATGTGGATGTTCTTGTTGGCAAAGTACTCGATTATCTTGTCGCGGACGTAGATGCCGATGTCGGCAAGCTTCTTGTTGCCGGAAGCGTCAGTCTGGTTCGTGGACGTGAGCAGTTCCTGTCCCGCACCCTCGGCGACGATGATGACCGCATGCTGCCTGCTTTCCAGCCGCTTTTCCAGATGGGTCAGAAGCCCGTTCGGGCCGTCCATGTCGAACGGCACTTCAGGAATAAGGCAGAAGTTTGCCTCGTGGCTTGCCAGCGCGGTCGCCGTAGCGATGAAGCCGGACTCGCGGCCCATCAGCTTGACGATGCCGATGCCGTTTATCTGGGAGTGGGCTTCCATGTGTACGGCGTTGACTGCCTGGGTTGCCCGCTGGACGGCGGTCTCAAAGCCGAACGAGCGGTCAATGAACTGGAGGTCGTTGTCGACTGTCTTGGGAATACCGATGACGGAGACCTTCATTCCCCGCTCACCGATCTCGTTCGCAATATCCAGGGCGCCGCGCTGGGTGCCGTCGCCGCCGATGATGTACATCTGGTTTATGCCGAGCTGCTCGATTGAATCGACGATCTCCTTTACCTTGTCACCGCCGCCGCGTGAGGTTCCCAGGAAGGTACCGCCGATGCGGTGGATTGAATCGACGATATCGGGGTTCAGGTCTATGGCACGGTAGGTCGTATCGCGCGCCAGTCCCTTGTAGCCGAACTTGATGCCCTTGATGCGCCTGACACCGTAGCGGTTCCACAGGCAGCGGACGATTGCGCGGATAACGTCGTTGAGTCCGGGGCAGAGTCCGCCGCAGGTGCAGATTCCTGCCGTGACATGCTGCGGGTTAAAATAGATGTACTCGCGGGGCCCCGCCTTTTCCATCAGGTTTGTCTTGTCATCTGCGACGGTCTCACCGTCCTCGAAAACGTTGACGTGGTAGCGGACGGCCGACGAGTCCTTGACGTAGGCAGCGCGGAAGGTGCCGTGCTCCAGAGACAGCTCTATCGGGGAGTGAATCTTGCATTCCCCCAGATTCTCCACTGAGAAATCGTATTGCATCTTGCTCATAGTAAACCCCTGAAATTGTGCCAGTATAGTGCCAATGATACGGATAGGATACAACGATTTTCCAAAAAAAGCAATATTGAAAAAGCCCGCTCTTTATGCTATTCTGGCTGCTATGAAAGATGTTTTGATTATCGGGGCAGGGCCTGCCGGTCTGACGGCAGCCTATGAACTGCTTTCAAAATCCCGGGACTACCGGGTAACGGTCTTTGAGGAAAGCAGTCAGTTTGGAGGAATTTCACGGACGGTCAATTATAAGGGAAACCGGATGGACATGGGCGGTCACCGTTTTTTCTCCAAAGTGCCCGCGGTAAACGAGTGGTGGGAAAAAATGCTTCCCCGGCAGGGCGCACCGTCAAAGGACGACCGTGCCCTTGACCGGAAGGTTACGCTGCAGGAAGGCGGCCCTGATCCCGAGCAGTCGGACCGCGTCATGCTCCGCCGCAACCGGGTGTCCCGCATCTTTTTTAACCAGAAGTTCTTTGACTATCCGATTTCCCTCAAGCCCGAGACTTTCGTCAACATGGGCTTGGGAACGACGCTGGTCGTCGGTTTCAGCTATATCAAATCCTGCCTGTTTAAAAGGAAAGAAAACTCTCTCGAAGACTTCTATATAAACCGTTTCGGCAAGAAGCTCTATTCGATGTTCTTCGAACGCTATACGGAAAACCTCTGGGGCCGCCACCCGTCGCAGATAGATCCTTCCTGGGGCGCCCAGCGGGTCAAGGGCCTCTCGATTCTGGCCGTCCTTGCCAACGCCGTCTCCAAGCTGTTTTCGGGCAAAAACCGCAGGGTCGAGACCTCCCTCATCGAGGAATTCAGCTATCCCAAGCTGGGCCCCGGTCAGCTGTGGGAAGTAACTGCAGGCGAGATAGAAAAGCTCGGCGGAACAATTCTGACGGGGGCGAAGGTTGTTGCCCTGCACAAGGACGGGGATTCCCGCATAACGGGGCTGACCTACGAGAAGGACGGAGCCAGGCATGAGATGGCCGGTGACTATTTCATTTCGTCCATGCCCGTCAGGGATCTTGTGGGCGGCATGAACGACGTTCCCGAAGATATGGCGGCCATTGCCCGCGGACTGCCCTACCGCGACTACATGACGGTCGGTGTCCTTGTACCGCGCCTGAACCTGAAGAACAAAACCAAGCTTAAGACGATCTCGGACATCGTTCCCGATGACTGGGTGTACGTGCACGACCGGAGCGTCAGCATGGGCCGCTTTCAGATTTACAACAACTGGTCTCCCTACCTTGTCAGGGATCTGGAGCATACTGTCTGGATCGGCCTGGAATACTTCTGCAATGAAGGCGATGCGATGTGGTCCATGGCCGATGAAGCCTTTGCCCGCAAGGGAATTGCCGAGATGGTCACGATGGGACTCATTGACCGGGCGGAAGACGTGCTTGACTTCCATGTGGAACGGGTTAAAAAGGCGTATCCTGCCTACTTTGACACCTATGCGCAGATGGACAGCCTTGTTTCCTACCTGAACGGCATTGAAAACCTCTTCTGCGTCGGCCGGAACGGACAGCACCGCTATAACAACATCGACCATTCCATGTGTACTTCCTTCGAGGCCGTCAAGGACATCCTCGGCGGTATACGCGACCACAGCAATGTCTGGCAGGTCAACACGGAAAAGGAGTACCACGAGGAGAAATCTTCGTAGCGGGCAGCCTGAAAAAACTTCAGGCATGAGGGCTGCCGCAGCGCTTGCGTAAAGTTCTTTTCACGTGTATACTTACGGTAGAAACATCTGGAGAGCTTATGCGTACGAAGAACACTGCAACCTTGGAAAACGAAAAGGATGTTGACTCCATCGCACAGATATGTTCGCTTCTGGCGGAGGTTACGGACGAGCAGCTGATTTATGACTTTTTCGGCTGCCTCTTTACGAAGTCGGAACTGAAGGACTTTGCAAACCGCTGGCACCTGGTCAAGGAGCTGCGGGCCGGAACGACGCAGCGTGAGATTGCGAAAAAATACGGCATGTCACTGTGCAACATCACCCGCGGTTCGCGGGAACTGAAGAAGGAAAACTCAGCGTTCAAGCGGATGCTTGCGGTGCTTGACGCGCGTGAAGAAGGCTGACGCCGCATTGACGGCGGCCCGCTTGCGCCTGTCAGGTCTGATTCCGCTTAGTTTCGGTTAATTCTGGGTTAATTCTGATCGAAGTAGCTCCGCAGGATGATTCCCTGATCGTAGTTGCCGAAGCCCTTGCCAAAGATATTCATTCCGCCGACGTGTTCCGCGTTCTCCTTGACGCCGACCCTGACCCGGATGGAGTGGTGTTCGTTTATCATGAGGTCGTCCAGCGTGACATCGGAGATTTTTATCCCGTCGACAAAGCTGCCGTCTGCCGTCACGGCAAAGTGCTTTAAAAGCCCGTACTGCGAGCCTTCAAGCTTCCACCAGAGCGGCGTATAGCGGCCCCGCTTGTCTCCGTAGTCGCCCGGGGAAAGCCAGGTACCTATTTCTACCTTGTTTATCCAGAGGGTAATGTCGGACGGCCAGTTTACGTTTGTTCCCGGTGCTTCCGAAGAAAGTTCCATGCTGACTTCCAGCTTTGACAGCTTCTTGGGGTCGTACATCGTATTGTTCGGGAACTTGTATTCAAAGCTCCCCGAACCGCACCAGAGCAGGCCTGCGTTCATGCGGTCGGGATTCAGGAAGGAGTCCGGTATGTCCAGCAGGCCGATTATCTTTTCCTGCGAGCACAGGCCGCAGGGGGCGGTCACTTCGCAGTCCGTAAAGATGCCGATGGGCATTTCGATTTCGGTATAGCTTTTCTTGAGGCTCTGCTTTTCGGGAAACTGAATCAGGATATTGCGGAATGAAGGTCGGCAGAGCTTCTGATTTCCCTTTTTTGCCCTGACGGACTCTGTTACTATCAGCCCGGCTTCTTCCAGAATCGCAATGTGGGTCGCTACGGTCGACTGCGGCAGTGAAAGTTCTTCGGCTATCTCGTTTATGTTCAGCGTCCGTTCCCGCGTGAGGTTCAGCATTTCAAGCCTCGGCTCAGAGGCCAGGGCCTTGAGTTTTGCGATGTCCTCAAGGGGATTTATCATCATTGTTACTTCTGAT
Source organism: uncultured Treponema sp. (assembly GCA_946410085.1). Lineage (GTDB taxonomy): Bacteria > Spirochaetota > Spirochaetia > Treponematales > Treponemataceae > Treponema_D. The sequence continues at coordinate 14,132 of CAMJZA010000070.1, read as the reverse complement.
TCAATCATAGTGCCGCATTATAACGATATTTATTGATATTGTCTAGGAATTTGACCGAATTTGCATATTGTTTCAAGAAAAACCGAAGTAAAGCGCCAAACGGAAACGGATGCCGCAGCTGACCCGGAGGCGTTGAAAAGGACTGCCGAATACACTAGAATAGCTGCAGGAGTTTGAGAAGTAGCCGCATGGTTTTCCTTTACATCGATCCCGGTACGGGGAGTATGCTGTTTTCACTGCTTATCGGGCTTGCTGCGGCCCTGGTGTTTTCCGTCAGGGCCCTGTCCGTCAAGCTCAAGTTCATACTGACAGGCGGAAGGGCGAAGAAGGACAGGGGGGACCGCATTCCCTTCGTCATCTACAGTGACCACAAGCGCTACTGGAACGTATTCAAGCCCGTCTGCGACGAGGCCGAGCGGCGCGGCGTGGACGTAACCTATTATACCCAGTCCCCGGACGACCCTGTCCTGTCAGCGCCGTATGAGCATGTCAGGGCGGAATTCATCGGTGAGGGGAACCGCGGTTTTGCCCGGCTGAACTTCCTGAAGGCGGACATCGTGCTTTCCACCACTCCCGGCCTCGGCGTGCTGCAGTGGAAGCGGAGCCGGGACGTCGGCTGCTATGTCCACATACCCCACCTGGCGGGAGACCTGACGACCTACCGCATGTTTGCCCTTGATCATTATGATGCCGTACTCCTGACCGGGGACTATCAGGGCAAGGATGTCCGTGCGCTTGAGAAGCTGCGTTCCCTGCCGCAGAAGGAACTCGTGACGGTCGGCTGTACCTTCCTGGACGGCATGCGGGTGCGGCTTGCTGCCTCCCCCCGTCCCCATAATGAAAGGACCTGCGTCCTGGTCGCGCCTTCATGGGGCAGGAGCGGCATTTTAAGCATATACGGCAGGAAGCTCCTTGACCCGCTCGCGGCCAGCGGGCTTGATGTCGTCATCCGGCCGCACCCGCAGTCGCTCACCGCAGAAAAGGACCTGCTGGACGAGCTCACCGCCGCCTACAGGGACTGTCCCAATGTCAGCTGGAACTACGACAATGACAACTTTGATATCCTGAACAAGGCAGACGTGATGATTACGGACTTTTCCGGCGTCATCTTTGACTACACCCTCGTGTTCGGCAAGCCCGTCATCTATGCGAAGCCTGCGGTGTTCAACAAGGATCCCTATGACGCCTGGTGGCTTGACCATGAGCTGTGGACCTTCGGGGTCCTGCCCAGGCTCGGCGTAGAACTGGACGAGCAGGACTTCCCGCACATCGGGGAACTTGTGACCCGGACGGCAGAAAGCCCGGTGCTCAGGGACGGGATAGACGGGGTCCGGCAGGAAGCCTGGGCGAATGTCGGAGGTGCTGCTTCGGCTGTCGTGGATTACATGCAGGCAAAGGCAGAATCCCTGCATCTGCAGAAGGCCGGTTGAGTGCGTATGGCTAAGAAAGTCTATGTCGGAATCACCGGGGACGTCATTCATCCCGGAATCATCAATGTCATACGGAAGGGGGCAGAACTGGGCGAGCTGACGGTCGGCCTTTTGACCGATGCGGCGGTCGTTACCCACAAGCGCCTGCCCTACATGACCTATGAGCAGCGGAAGGAAGTGCTTGAGAACATTAAGGGCGTTGCTGCCGTCGTGCCGCAGGAAGACTGGAGCTACGTCCCCAACCTCAAGAAATACAAGCCCGATTACATCATCCACGGGGACGACTGGAAGACGAACTACCTTTCCCGCATCAGGGAAGAAGTCTATGAAGCGATGGCAGAGTGGGGCGGCAGGGTCGTTGAAATTCCCTATACACAGGGGGTAAACTCAAGCGCGCTTGCCGCGGGAGAACGCGCAGTCGGGACGACTCCTGAGGTCCGCCTCAAGAGCCTGCGCCGCCTGCTTGCGGCAAAGCCCCTCGTCCGCATCATGGAAGCCCATTCCGGCCTGAGCGGCCTTATTATTGAACGGATGGAAGTGCAGAAGGATGACGGCCTGCACTGCTTTGACGGCATGTGGTCCAGCAGCCTGACGGACAGCACGAACCGGGGCAAGCCCGACATAGAGGCGGTAGACCTGACGGCGAGGCTGCAGGGACTGACGGACATCCTTGAGTGTACGACCAAGCCGATAATCTACGACGGAGATACCGGGGGTATAACGGAACACTTCGTCTTTACCGTCAGGACGCTGGAGCGGAACGGCATTTCCGCCGTCATCATCGAAGACAAGAAAGGCCTGAAGAAGAATTCCCTCCTGGGAACGGAAGTCAGACAGGAGCTTGAGGATGAAGCGGAGTTCTGCCACAAGATCCGGGAGGGCAAGAAAGCCCAGCTTACGCAGGACTTCATGATTATCGCCCGCATCGAAGAAATCATTGCGGGGCGGTCGGTTGACGAGGCACTGACAAGGGCATTTGCGACCGTTCGGGCCGGTGCCGATGCGGTGATGATACACTCGAAGGACAAGGATGGCCGCGACATACAGGACTTCTGCCGCCGCTTCCGGCAGGAGTATGCCCATGTTCCGCTGGTCCTGGTGCCGACATCGTATAACCGCTTTACCGAAAGGGAACTGGCGTCCTGGGGGGCGAATATCGTGATCTATGCGAACCAGATGCTGCGGGCAGCCTATCCGGCCATGAGCCGCTGCGCGCGGAGCATCCTTGAAGCAGAACGGGGGCTTGAAGCCGATGAGCTGTGCATGCCCGTCAAAGAGATTCTGGAACTGATTCCGGGAACAAAGTAGGGGAGGAGATTGCTGTGATCAGGCAGGCAGTTATTCTTGCCGGCGGGCTCGGGTCCCGCTTCGGCGGCAGGACGAAAGAGATGCCCAAGGGCTTTATAGCAATAGACGGTGTTCCGCTCGTGGAACGCTCGGTGCAAAAGCTTATTGCTGCCGGGGTTGAAGAGATCATCATCGGTACGGGGCACTGTGCATCGTATTATGATGAACTTGCCGCCCGCTATCCCTGCATCCGGACCGTCAGGAACGGCGACTATGCCGCCACGTCCAGCATGGGAACGCTCGCCGTCTGTGCCCCGCTTGTCACCGGCGGCTTCTTCCTGCTGGAAAGCGACCTCATCTATGATGCGGCAGGCCTCTTTGTCCTTGCCAATGATGAGCGGCAGAATGTCATCCTTGCTTCCGGTGCGACGGGGAGCGGGGACGAGGTCTATCTTGCAAGTGACGGTGACGGCAGGCTCTGCGCCGCAGGCAAGGACCGGGACGCCGTCCTTGGTCCCGGAGCGGGGGACGGTGCGGTTGCGGAACTGGTCGGCATTTCAAAACTCAGCAGGGCTGCGCTTGATGCGATGCTCGCCTATTACGCAGGTGACCCGTCGTTAAAGAAGATAGACTACGAGCACGTCCTTGCGCATATCTCTACGGCCGCTGACATCCCCGTCTCCGTGCGCCGCATCCAGTATTATGCATGGGCCGAGATGGACGATGAAGCGATGCTGGAGCGGGCGGTACGGCAGGTCTGGCCCCGCATACGGGAGAACGAGTCGCTCCATGCTGTCCGCCGGGAAGTCCTTTTGAACCCCGGCCCTTCCACGACGAGCGACAGCGTCAAATACGCCCAGGTCTGTCCCGACATCTGTCCCCGGGAGGCGGAATTCGGAGATCTCATGCGCTGGTGCGCCGGTGAACTGACCGGATTCGTCGCGGATCCCAAGGACTATACCACCGTGATGTTCGGCTGTTCGGGGACGGGGGCGGATGAAGCGATGATTGCTTCCTGCGTCCCCCCGGACGGCAGGCTGCTCGTCGTGGACAACGGCTCCTACGGGGCGCGGCTTGCGAAGATTGCCTCGGTCCATAAAATCGACATGGACGTTTTCAAGGGCAGTAGCCATGAGCCCCTTGACCTGGCAGCCCTTGAGGAGGCCTTCAAGTCCGGCAAATATGCCGCCCTTGCAATCGTATATCACGAGACGACGACCGGGCTTTTGAACCCGCTGGAAGTCATCTGCCCGCTTGCAAAGAAGTACGGCCTCATCACCCTCGTCGATGCGGTCAGTGCGTATGCGGGCATGCCGATGGATCTGGACCGGCTCGGCATCGATTTTGCCTCTGCAACGAGCAACAAGCACATACAGGGCATGGCGGGAATCGGCTTTGTCGTCTGCCGCAGGTCCGAGCTTGAAAAACAGAAGGACTGGCCCATGCGCAGCTACTACCTGAACCTCTACGACCAGTACCGTTACTTTATCGAAACGGGGCAGACCCGCTTTACGCCTCCCGTGCAGACCTTCTATGCGCTCAGGCAGGCGATTCTGGAAACTAAGCAGGAGACCGTGGAACGCCGTTTCGGGCGCTATACGGAGTGCTGGAAAATCCTCGTCGCCGCCATCAAGGAGATGGGGCTCAAGATGCTCGTCAAGGAGGAGTACCAGTCGCACTTCATCACGGCAATCCTTGTTCCGGAGACGCCCCGTTACAGCTTCGGCGCGATGCACGATTACGCCCGGGCGCGGGGCTTTACGATCTATCCCGGCAAGCTCGGCAACATCGACACCTTCCGCATTGCAAACATGGGCGACATCCGTCCTGCGGAGATGGAACGCTTTACCGGCATACTCCGGGAGTACATGCATTCGATTGGAGTATGTTAACCGGCGCATGTTAGCCGGCAGCGTTCGTGCGGCCCGAAACCGGGGACGCCGGCAGGGATGGATAGGATGATACAGGTCTTGTATACGCTCATTCTGCTTCCTCTTGAGTCGATCATTGAGACCCTTTTTTATTTTGCCTTTGATAAATTCAGCCTCTTTCACTACGGGGGGGCGATTCTCTTTGTCAGCCTTGCCGTGAACCTGCTGACCCTGCCGGTCTACAATAGGGCGGATGACCTCCGTTCCCGGATGCTTGCAAAAGAAAAGGCACTTGTCCGGGGGCTGCGGCACATACGCGCGACTTTTTCCGGCGACGAGCGTTTTCTGCTCCTGAGCGAGTATTACGCCCAGAACCGCTTCAGCCCCTTCAGCCCCCTGCTTTCTTCCCTGTCCATCCTCATACAGATTCCTTTCTTTATCGCCGCCTATCACTTCCTGTCGGGCTGCCCCGACCTTGCGGGGGAATCCTTCTTTTGCATCCGGGACCTGAGCAAACCGGACGGAATCGTGAGCGCCGGAAGCGTCCGACTGAATCTCCTTCCCCTGCTGATGACCCTTGTCAACATCCTGTCGGGAGCCGTGTATTCCCGGGAAGCCCCCCTTCGCGAGAAAGTCCAGATTTACGTCCTTGCCCTGCTTTTCCTCCTGCTCCTCTATGCGTCTCCATCCGGCCTGGTCCTCTACTGGCTGGCAAACAACCTCTTCGGCCTGTGCAAGAATTGTGCCCGGAAATACCTCCGGCATCCTTCCGTCGTCATCCTTGTCCTGCTGGACGTGATTGCGCTGATTACCGGGCTGTATACCTTTTTCATAAAGAACCATACGGCTTTTTCCAAGAAGATGGTCGTGTATGCATGCTGCCTCATTATCTTCTGCCTGCCGCTCCTGCTGAAGAAACTCTCGGCGTTTCTTGCAGGACAGGCGGCGGAATTTGAACGCAGCGAAAAGACCGTGTTCCGCCCCCTTTTCCTCAGTTCTGCCTGCTGCCTTGCCCTGCTTGCGGGCTTTGCCCTCCCGGCCTCGATGATTGCAAGTTCTCCCGAGGACTTCTCCTTTCTGGGGGCAACGGACAGCCCCCTGCAGTATGTCGCGTCATCGTTCGTCCTCATGGTGGGGCTGTTTGTTTTCTGGCCCGCCTGCTTCTATTATATTTCGGGGCCGGCCGGCCGGGCGGGATTTGCCGGTCTGTTCTGCCTTGTGGCCCTTTCCTCACTCCTGCATGCCTTTGCCTTTCAGAGCGAGTACGGTTTCGTGAGCATTACCGGGATTCTTGATACGATGAAGGGCCTGAAGGGCATCCATCCTTTCCTCCTGCTTGCCCCGCTGGTGACCTTTGCCGTCATGTGCGGCATCCTTGCCTTTCTGTACCGGCAGAAAAAACTGTCCCTTCTTTTTCCGCTCATGCTGACCTGCTGCACCGGCCTCTGCTTTCTGGGGCTCATAAAGAGCGTACACATCAACGGACGCTTTACCGAATATGCGGGAACGAAACGCGAATCCGTTCAGGCGCCCGGTGGGGAAGGGCTAAAGGCCTTCAGGCTGACGACGACCGGGAAAAACGTCATCGTGATTTTCCTTGACCGGGCAATCGGCATGTTTGTTCCGTATATACTGGAAGATTTTCCTGCCCTCAGGGAACGCTTCTCCGGTTTTGTCTATTATCCGAATACCCTTTCCTTCTCGAACCATACGGTGAAAGGCGCTCCTCCCCTCTACGGCGGCTATGAATACACGCCGGAAGCAATGAACCGGCGGGACGGCGAACTGCTCAAGGACAAGCACAACGAGGCCATGCTTGCCCTGCCGCGCCTTTTTTCGGAAGCAGGCTGGCGGGTTACGGATCTGAATCCCGACTGGATGAACTACAGGGGCGAAGACCTGACGCCCTTTGCCGCATACCCTGCCGTTACGGCAATGAACATCAGGGGCCTTATGACCGGCAGGTATATCCGGGATCATCGGGAGGACTCGCTGGGAGACGGAAGTCAGGGGGCAGACGAAAATGCGGGGGCTGCCATACCCCGCTTCTGCCTCCTGCAGATGCTCTATCCCCCGCTGCGGAAGGTGTACTATCACGACGGCGACTATTACCACCGGGCAAACGGCAATGAGGATTTCATGCCCTTCCTGGAAAGCTACAGCACCCTCTGCTATCTGGATGAACTGACTTCGTTTGATGCGGGGAGCGACAGCTATATCCTCTTTGCAAACGAAACGACCCATGAGCCCATCCTGATGCGGGAGGATGCGGAAAAAGGCTTTGTGCCCGTCAACGCCCTTTTTGACCCCCCGGCGGACATGAAGCTTGCCTATGGCTGGCATGAGGATGACCGCTGCATCGACCTGCGCTTATATGAGTCGAATTGCGCTGCCCTCCTTCGTCTGGGCGACTGGTTTGACTGCCTGAAGGAAAACAGTGCCTATGACAACAGCAGGATCATCATTGTCAGCGATCACGGCAGCAACGACATCGCTCCGTTTGCCCCGGGCTTTTCGTACAATGAAGACTATGCAGGCTATGCCGCCCTCCTTCTGGTCAAGGATTTCGCTTCTGCCGGGGAACTGCGGACGGACCGGAGCTTCATGACCAATGCGGATGTCCCCCTGCTTTCCCTGGCAGGGCTTGCGATGCCTGCCGTGAACCCCTTTACCGGAAAGGTCTTTCATGCCGAAAAGGCTGGGGGGGTAAACGTCTACCGCCGGAACGAGGACACTGATGCCGCAGACCTTCGCCGCAGGAAGCAGTTCAACCTGACTGCCGCGGGGGGCTATCATGTGCAGGACGACATCTACGTGGAATCCAACTGGATCCCCCTCGCTGAATGGCAGCGGATGCAGGAAAACCTCGGCAATGACGGCAGCGGCGGAAGAGGGGGGAACTGATGCCGCTCCTTACCGTCCTTTCCACCCTTATCCTGTATCCCCTCCGGCTGTTCCTTGAACTGGTGTTTGCCGTCTCCTGCCGCCTGCTGTCCAGCGAGGGTCTGGCGGTTATCTGCGTCAGCCTTGCCGTGAACCTGCTGATGCTGCCCGTGTACACTAAGGCGGATTCCCTGCGGGACCGGGTGCTTGCAAAGCAGCAGGCAATGCAGCGGGGCGTCACGCACATAAAGCAGACCTTTTCCGGCGACGAGCGTTTCCTCATGCTCAGTGAGTACTACGCACAGAACCGCTACAGCCCGCTGTACAGCCTGCTGACCTCGCTTTCCATCCTGCTGCAGCTGCCCTTCTTCATGGCGGCCTATTCCTATCTTGCGCATCTGCCCGGCCTGCACAACAAGGGCTTTCTCTTCATTACGGATTTAGGCAGCCCGGACGCACTCGTGTCCCTTCCGGCTTTTTCCCTGAACCTGCTTCCTGTTGCGATGACCCTCATAAACTGTCTGTCGGGGGCGGTGTATACGCGGGGCCATTCCGTCAGGGAGAAAGTGCAGGTATACCTGCTTGCAGGCATTTTCCTTGTCCTGCTCTACGACGCTCCCTCGGGCCTTGTCCTCTACTGGACCTGCAACAACATATTCTCCCTGCTCAAGAACATCTGGGCGGGCAGGACGCGGACGTCTGCCCCCGTTCTCCGGGGCAGGCTGGGGAAAGCATTCTTTTCTTGCATGGGCGACCCCCGGGGGCAGACGGGCATCTTTGTGTGCTCCTGCCTGCTTTTGTGCCTGCTGCACGGGTTTGCCCTGCCGGCCACCCTGCTTGCCTCGTCCGTTGCTGAATTCTCGGCGGTCATGGAGTATGCAAATCCGCTCCGCTATGCACTCATCACTTTCCTGCAGGCGGCAGGCCTGTTTGTACTCTGGCCCCTCTGCCTCTATTTCCTCTTCGGCGGCCACACACGGATTCAGGGCTGCCTGTCGCTTGCCGCCGCAGTCCTTGCCTGCTGTTCCCTCGTCAATGCCTATGCCTTTCCGGGAAACTACGGGGATGTATCTGCTTCACTGGAGTTCCTGAATGAAGTCGACTTCAGGAGCGTATCCCTGTTTTCGTTCGGGAACCTGCTCGTACTCGCCGCCGTGTTCCTTGCCGTTGTGCTGCTCTGCAGGAAGGGCAGGAAGCCCTTTTTCATGCGGGGGCTGCAGGTCCTGCTGCTTGCCCTTGCTGCATTCTCGCTCTGGAATGCCGTCAGGATACAGCGTGCCTATGCAGCCTACCGGCCCAGCGTGGAGCGGAACCGGATTGAGCGCGTTGCACCGATTTTTACGCTGTCACGGAACCATCCGAACGTTGTCATCATCATGCTGGACCGGGCGCAGTCGCAGTACCTGTCCGAACTCTTTCGGGAAGCCCCGGAGCTGAAAGACTCGTTTTCCGGCTTTACCGCCTATGAGAATACGGTCTCGTTCAACGCCCATACGCTTGCCGGGCTTCCCCCGATTTTCGGCGGCTATGAGTATACCCCTGCCGAAGTAAACCGGCGGGCAGGGGAAACGCTTGCAGAAAAGAACAATCAGGCACAGCTGCTGCTGCCGCTCGTGTTACGGGACGCCCTCGGTTTTACTTCCGTCATCGCCGACCCCCAGTACGGCAACTATTCCCTGTACTGCGACACCTCGTTTATAGACCCCTACGCACCTGCCCTGCGGGGCTGCCAGACAAAGGAAGTCTACAGCCCCTTCTGGTACCGGGAAAAGAACGGCAGCGGCCTTTCGGATCCGCGGACGGACTCCCTCAAGCGCAACATCCTCTTCTTCAGCTTCTTCCGTTCGTTCCCGGTCTGCCTGCGGAAGGCGGTATATAAGGGCGGGGAGTACTGGTCTACGTCGTCTTTCAGTGACATGAAGGAGTTCATCGACTCCTATGCAGTCCTCGACTATCTGAAGGAACTGACCTCGGTTTCAGAAACGGACAGCGGCTGCTACATGAGCCTGGTCAACGAGATTACCCACTGCTCCCAGTTCCTGCAGGCTCCCGACTACATCCCCGTTGACGAAGTGACCGACCGGGGAACGTCGGTATACCGGGACTGGGATGCGTATGCCCCCCAGATGGCGGCGTTCAGGAAGCTTGCTGCCTGGTTTGACTGGCTCCGTGCGGAAGGGGTCTATGACAATACCCGGATTATCCTCGTGTCCGACCACGGCTGCCGGGGCATCGAGGCAGGACTGGAACAGGACCGGGCGCTGGACCGGCGCATCGGCGGCGGGGATTACTGGGGGAGGGGACACTTCCATCCCCTCCTGATGTTCAAGGATTTCGGGGACGGAACTGCGTTCATGCAGGACCGGGAGACCTTCATGACCAATGCGGACGTTCCCGCCCTGATTCTGGACGGGCTTGTCGAGCAGCCGGTCAATCCCTTTACGGGCAAGCCGATCCCGACCGACACGCGCCCCCTGAAAGCTGACGGCGTCATTATCTCTGCAAGCGACGCCCACCGCCCGGCGGATAACGGCAGCTGCCGCTACAGCATCCGGGACAATGAGTGGTGGCTCGTCAGGGATTCCGTCTTTAAGGCTTCTTCCTGGACGCAGATCGAGCCGCCGGAAGGAACAAAATAGAGCAGCTCCCGGAAACCGCCTGCCGGTGCGGACAGACGGCGGCTGTCCGGCCGGCTTCCTGCCTAGCGCAGGTCCGGGGTCCTGACCTGATCCTGATCGGTATAGGTGCGGTTCTCGCCTGCCATGGACCAGATGAAGGTGTAGTTTTTGGTACCGCAGCCGGAGTGGATGGACCAGCTGGGGTTAATGACCGCTTCCTCGTTGTGCATGATGATGTGCCTCGTCTGCTGCGGCTCACCCATGAAGTGGAAGACCGCCTGATCCGGTTCGATGTCAAAGTAGAAGTAGACTTCCATGCGGCGCTCGTGCGTGTGGGCAGGCATCGTGTTCCAGACCGAACCTTCCTCCAGATGGGTCAGCCCCATCGACAGCTGGCAGGTGTCCAGCACGGCGGGGTGGATGTACTGGTTTATCGTGCGTTCATTGCTTTCCGCAAGGCTTCCCATGTGCACGTGCTTTGCGTCGTCATAGCCGATCAGTTTGGCGGGGAAGGCGTGGTGGGCCGGGGTCGAATTCATGTAGAGCTTTGCCGGGGCCTTTGCGTCTGCACTGGAAAGCAGGACCTTTTTGGTTCCGCAGGGCAGGTAGAGGGCGTCGTAGTGCTTGAGTTCGTATTTTGTGCCGTCAGCCTCGACAATGCCCGTTCCCCCGATGTTGATGATGCCCAGCTCCCGGCGCTCAAGGAAGTAGTTTACGCCGAAGTCCTTCATCGGGTCTATGTTCTTTGCAAGGTCAATCGTTTCGCTCGTCGGCAGGGCACCCATCGTGACGATGCGGTCTATATGGGAATAGACGCCCGAAACATCATTTGCCCTGAAAATGTCCTGAACCAGGAATTCCTCCCGCAGTTCTTCCGTCGTCATCCGCTTGAAGGGCTCTTTGCCCGTCGAATATCTCGTGTCCATTGTATTGCTCCTGAGCAGGTTGTTTTGTCCAGTATACACCCCTTTATCCCGTTTTACAAGCTTCGCAGGGCAGGGGAGGAGTTCCCGGAATTTCAGTTAAGCGTATTGCACAATATTGCAAAAAAGTACATACTTTTCCATTATGTTCAAACCGCAGCTTATTACTTCCCTGAAAGGCTACAATGGCAGGACCTTTGTGTCCGACCTTATTGCGGGTCTTATCGTCGGCATTGTCGCGCTCCCGCTGGCAATTGCCTTTGCCATCGCCTCCGGCGTGAACCCGGCGGCCGGCCTGTTTACCGCAATCATCGCAGGCTTCTGCATTTCTGCGTTCGGCGGTTCCACCGTCCAGATTGGCGGTCCCACGGGGGCATTTGCAGTCATCGTCTATGGCGTCGTCGCCCAGTTCGGCCTGTCCGGGCTTGCGACGGCAACAGTCATGGCCGGAATCCTCCTGATCCTGCTCGGTGCGTTCAAGATGGGCGGGCTGGTGAAGTTCATACCATACACGATCGTCACGGGCTTTACCGCCGGCATTGCGGTCACCATTGCGGCCGGGCAGATCGGGGATTTCTTCGGCCTTTCCCCGGATTTTTCCGTCCCCATGCGCATCCTCGGCGAGGAATACACGAAGATGCCGGGCGATTTCCTGCCCAAAATCATCGTCTACATCAAGTCGGCTTCTACCATCAATGTCTATTCCTTTGTCATGGCGGCTGTCTGCCTCGTGTTCATTTTTGCCTGGTCAAAGTTCATCAAGAAGATTCCCGGCAGTTTTGTCGTCCTGATACTCGCGACCGTCACCGCGCTCCTGCTTGACCGCTTCTGTGGCCTCAAGACGGACAGCATCGGAAGCTTTGCCGACGGCAGTCCCCATTTTGCAATCCCGGACGCGCTCCCCACGCCCCGGCTGCCGGACTTCTCGCTCGGCACGATCCGCCAGCTTTTCCCCACGGCAGTGTCCATCGCCGTGCTTGCCGCAATCGAATCCCTGCTGAGCGCGGTCGTTGCCGACGGCATGACGGGTGCAAAGCATGACTCGAATACCGAACTCATCGGGCAGGGGATTGCGAACATCGTGTCCCCCCTCTTCGGGGGAATCCCGGCTACCGGGGCAATCGCGCGGACGGCGACGAACATCAAGAACGGCGGAAAGACACCGGTCGCCGGGATTGTCCACTCCCTTACGCTGCTTCTGATACTGCTCTTCTTCGGAAAATATGCCGCCTACATTCCGATGGCGGCCCTTGCGGCGGTGCTGATCAACGTTGCCTGGAACATGGCGGGCTTTCCCGCAATCCGCTCCCTCATCAAGGGACAGAAGTCGGATACGCTGGTCTTTGCCGTCACCTTCCTGATAACGGTCTTCGTTGACCTGACGATGGCGATTGAAGTCGGGCTGGGACTGGCGGCGTTCTTCTTCATCAAGAAGATGATAGACCTGTCCGAAGTGCAGAACAAGCGGGAGGCACTGACTTCCGGCCTCCATGCCGCAGATATGCCGGAGGAAAAGCTTGACCTGCCGAAGGGGGCCATGGTCTATGAAATTGAAGGCCCGCTCTTTTTCGGCACGGTGCGCAAGTTCGAGGTCGCTGTGGAAAAGGCCGGCCTTGACTACAAGGTGCTTATCCTGCGGATGCGGAACACCATCTACCTGGATGCCGGCGGCATCCGGGCGCTGGAGCAGGCACAGGCTGCCTGCAGCCGCAAGGGGATAACGATCGTCATCTCGGGCATCCACACCCAGCCCTACATGCTGCTGGAAAAAACCGGCATGGCGGACAGGCTGGGGCGTGAGAACATCTATGACCACATCTCCGGCGCCCTTGAGCGTGCCCGTGCGCTTTTAGGCAGCTGAATCCCGCGGACGGCGGGGACAGACGGTGCGGACGGAGCCGCCCCGAACCGGGGCAGCTGCGTCCGTCAGGGCTGCCTGCCCTGTTAGGGCTGCCTGAGCCTGTTAGGGCTGCCTGCCGATGTAGGCGAGGATGCCGCCGTCCACGTAGAGAATCTGCCCGTTGACGAAGTTGGACGCATCGCTTGCAAGGAAGACCGCCGGTCCTTCCAGGTCTGCTGAATCTCCCCAGCGTTCCGCCGGTGTCTTTGCGATGATGAAGGAGTCAAAGGGGTGGCGGGACCCGTCTGCCTGCCGCTCGCGCAGGGGGGCGGTCTGCTGGGTTGCGATGTAGCCCGGTCCGATGCCGTTGCACTGGATGTTGTACTTGCCGTACTCCGAGCAGATGTTGCGGGTCAGCATCTTGAGGCCGCCCTTTGCCGACGCATAGGCGGAAACGGTTTCCCTTCCCAGTTCGCTCATCATCGAGCAGATGTTGATGATTTTGCCGTGCCCTTTCTTGATCATCTGGGGGATGACGGCCTTTGCGCAGATGAACGGTGCGTTCAGGTCGGTGTCAATGACCGTGCGGAAGTCCTCGACCGACATCTCGGTCATCGGGATCCGCTTTATCATGCCTGCGTTGTTGACGAGAATGTCAATGACGCCCACGTCGCGGTTTATTGCGGCGACGGTTTCCTGCACCTGCTTCTCGTCGGTTACGTCACAGACGTAGCCTCTTGCCTCCACGCCTGCTGCCTTGTAGTCTTCGATGGCCTTGTCAACCTTATCCTGACTCCTCGCGTTGAATACGACCTTTGCTCCCGCCCGGTAGAAGGCGCCTGCAATTGCAAATCCGATGCCGTACCTGGCTCCGGTCACCCATGCGACCTTTCCTTCCAGGCTGAAACTTTTCATGACGTCCATGCTGTCTGTTGCTCCCGTATGAATGATACTTCCTTTTATCATACGCCATGAGCGGAATTCTGTAAAGGGTCAATTTGCCGGTCCGGGGACCGTTCCCATCCCCCTGCGGAACTGGTCGAACCGGGAGGCGGCAGGATGAAAACAAACGGATAGCTTGCACAAATCACAATTTGTGCTATACTGAGCTGAAAGACTGGTATGCGTCTGCGTTCAGGGAGGACCCGGACGCAGGCCGGAGGAGCAGCGCAGTATGGACGGAAATAGAGTGTATGGAATAACAGACTGCAGAAGCGGACAGCTGCACAGCGCAGAAAAGAGGACGTCCGCAGGCAGACGCCGGGGCTCTTCTCTTCTCT
>CAMJZA010000069.1 GCA_946410085.1 uncultured Treponema sp. | reverse complement strand
CTTCGACAGGTTTCAAACATGTTTTTCATTTGCATAAACATTTTGGACAGTAGTGGCAGAGGACATAAAAATTGGAGTCTATCTCTGACATTTTTCCCGTATAAACCGAAGAAAACAAGTTTTTGACCTCAATAATACATCTGTCAGGATCGTCTGAGTCAAAATCCCTTGAAAAGAAAAGAGAAAACGCTGATTCAAAAGACTCAGCTTCTTTCTTCTCAGCCCAAAAAACGATTGTATCTTCTCCAAGGCGGAATTTATTACCTTTCGATTTTATCAGATAGTTAAGGGCTTTTGTGTAGGCTGTCTCCGCAATCACAGATACAGGAGCATTATATGCCTGTTCCCAGCCATGAGAGTCATATCCACTGTTTTTCTGAAAGCCCACAAGCTTTGCATTGCTTTTTGCCCCAATTATCGGTGTCGGGGCATGAAGCCTGGATATTACGGCATTAGTGCCCGTTATAAGGCAGATTCCCTTTACAATATCACCCTCGCTGTCAGACTCCGCCCCTTCTTGCTTTTGAGCCGTTATCTTACGCTGGTAATTACGTACAGACTCTGATTGCGGAACAATACTGTCATTTCCGTCCAAAATGAACGATATATATCCGGTTGTCTTCTGACATTCCTCCCATAAATCGCATGCAGGAATTTTATCAAGTCCGTTTGATTTATTTTCTCTATAAAACGCTAAAACAGCCCTTATACCATCTGTATCTCTAACATCAGAAGGAAGACTCTCGATGAGCCTTATAAAAGCCTCTCGCTTTGCTTCATCAAGCAATACATAGCCGACATTGTCAAGAAGGAGAGATGCCTTGGGTGTTTTCCCGCTCCGTGCAATTCTCATAGGAACTTTCGAATATATGTGGCCTTTTTTATTTTCTACAGTAGAGACCAAATCAACGAGACTGCCATCTTTTTTGATTTTTATGAGGTACTTTATCTCAACATCTTCAAAGCCGTCTTCCGGGAGAGAATCACCTTTACGCTGTGCATAATCATAGAGTGCCTGCAAAATCATTTATGGACCTCCTCGCTGTCCCAATCAGGCACCATTATTACACCATTCTCTATTTTTGCTTTGAAAAAAGCAGGCTTAGTATCATTCTGATCAGAATAATCCAAGTCGTAGAGCATGAATCCCAAATCCCGAGTTTCTGGTATTGGATTTGCAAGCTCTTTCTCTGGATCAACAAGCTTGAAAAAACAACTAAATTCCCTGCATCCCAGATAAGGCTGAAAGAAGCACTGTCCCTTCTTCGCCCTGCGCTCGAACATCGAGTTGTACTTCGCAGGATTTTCATTGGGGTGGACATCGTTAAGCTTATGTCCAGTAAGCTCGTTTTTCTCCGCAGAATCAACAAGGTAATCAGGAAGAGGGTTAATGCTTTCTTTTCTCTTGGACGGAGGAATGAATGACAAATCCGCATGAATACGGTAGCGCACATCTTTCAAGAAGAGACCCGCCCTCTGCTGGCGGTTATCCTCTATAAGAATACCAGTCGATTTATCCGAGGCGACCGCACCGACTTCATTCCGCCTTAGATTCACCCATTTTATCGGATTAAGGACCTCTATTTTCTTTATCTTCCAGCAAAAAGCTGGCTTCCAAAAAATTGCTTCAAATACAGCCCGAGCAGCTGATGGCGTTATGACATCATAGCTCACACGCTCGACTTTCATCTCGGGACGCGTAAAACAGGCATAATCACCCCAGACCTCAAGGCAGAACGTTTTGTCGAAAAATTCTCGCATAGGAACCCCTATATCTCCCCAGTATACTTGATGTATGCTTAATTGTTATGATAGGGCACAAAATAGCGGATTGTCAAGCTTTGTTAATAATATTGATAACAGTGTTAATTAAAATATATATGTCTCATAAGATTGTGCCGAATCAGCTACAAAACCAAGGCCTGTCTGATACAGGCTATCATCGCTCAAGGATTGCATGAACACGCCTTCTAAAGGCTGCTCAATCCGCCCGGAGTTCACAAGCTCTTTTACTTCATCTATTGGCAGATTCACGGAATAACGTGCGAGTTTTCGGAAAACACATTTGTCAAATTCACCTGAATGAAGTGATGTCAGCAGATTTATGTTATCAGTTCCAGTTTTGGGAGAATGGTAGTGCACATATACTGAAGTCTGATATGCATTTTCTATAAGATGATAGTCTTCGGAAAGAGTCCTGAACTGAAAGCGGGCACACATTCGTTCTTTCTGCATCATGCCATCAAAGTCACATTTGTCAAAGTCATTCAAACGAGTAAAATACTTTGTGAAGTATTCCTTGTATAACTCCGGTGTAAGAGTCAAGCCCCCATCATGCGACTCAAGAAGTTCCTTTGTGACATCAGCTCCTTTTCTGAGCAATCCGGGCGGGCAGTCTGCCGGAGGATTAAAAAGATATACAGTTCCACACTGCATCTTTCCTTCTCTGTTGCAGCGGCCAGCTGATTGTGCTACTGAATCCATGCCAGCTAAAGCCCTGAATACGACGGGGAAATCGATATCTACTCCGCATTCGACAAGCTGTGTGCTTATGACTCGGCAAGGCTTTCCATCGCGGAGTTTGTCTTTTATATCGGATATGATATCGCTCCGTTCTTCGGCGCACATCAGGGCAGAAAGATGAAAGGTTCCTTCCGGCATAAGGCCATGCAGTTCCCTGCAATTCTTTCTGGTCTGGACGATGCACAAAACTTGCTCGAACTCGCACAATTTGTCGGCGACAGCCTGCCAGTCCGACATCTTGTCTTTTGCATAGTCCGTGTTTATTTTCACCCTTTCAAGCTGCTCCGCAAGCTCCATCGGATTGTCGATAATCGGTGTTATCTGATCCTTTGGGATTCCGTCAAACTGTGCCGTATCAGAGCCGATTCTGCCTTCAAGAGCCGGTTGTGTCGCAGTGCAGAGGACAACGGTAACCCCGAAGCATTGTACCAGTCCACGCAATACAGAAAGGATGGATTTCAGATACTCCGGCGGAAGCATCTGAACCTCATCCAGAATAATTACGGAATCACCAAGATTATGAAGCTTCCTGCATGAAGAGCTGTGCGCATTGAACAGGGATTCAAAAAGCTGCACGTTAGTCGTCACAATTATCGGGGCATCCCAGTTTTCCGTGGCAAGCCTTTGCTTTTTCAGCAACCGGGACTCGTCATCCCTGTCAAAATCAAAACTGCAGTGATGCTCCAGGACATTCTCCTCCCCGAAAAGGATTTTTCCGGTCTTTTTGTATTCAGCAATCTTTGTATCATCATCCGTCCCATACTTGTACACTTTTGAAGTCTGCTCGATGATGCTTGTATACGGGATAGCCATGATTATGCGTTTTTTACCATGTCTTATTGCGTGTTCCAAGGCGAATGCCATTGAAGAGAGCGTCTTTCCGCCCCCTGTCGGAACGTTCAGGGAAAAGAAGCCTGGAGAGAGCTTTGCTTTTTCGCGGCATGATTCCAAGACGGAATTCCGTATCTCGTTTATTCGTGACGGAGCGGATGCTGCTGTTTTCCCATGCATGAACCGGTCGAATTTTTCTTTAAGCTCGTTCAGACTGGCATAGCCGCCCCTGCTCTCATATTGCTCAGGCTGCATGAACTTTTCTGTATCGAGAAAATCAGCATCCACAAGGCATGAGTAGAGCATGCGAATCCACAAGTGGAAATGTTCCAACAGCTCTGAAGAAGGTTTGTTACGTCCAAATGGTACTGATTGGGGAAGAGTATGGGATAGAATCTCCTTTAAGCACGGGACTTTGAGTAAAGCGGAATAAGAATTCTTGTCCAAGATTGACTGCAGGCTGTTCCCGTTTCCGTCATACCAGTCGGGCAAACCCGCATGGTGTCCTGCAATGAGGTACGGAATAACCTTTGAAAACGGATCCTTGGGATTCAGACGGGAATACACGTATTGCGCCCCAGCCTCACTGTGATTTACGCCCGTTGAGCTCTTCTCCCCGTGGATATATTTCTGCCACTCTTTGTCCGCTTTGCCCAAATCATGCAGGAGCCCGGCACAATAGGCCCAGTCAGCATTGTTGAAAGATTCTGCAAAAGAGGATGCCTTTTGAGCAACATTCTTCAGATGCTCGACAAGGCTTTGACTTGCGCCTTCGTTTTTATGTGCTATCAGTTCCATGCCGTCCATTATACTATAGTCCACGGTCTGTGACTACGCAAGAGTTTTACAGCCTCGTCCGGCACTTAAAAATGAGACCCCAGTCGGCAAAAATAAGTTATCCCGGGGACGAAAATAACTTGTTTTGGCCGCAAAAATAACTTGTTTTTGCCGGAAAACGAAGTTCTCCCGGTCAAAAAATGCAGTTTGTAAGAAAACACTACAAACAAGCCCGGCACTTTTCCCTTATATTCAGAACACATCAGGACAAACGATACAACGATACAAGGAACGGCCTCGGGCCGGAGGAGCAGCCATGATAGCCATAACAGCACACAAGAACCCACTCAAGACAAGCAGGAAGAGCTACTGCTTCAGGAGCATTACCGACCAGACGCTCAAGACGGAGCAGCTTATCCGCGAAATCGTCGGCTACAACTCAACCATTACGGAGGCAGACGCCCGTGCCGTCCTTGCCGTACTGGATGACCGCGTGCGCTACTTTGTCCGCATGGGCTACAAGGTGGAACTGCCCTTCGCCTGCATCCGCCTGAAGGCAAGCGGAACGGCAGGAAAGCTGACCGACAGCTTCATGCCGGGCACGGGCGACCATAAGCTCAAGGCAGTCTGTTCCATCAGGAAGGAGGCCGCACGTGACATGGAAAACAGCACGGCCTGGCGCATTACCGGCAGGGGCTGGGTCATCCTGCCCAAAATCACGGAACTTGCCAGGGTCAGCAGTTCCGGCAGGGATGAAAAGCCCCTGACCTTTGCACCCGGGGACATCCTGCGCATCCGGGGCAGGAACCTGCATTTTGACGCAGCGGATGAAAAGCAGGGTGTCTTCTTCACGGACGGTCAGGGCGTCCGGACCCGTGCGGAACGCTACAGCAACATCGGGACCGCCATTACGGAAGCATTCATTCCCGACGGCCTTGTCCCCGGCACGTACACGGTAAGAATCGTGACGAAACCGCGCCGGGACAGCTATGAGCAGTACTGTGCGGGCACAGCGCTTACGGTCACGGCCTGAAACGGCAGGCAGGGGATGTACGTTTTTTAATTCTATGCGTCTTCTGTCTTGTAAAATCTATGGTCTTTATCTTAGGCTTACCCAATTTCCGGATATCCTCCAATCAGGTGTTTCTTAAACTCTTTTGTTATTGAGCGGTCATTCCTCAGCTTTTTGAGTTCATCAAGTCTATAACAGACAGACTCATTCTTGATTTTCTTGAAGATGTATGTCCGGTATTTTCCACTGATATCCAGTATATCAGGTGTATGAAGGGTACAAATAAGCTGCGCATGTTTCGGATTTTCTTTTTCGGTTTTGCATTTTTAACTGTAACTGTGTCTTTTTTATTTTTGTTTTCCTTGCATGAAAATAGATAGTTTTTTATGCAATTCTCTGTTGTTTTTTAGAAAATTTCGCAACATGCTCCTTCTTGCATCCGTTTTCTTGCTTTTGCCAGGCCCAATTTTTGCGGATACCGGGTTGAGTTTTCCTGACAAGGAACGCTGTGCAGCCACGAAAGAAAGTTCTCCATTTGCCCTGAACGTATTTGCCGACATAGGCCTTGGACTTGCTGGCGCGGGGCTTTTTGCCACGGCAGCGGTTATCCGTAACGATGTCGAAGGTTATGACGGCGATGGAAAGTTCAAAGAAGAGGATATCAACAGCTTTGACAAGCTGTGGTTCAACGGCTACGACAAGACATTGGACAACCTTGGTGACATAGGACCGGCAGCGACTCTTTTGGCCCTTCCTGTGGGAATTTACCTGACGGAAACAATAGTCAAGAACTTCCCTGCGAGGGAACTTGCGACTGTCGGCGTGATGTTTGCGGAAAGCTGGCTGCTGAGCACCGGAATAAAGAATATCATGAAGACGACTTTCACGAGGACACGCCCCTACATGTACACGGACGAATGGGATGAGAAGGGAGTGGAAAGCGGGGACTGGAAGCTTTCTTTTCCCAGCGGACATACGACCGATGCCTTTCTTGGGGCGACTTTTACGACCTACACATTCTGGAAGTACTTTCCGGAGTCCAAGTTCAAGGTGCCGGTCCTGATCACGTCATACGCGCTGGCAACCACGACGGCTTTTATGCGTGTTTGGAGCGGCAACCACTTTATGACCGATGTCGCGGCGGGTGCGGTTATTGGATCTGCCATAGGCTTTCTTGTGCCTTTTATCCACGAAAAAATCTCTGCTGTCAAGTACAGGGGGCAAAGCGTTCTTTCCTTTAACGGGCAGTCTTTGACCGCGACCTTCAGGTTTTAACCGTTCGGCTTTACGACGAGGGCGGTAATGGTCTCACCGATTTTGCGTATCTTGTACAAGGCTCCGTTGGGGTCACTGTAGCAGTAGCGTTCCGCCAGCCGTCCCAGCTTTGCCAGTACGGGAAACTCTTTTTCAAAGCAGTCAAAGGATGATGCCATACGGTACGTATAACACAGATGCTGCTGCAGGTACAGAGATTATCGGAAGCCAGTACAAAAGTCTGCGGAAGACACAGCTTCCGCGGGAAAGCTGTGCCCGGGGGCGGAATGAGTGCTAGACCTTGAACTCGCCGATCTTCTCCGAAATGTCGTTCACGGCAACCGCCATTTCCATGGCAAGGCGGTTCAGGCGGCCGGTCGCCTGCTCCGTTGCCTTCGTCGTCGAGACAATCTCGCTGAAGCTGCTGGACATATTGGAAGAAGATTCCTTGAGGGTACTGATTGCGGCGAGGATTTCCTTGGTGCCGTTTTCAATCTCCCTGCTCGACGTCTGGACTTCTGAGGAAGTCTGGTTCATCGAGCCCAGGGCTTCCATGACCTGCTTGGACCCTTCGTTCTGCTCGGACATGGCGCCCAGAATCGTGTCGACGAGCTGGGAAGTATTCCGCGCCTTCTGGGAAACCAGCTCAAAGGAAGCCTTGCTCGCATTCGCGCTTTCGACGACCTTGCCGATGTTCTCGGCAATCGTCTTGAGGTTTTCGCTGATGATCTTGGACTGGGATGCACTCGTGTCCGCCAGCTTGCGGATTTCTTCGGCAACGACGGCGAAGCCCTTTCCCGCTTCTCCCGCATGGGCGGACTCGATCATCGCGTTCATGGAAAGGAGGTTCGTCTGGGACGAAATGGAAGAGATGATGAGGTTGGTTTCGCGGAGCTTCTGGCTCTGTTCAAGGATGACTCCCAGCAGTTCGTTCACGGCGAGGTTCTTCTGGACGCCCTCGTCCGTCGCCCTGTTGAGCTCTTCGAATTCCGACGACATCTTTTCGATGGAGCCGGTGACTGAGCGGATGTTGCCGATCATCTGCTCAATGCTTGCACCCGCCTGCGAGATTGAAGCTGCCTGCATCTGGATCATGCCGTTGAGCCCTTCAATGCTCTGCGATATCTGCGTAACGGAGCTGCTCGTCGTCATGACCGAAGCATCCTCGCTGGCAAGGCTTTCCGTTGCCTTTTCTATTTCGCTCGAAATGCTGTCTATGTGCGCCTGCGTCTCGTCAAGGCAGTCCTTCACGTTGTTGAAGGTATTCTTCAGGTTCAGGTTCGCCGAGCCGATTCCCTTTACCGTTTCATGGACGATATCAACGAACGCATTCATGGACTGCTTGACGTGGGAAATTTCGTTGTTGTGCCTGACCGTTATGCGCCGGGTCAAATCCTTGTCGCCCGAGTTCAGGTTGTCGACGCTCCTCGTTATCTCGTCAAACTTGCTGATGAGTA
The DNA here is from genome assembly GCA_946410085.1 of uncultured Treponema sp. Classification (GTDB taxonomy): domain Bacteria; phylum Spirochaetota; class Spirochaetia; order Treponematales; family Treponemataceae; genus Treponema_D. The sequence goes on along the minus strand of CAMJZA010000069.1, from coordinate 11,460 downwards.
TCTTGAGGATTCCCTGTACGCCCGCAAGGAGCAGGAGGGCAACGAGGAAGCCGCCCACAACGGAGTTCCGCTGCAGGTTCCGCGTGATGAGGACGGCCTCTTTTTTAGTCACGCCGGCAACGACCTTCCAGACCTTGTTCGCCAGCCGGCATTCCCGCTCAACGATGATGTAGTCGTCGGGATTGAGCGTCCGGTACCACTCTGACGGCTCCTGCGAGCCCAGAATGTCATCGCCTGCCCGCAGGGCCCCCGTGTCGTCATAGACGGAAATGAGTCCCGTGGAATAGAAGGTCTTTGCAAGCCGCATGATGGGTTCCAGTTCCAGAAAGCCCACCATGCCGCCGTGGACGAGCATGCCGGTCTGGTCGTCGGTGAAGTTGGACCGGACAAAGAGGGGCATGTTAAAGCCGCCTGCATTGGACTGGCGGGGAGACTCCAGCCAGACTTCCACGTCGGCGGCCCGGTGCTGGATCCAGTATTCCTTGTTCAGGATACCGACGGTCGAAATGCCGCCCTTCGTGTTATAGGTCTCGGGGCCGCCGTCCTTTGCTCCGGTCGCATCGTCCCAGAACACCATGACGTACTCAAACCCTTCGGGCTTGCGGTGCTGTTTTATCGATTTCTTGATGCGGTCCCGGTTGTCCGTAAAACTGACGACTGCCCCCTGAAAGGCCTTAAGAACTTCCACCCGGCCTTCAAACCAGGTTTCCGCATTGTCTACGCACATATCAAGGATGCTTTCAACGGACTGCGTGTACATGCTCTGGACCGGCTTTTTGGTAAGGGTTGTCGTTATGACAAGAAAAACCGTCATCATGGCGACGATTTCGACAAAGGCAAGGGCGCCGTACTTTGAAAGCAGGGTTTCGCCCCGTTTTTTTCCGGGCATGCTGCGTTTGTTCATGGTGATACTCCGTTTTTTGTTATTTCTTTCTTGTCTTTCATTTTATCATACATCCTGCTTTTTGTAAACGTTTTCATTTTTTTACTTTATCTGAAAACGGTATTTCTACCGGGATCCGGCAGTAATCCGAAAGCTTCCCGTTAAAACCCTAGATTAAATCCGGACTTTGTGCTATAATCCTTCAACTTCATATATTTTGAGGATTTGATTAGTTTTATGTACAAAGCGGTTGATTCAAAGGTAAACTTCCCCAAGCAGGAAGAGGAAATCCTGCAGTTCTGGCAGGATCATGACACGTTCAGGAAATCACTGTCCCAGCGCGAGGGCGCACCGGAATACATTTTCTACGACGGACCGCCCTTTGCGACCGGGCTTCCGCACTTCGGCCACTTCATTCCTTCGACCATAAAGGACATCATTCCCCGCTACCAGACCATGCGGGGCAAGCACGTTGACCGCCGCTTCGGCTGGGACTGCCACGGGCTCCCCGTCGAAAACCTCATCGAAAAGGAACTGGGCATCAACTCCAAGCACGAGATCGAAGCCTACGGCATTGCGAATTTCAACGACAAGTGCCGGGAATCCGTCCTCAAGTACACGGGCGAGTGGCGCAAGACGATTACCCGCATGGGCCGCTGGGTTGACTTTGACAACGACTACAAGACGATGAATCCGGACTACATGGAGTCCATCTGGTGGGTCGCCAAGTCCCTCTGGGACAAGGGGCTCATCTACGAGGGCAAGTACATCCTGCCTTACTGTCCCCGCTGTTCGACCGTCCTTTCCTCCCACGAGCTTGCCCAGGGCTACAAGAAGCGGCAGGATCCTGCAATCACGATCCGCTTCAAGATAACGAAGGCTCCGGCCGCAGTCGGCGACCCGGACATGGCGGACGGCAAGACCTACTTCCTCGCCTGGACGACGACGCCGTGGACCCTCCCGAGCAACGAGGGCCTGTGCATGGGACCGGACATTGACTACGTGAAAATCCGTGACAAGGCGAGCGGGGACTGCTATATCCTTGCGGCCTCCCGCCTTGCCGCCTACTACAAGGACGAAAAGGACTACGAGCTTTTGTACAGCCGCAAGGGGGCTGACTTCATCGGTGCCCGCTACGAGCCGCTCTTCCCCTATTTTGCCGGTCTTGCGGTCAACGAGGACGGGTCGGAAGGGGCCTTCCGCATGTTCAATGCGGACTATGTTTCGACCGAAGACGGAACGGGCATCGTCCACATTGCGCCTGCGTTCGGCGAGGAAGACAGCAACGTCTTCAAGGCTGCCAACAAGGGCAAGGGCCCGAAGGCGACGATTCCTTCGGTAGAACCGATTGACGCCGAGTGCAAGTTTACGAAGGATGTTTCCGATTACGAAGGCCGCTTCGTCAAGGACTGCGACAAGGACATCATGGACCGGCTCAAGAAGGAGGGCAAGCTCGTCCGCCGCGAGACGGTAGACCACGAGTATCCTCACTGCTGGCGGTGCGGTTCGCCCCTCATCTACCGGGGCATCGGCAGCTGGTTCGTCCGCGTCGGCGACGAGCACGAGAAGCTTCTGAAGGCGAACGGCCAGATCAAGTGGCAGCCTGCCCACATCAAGGAAGGCAGGTTCGGCAAGTGGCTTGCCGGAGCGCGTGACTGGGCCGTGAGCCGCAACCGTTACTGGGGCAACCCGATTCCGGTCTGGAAGTGCGGTGACTGCGGAGACGCCCTCTGCGTGGGAAGCCGTAAGGAACTGCAGGAGCTTTCCGGCGTGTGGCTTGATGACCTGCACAAGCAGTTTGCCGACAAGGTGACGATCAAGTGCAAGAAGTGCGGTGGCACGATGCACCGCATCCCCGAGGTCTTTGACTGCTGGTTCGAGTCCGGTTCCATGCCCTACGCCCAGGTGCACTATCCCTTTGAAAACAAGGAGAAGTTCGAGAAGAACTTCCCGGCCGACTTCATCTCCGAGGGCCTTGACCAGACGCGCGGCTGGTTCTACACGCTGACCGTCCTCGCTGCAGAAATCTTCGATAAGCCTGCGTTCAGGAACTGCATTGTCAACGGCATTGTCCTTGCCGAAGACGGCCGCAAGATGAGCAAGAGCCTGCGCAACTACACGGACCCGGTGGAAGCAATCAACAAGTATTCTGCCGATGCAATCCGCCTCTTTTTGATGCACTCGGCGGTTGTCAAGGCTGACGAAATCCGCTATTCGGACGACGGCGTGCGCGATGTCATCAAGAGCATCATCCTGCCCCTCTGGAACAGCTACAGCTTCTTCGTGCAGTACGCGAACATCGACGGCGTGACCTGCACGGGGCACGAGTTTGACAGGGAGCTGCCTGTCAATCCGCTGGACCGCTGGATCCTGTCGGTTGCCCAGAAGATGGTCGCCGACGTGCGCGCTGCAATGGACGACTACGACCTGTCTTCCGCGATTGACCCGATGCTCTCGTTCATCGATCAGATTAACAACTGGTACATCCGGCGCAACCGCCGCCGCTTCTGGAAGAGCGGGAACGATGCGGACAAGCTGGAAGCCTACGGCGCCCTCTACTACGCCCTCAGGACCTTTACGCTCGTCGCAGCTCCCTTCATTCCCTTCCTGACGGAATCGATGTGGCAGAACCTCAGGACGGAAGAAGACAGGGAGTCCGTGCACCTGATGGACTATCCTGAAAGCGATGCCCGCTTCCGCGATGAAAAGCTTGAGTTCCAGATGGCGACGGTGCAGAAGGCGGTTTCGATGGGACACAGCCTGCGCAATCAGTTCAACATCAAGAACCGCCAGCCCCTCGCTTCCGTTGCCCTCGTTACCCGTGACGGCGATGAGCGCAGGGTGCTTGCCGACATGCGGGACACGATTGCCGAAGAGCTCAACGTCAAGGACGTGATTTTTCATGAACGGGAGGACGAGCTGGTCGAATACAAGGCAAAGGCGAACTTCCGTGTCCTGGGCAAGCAGCTCGGCAAGGACATGAAGGCCGCTGCCGGTCAGATTGCCCAGCTGACGAGCGAGCAGATTGCGGAAATCCTCGGCGGCGGCAAGCTCGTCTTTGACGTGGCGGGCAGGAGCGTTGAGCTGGACAGCGAAAACGTAGTGGTGGACCGCATAGAAAAGGATGACCTCAAGGTCATCAACGACGGTACGCTGACGGTCGGCCTTGATACGAAGATAACCGACTCCCTGAGCAAGGAAGGCTATGCCCGCGACCTGGTGCGAGGCATCCAGAACCTGCGCAAGGAAAGCGGCTTTGAGCTGACCGACCGCATTACGCTGGAAGTTTCCGGCGATGCCAGACTGAAGGCTGCCTTTGAGCTCTTCCGGGACTACATTGCTTCGGAAACGCTTGCTGCAAGTGCGGACTGGAAGGACAGCCTTGACGGGGCTGTTCGGATTGAAAGCGACGAGCTTGCCTGGCAGGTGAAGGTTGCAAGAATATAGCGTAAAGATGTGGAGAGGAAAGAAGCGATGAAAAAGACTGTGTCAGCCATGCTGCCCTTTGCCCGCAGGCTTGCTCTTGCAGCAGCCTTTGTTTCCCTGCTGGGCCTTTCGGCCTGTAAGACAACGCCCAAGGAGCCGGAAGTTGCCGAAGAAGAGAGCGATTATGTTGCTCCGACCGACCTGAATCCGATCGCCCTGCTTTCGACGGACTCAAGCATCTATGCCCGCCTGCCGGCCCAGAAGCATGTGGCGCTGGTGCAGGATATCCTGAAGGAGGAGATTCCGAACATACAGCCCGGTGACATTCAGCTGATTACGAGCCGGCTCGGCATTGTCTGGACGGGGCAGGGGACGGTACAGGACCGGTCCCGCACGGAGCTGATTGCGACGGGGAACATTCCGTCCGTTGCCCTTTCCGGCTCCCTCACGAAGGCGAAGGGCTGGACACGGACGAAGTACACGGCCGAGTCGACCAAAAAGGCCCTTGCCCTGGGTTATGAAAACGAGTTCCGCTACTACAGCCACCCCGATACGATGTTCAAGATTTCCCTGATGTACAAGGACCTGCTGGGCCTTGCCGGGAACATTGAACCCCTGCTTGACCGCTGTGCCGTGCATCAGGAGCTGGAGGACAACAGGTGTACCCGCTGGATTTCACAGGAAACCGACGACATCCTCTTCTTCATTACCCGGCCGGGCCAGTACCTGCGCAATATGATCGGGGACACGATAAACATTTCGACGGACTACATCTACGGCAGCCTGAAGCCGACGGCTTCCGGCGACTACAGCATGCTGATGAACATGCACATCAGCGACACGAGGACGATTCCCGCCCTCAAATCCCTGCTGACCCTTGCGTTCGGTTTGACCGGCGGAACGGTTTCGCAGGCTGACGGCGAGACCCTGCTCGTTTCGGGCGTCCCCCTGACGCGGAAGCAGATTGTCGGCGTCATTACGCGGGATCCGATTACGGGAAAGCACTACAATGTCGTTGACGGCAAGGTGACGGAGGAGAACGTACAATGAGCATGAAAGAGGGAAAGGTTGTCCTGAAGGCTGAGGACCTTGACGGCTACCTGACGAAGGAGGACATGCAGGACATTGAAGGCATTCAGGACATGTACCGGGAGACCCTGCAGCACTTCAATCCGGTCAACAAGGATGCAATCGTACAAAGCTTTGACGAGATGGGCCACCGGATGCAGGACATCTGCGCCAAGCACCCGAACATAAAGGTCTATTCGTTTGTGACCGAGCAGGGGGCTCATGCGGAAGCGAGCCGGGTCATTGCAAAGCTGCGCGACGTGCAGACCGACCATGCGGAATTCCTCTACTACAGCCAGCGGGCCTATGAGATGCTCTTCCGCCTTGCCTACATCGAGAAGAATACCGACAAGAAGGGGCATATCATCGTCAAGACGCCGGTTACCGACCCGGTGCAGAACTATGCCGTCCACAAGATTCCCGACATAGATTCCAAGATCGAGAATTCCGTCATGTGCGTCATGCTGCGCGGTGCCCTGCTGCCGAGCATGATCGTCTCGAAGGAGATAGAGGAGTATTCGTCGACGGGCTACGTGACGCCCTTTGCCCTGTTCAAGATAAACCGTGACGATTCCCGGCACGAGAACGACATGCAGTATATCCTGAACCTTGACAAGTCCTATTTTAACTTTGACGATCTGGACGGCAGGGACTTGATTTTTGCCGATCCGATGAACGCAACGGGCGGTTCCCTCGTCACGGTCGTGAAATACCTGATGCAGCAGGGGGTGCGGCCCAAGAGCATCCGCTTCTTCAACGAGATTTCCGCCCTCAAGGGCAGCCTGCGCGTGACGCGGGCGCTGGAAAACTGTTCCTGCTATACGCTCTGGATGGATCCGGTCCTGAACATGAAGGCATACATCATGCCGGGTCTGGGAGACGCCGGTGACCGGCTCAACGGGGTTGACTCGAAGGATATGCCGCGCAACATCATCCAGCTCGTTGCGGATTACGGGTCGAATATTGCCGGACTCTACCGCTCGCAGCTGCGTAAGATTGAACAGACCGTCCTCGGGCAGATGTAGTTTGGCAGGGCTTTTTTTTCGGGCAGCGTCCGCTGCCCTTGCCGTATCTGGAGCTTCCCTGCTTTTTTTTTCCTGCGCATCGGCGCAGATTCCCTTTGAGGCCGAAGCGCGGCGGAACAACGAAGCGATCCGTGCCTATCAGGAAGGTCAGCGGCTTGAGGCAGCGGGAAAATACGAGGAGGCGCTTGCGGTCTATGCAGATGCCCTGCCGTACGCACAGACGCATGATGCTGCCCTCTATAAGCGGGGGCGCCTTGCCTGCCTGTGCGGTGACTGGGAGCTGGCGGAAGCTGCCTTTACCCTCCTGCTGCAGGATGATCCTGAAAACACGTCCGTACGGCAGTCCCTTGCCTACGTGTACTGTCAGGGGGGCAGGGAAGCGGAGGGGCTTGAAGCCTACCGGGCCCTGCACGAAGAAAAGCCTCATGATGAGCTGATTTTTCAGGGCTACATAAAGGCCCTGAAGCTGAATGGTCTGGATGAAGAAGCGCAGGAGGCCGAAGCTGAGTTCGACCGCCTTTTTCCTCATCTGATGTCAAAGTAAATCCGTTCGATATAGCTGATCCGCTTGGCGGCATCGTTCCAGAGTTCGCTCTCGGGATAGTTGCTGACAAGCGCCTTATAGCTTGCGAGGGCTTCCTTGATGTTACGGGCAGCCGAAGGTGCTTCAAGGATCTGCCCTTTCAGGTACAGGCCTGCATCGGTCAGGGAAACCGCCTTGTCAAAGAAGTCTGCCAGATAGGAAAGGCTTTCCTGATACTTCTTTGATTCGTATGCCTTTTTTGCGAGGTCAAGGATTTCGCGTTCCGAAAGATTTGCCGTGTCCGTTTTCCTGCTGCCGTCATCCGCAGCCGTACCTGCTCCTGAGCTGTTTGCGGCGGGCTGTACCTGCGCAGCTGCGGCCGTCTCTGCCGCTGCCGGGGCAGACTGCTGGGCAGCATTCGGACTGCTCGTCTGAATGACCGTTGCACTCCGGTCATCTTCTGCATCTCCGCTTTCTGCCAGTGAAACGTAGCTGCTGTTACTGCTGCCGGCGGTAGCACCGGCTGTCTGCACGGGGGCCTGCCGGTCTGGACTGCCGGCGGCTGCGGCTTCCTGTTCCTTTTCCTGCAGGGCCTGGATTACGGCGGAAGACTGCGTGAAGGAAGGGCGGGGAGGGACGATGTCCGCATAGGACGGTGCTTCGACATGTTCCCTGTTCCTGCTCGTTCCCGAGACGGTTACGGTCAGGTAATCATCGATGTAACTGCCTGCAAGGGCGTCGCTCTTGTAGAAATGCAGGGTTGCCGTCCCGCCGGTCTTTGCGAAGAGGGTAAAGAAGGTGTCTCCGTTTCCCAGTTCCCGCTTCTCATATTTGAGGAGTGAGGAGCCTTCCGTTTCGCCGAGGTAAATCCACCCGCTTCCGGGATAGCCGATGTCAAGATACTGCCCGCTCTTGAGCGTTACGGCGCGGGAGGGGGTGATGGGGGAAGGCCCGGCCTCGGAATCGCCGGGCAGGTCTGGCCTGCTGTAGATTTCAGCATCCTCGGCAAAAAGCGGCATTGTCAGCGCGAGTGCGGCGGCCAGAGCCGGGACTGCTATGCAGAATCGTATCTTTTTCACGGAGCTGCCTCCAAAATTGCATCTGATATGGCATCGTTTGCCTCGCCGAGCTTGTGCAAGTTCGACTCATCCGGAATGGTAAACCACCGGTCCCGTTCCTCGTTACTCCATTTCTCGCCGGTTACACGGGAGAAGTAGTAGTCATCGGTCATGGATGCCTGCCGGGGAGGGAAGAACTCTTCCCGCTTGATGAAGTTTTCCGCCGGAAGGGCGTTCTGCTTCCTGATCCTGCCGCCCCCGAAGACAAGGGCAAACAGGCCGCCGACGACAAGCAGCACGAAAAGGCCTATGACGGTTGCAGTCAGCCTGCTGTTTTCCTCGACGAAGCTGCGGATTCTTTCCTGTACGTTATCAAATAGATCCATCATTCGTATTTTCGGCAAGTTCAGGGCCGATATTGACGCTATCTTGCGTTTCGACCTGCTGCACATCGCCGGGTGCCTGCGCTGTGTCTGCCGTTTCTGCGGCCGTCACTTTTGTGTCCGTTGCTTCATCATCTTCAGCCGCTTCTGCGGCCGGGAGCTTTAAGCTGCCGTCAGGATTGTGTTCCCGGCGCGGCGGACGGGGCGGGATGACGATGCCTTCTTCCGGCGGTACGTCTTCTTCCACAAAGTCATCGTCCTCGGCAAAGACGAGGTGGTGGTCTTCCAGGTCGTCGTTCCACTTGACCTGCACGACCTTGGTGATGCCGCTTTCTTCCATGGTGACGCCGAGCAGGCTGGAGGCAGCGACGGCGGTCTTGCGGTTGTGGGTGATGACGACGTACTGGCTCACGCTGGCAAAGGAGCGGAGCGACTGGACGAAGCTGGAAACATTCTTGTCGTCCAGTGCCGCATCAATCTCGTCGAGGAAGCAGAAGGGACTCGGGCGGACCTGGTAGGTCGCAAAGAGCAGGGCGACTGCCGTCATCGTCTTTTCACCGCCGGAAAGCAGGGCAATGCTCTGCAGCTTCTTTCCCGGCGGCTGGGCGAGGATGTCGATTCCTGAGGTCAGGACGTTCGCCGGATCGACGAGGCGGAGCTCAGCCTTGCCTCCGTTGAAGAGGCGGCGGAACATATTGTGGAAATTCCGGCGGATCTTGTTGTAGGTATCCAGGAAGAGCTCGGATGATTTGGTCCGTATTTCGTCCGAAACGCGGACGAGGTTTTCGAGGGACTTTTTCGTATCGTCATAGCTTGCCTGCTGGCGGTCATAGCGGTCCTTTTCTTCGTTGAACTGTTCGACGGCCATCATGTTGACCTGCCCCAGCTCATCAATCTTTTTCTTTGTGGCGGCGAGTCTGGCCTTGAGGGCATCGGCACTGTCGGTAATCTTGTACATCCGCTCCTCGAATTCCATGAGGTCACGGGAGTAGTTGTCCTGAAAGTTCTGCTTGACGTTGCGGATTTCGGTGTCGCTCTGGGCAACCGTAACGGAAAGCTTTTCTACCCGTGCCTGCCATTTTGTCCGTTCTTCCTGCTTCTTTTTCAGGGCGGATTCCTTGCCGGAGACGTTCTTGTTGCATTCGGAAATCTGCCGGTCCAGCTCGTTCAGCTCTTTGGTAACTGCGTTTCCCCTTTCTTCCAGTTCGGCGATTTCCTCTTCGGTATCACTGATCTTTTCATCCGTTTCTTCGCTGCGCTTTTTTTCTTCAAACAGTTCGTCCTGCTGTTCACGGAGGTTTGCCTCCTCGGACGCAAGGCTCCGCTTTGCTGTGGTAATCTGCTGTTCGGTCGAGGCTATCTGGCCTTTCATCTGCGCCTGGGTAATGCGGAGCTTGTTCAGGGTATCCTTGTATTCGTTTATTTTCTGGGTCAGGTTCTCATTCGTCGCGTGCAGTGCCTTGTTGGCGTCCTGTATGCCGTCCGTCCTGCTCAGGTTCTCTGCAATGGAAGCGTCTATCCTGCGTTTCCGGGTGATGATGCCTTCCGGCGAAAGGAAGTCATCGATGAACTGCGGCGTCGTCTTTGTATATTCACTGAGGGCATCTCCCAGTTCTGCGAGCATGCTTCCGATTTCCGCAAAGGCTTCGGCAGCATCGCCGGCATTCTTGAGGGTGTCCTCGGTGCGGGGAGCCGGCAGGGCGGCAATGTCCCTGAAGATGTTCTGGCGGCCGCTTGCAAAGATTTTGATCTTTTCGATCATCGTGTCCAGCGCTTCCTTCGCCTTCCGGTTTGCCTGCGAAGAATAGCCTGCATCCTTGAGCTTTGAGTCCAGCTCCTTTACGATATCTTCGGTGATGTCCTGCAGCTGCTTCTGCAGTGAAATCCGTTCCCCCGCAAGGTTCCTGATCTTTTCCTCGTTGTCCCCGAGTATCCGCTTGTTTTCTTCTATCTGACCGGAGGCCTGCCGGATGCTTTCTTCAAAGCCCGCTATGTTTGCACTCTGTTCTTCTAGCTTCTTCTTCTTTTCGTGCAGTTCACCGTTCAGGCTGTCGATGTCCTCGTTGTACTCGTCGATCCGCTCCTGGATGCGCTTGATGCGGCCTTCAAGCTGGGCGATTTTTTCCTGTTCGTCCCGCTGCTTTTCCTTGAGCTGCTTGGCAAGATCTTTCTTGCCGTTCTGCTCGGTGACAAGCTTTATGGCTTCCTGCTGTTTCTCGTTGACCTGATCCTGCAGGTTCTTTATCCGGTCTGTATTTTCATTGAGGGTCGAATAGATTTCTTCTATTTCCCTGATGGCTGCATCCCGCTTTTCCGTTGCGTCCTTGAGTTCCTGTTCGTTCCGCCCCCTGTTGACTGTGAAGTCCTTGAGGCGCAGGAGCTGTATGTCGAGTTCTTCCTGGAACTTTTCTTCGTGCAGGGCGCGGTATTTTTTCGTCTTTTCCGCCTGTGTCTTGAGCGATTCATAGTTCCGCTTTGTCTCGGCAAGACCGATATCGATTTGGGCGAGGTTGGCGCGGGTCTTTTCCAGTTCACGCTCAGCATCGGCGACTTCTGCCTTGCTGCGGCTTATTCCGGCGGCCTCCTCAAAGAGATAGCGGCGGTCTTCCGGCTTTGAGGAAAGAATCTGGTCAATCTTGCCCTGCTCCATGACGGAATAAGCGGATTTGCCGATTCCGGTATCCATGAAAAGCTTGCGGACGACGGTGGCACCTACCTGCTTGCCGTTGATGTAGTATTCGTTTTCACCGGACCGGTAGAGGCGGCGCTTGAGGGCAATTTCGCTGTCATCGAGGGGAAGCAGGCCTTTGTCATTTGCAATGGTCAGCGTGACTTCAGCCATTGAGAGGGCGGGGCGGGTGTCTGTACCGTTGAAAATCACGTCTTCCATGGTGGAAGCCCGGAGGTTCTTGGACTTGTTTTCCGCAAGGACCCATTTGATGGCGTCTACGACGTTGCTCTTGCCGCAGCCGTTCGGTCCCAGAAGGGCGGTTATGCCGTCGGCGAAACGGATGAGCGTCCGGTCGGCGAATGACTTAAATCCATATATTTCAAGGCTTTTTAAAAACACGAAAGTCCCACCTGTTTAAAACTG
>CAMJZA010000068.1 GCA_946410085.1 uncultured Treponema sp. | reverse complement strand
TGTGATGAACTCCGCGCCGGAACCGGCTTTTGCCGGTTCCGGCGCGGCCGTTTTTCCGGGGGTGAAAAATAGACATTCAAAGGAGAAAAGAACGATGAAAAAGACTCACAGTTGGCTGTCAGCAGTGCTTTTTGCACTGGTGCTGGCTGCATCTTTCGTTGCCTGCCATGACACACCGGGAACTTGGGGGCATCACAGCGATGGACCGACCTATTCGGGAGGTTCGGGAAGTTCCGGCGGAAGCTCCGGTGGTTCTAGCGGCAGTTCCGGCAGTTCTAGCGGTTCATCAGTAACGGTTGCTGTCTCCGGAGCGAGTACCACGGATACCCTGTACGTGGGTTCCAGCACCATGTCCTGCCTTGGCGCAGTTACGGGAGATGTCATTACTGTTTCGGTTACCGCCGGTGGCTCTGCGGTAAGCAGCGGCATCACGTATCAGTGGCAGCGGAATGCCGATGCCGATGCCTGGCTGACTGATGGGTCGTCGCCGTGGGCTGACATAAGCGGGGCTACAGGAGCTTCTTATACTATTACACAGGACAGCTCTAATAGATATGACTACCGCTGCAAGGTAACAAAGGACGGCAGTGATTATTATCCGGAGAACAGCCAGATAGTGCGCGTTCAGATAGCTCCGTAACCATCCGTTTTACAGGATGTAACCCTTACTGCAGCCCGTATTCCGCCAAGGATGCGGGCTGTTTTCTGTTCCGATGCAGCGTGGCATCTCAACTGCGTGAGTAACGTTTAAAACCCAGCCGGGTAACGTTTAAAACTCAGTCTAGTAACATTTAAAACTGAGCCGGGTAGCATTTAAAAACTAGCTTAGTAACGTTTAAAACCTAGCCGGGTTTTAAATCGAGTGCAGATCAGCTTCGTGGAAAAACCCTAGCGTCTAGCCTTCCGCCCGGGGATTTGCGGCCGTCCCGCCGTCCGTGCCAGTCGTGCTCCCGTCAGTCGTGCCGATTCCGCCGTCCGGTGCCGTTGTGTGCGGGACGGAGGCGGCTTTTTCCGGCAGTTCCGGGCGGCGTTCGAGCATGGCACGGTACAGGCTGGTTTCGCCCCGCAGGAAATCCAGCAGGGGCCGGGACTCGGCTGCGGGCAGGGTATTGTCGAATTCCACGTGGGAATAGATGGGCTGCAGGATAATGCGGATGAAGTCCTCTGCCCGCCGGGTTATCTCTTCGCTGTCGTCGCTGTCCTTTCCCCGCATGAAGGCGTCTTCGAACGCCGCCTTGTATTCGCTCTGCTTCTTATGCAGTTCGCGCTCGTAATACTCATCGTCTTCCACGCTGATGCGCTTGATGTCCCCGTTTTTGTCCAGCTTGACGTGGCGGATTTCGCTGAAGAAGTCCCTGTAGTCAAAGCGGGGCATCGTCAGGTATTCACCGGTCAGGCCCGAGACGACGACCGTGCTGTTGTTCACTTTCGCTATCTTGATTTTCTGCAGGTCGACCCCGCGCTGGTAGCTTACCGTACAGTCCATGACGGAAAGCACTTCGTCATAGCTCTTGCCCTGCCGTCCCAGGACCTTGCCCAGTGTTGAATCCCCGTCATCTTCGTTGAAGCTTTCGCGGCGCTTTATCGTTGCTTCCTGCTGGTAGTCGCGGAAGCAGACCTTGAATACATCGCGGTAGGTTTCCATGTTGAAGCTGAGGTTTTCCAGCAGGGCGATGCGCCGCTGAAAGTCTATTTCCTTTTCCTCAAAGCCTTCTTTTTCCTTCCTGAGCCGGTCCAGTTCCGCTTCCTGTTCCAGAATCTGCTCCTGCAGTTCCCGTTCGTCCGAGCGGACCAGCTTTCTGAGCAGGGGCAGGGAAATCAGCGCGAGGGCAAAGGAAAGGGCGCCGGTCGATGCGGCGGAAACGAGTACGGCCAGCCGGGGGGTTGCCCGCGCGATGCCGAGTGAGAGCCAGAGGGTCGTAATGATGCAGGCGGTCAGCACGGCGCAGGAGGCGAGGCGGGCTATGAGGGCGATTGACTTCCGCACGGGAGCGGAAATCCGCCTCGTGAGCCTGAAGAAGGGTGACGTACGTTTCACAGTGCCATTCTATACTGTCTCCCCGATGTTGGCAAGCGGACGCCCCGGCCGCTTGCCTGCGATGCCCTGTTCTCGAGGGACAGGCCGCCTGCCGCGGGGCTTCCTGCGCGTAGCCGCATCGGGGGCGTCTGTTACCCCGCATCGGGGTCGCCTGTTACCCGCATCGGGCCGGTTTTCTTGCGCTTACCCGCGGTTCGACGGGGTCTTGACGAGCAGGCTGAAGATGACGAGCAGGATGGTGACGGCAGCGAGGTAGATGAGGAGGACCAGTTCGACGGCAGTCTTCGGTGCACCGGCGTGAAAGGCAAGGGCGAGGATACCGGTAATCACGGTCAGGGCTCCCATTATATAGAAGATAATGCCTGCAACGGCGCTTATCGGCGCTTTCCGGACGGAAGCGGGGAGCTTCAGGTAAAAGCCTGCCGCAGCGAACAGGAGTCCGACTGCAACAAAGGCAATGCCGCACGCAAGCAGCAGCGATGGATTCATCATATACTCACCTCTTGATGTCAAAACGGGCAATATAAAAGACCGTGAAGTCCTCGATCCTGCCGATGAACTGGTGGTCAATCTTGTTGCGCACGAAGGGAATCTTCGGCGCCTTGACCCCGCCGAGCGCATAGACGAACCAGCTGCCCCGGTACTTGAAGCAGCAGATGGCGGCCTGCATGTTCTTCGGCTTTACGGCGGTGACGAACTTGAACTTCATCGGCTCCTGGTTTATCTGGCTGAAGAAGAAGGTGTCGTCCGTCGTCTTGATGATCAGTTCGGTATCGTAGGGGGCAAGGAAGTCCATCTTTACGTGGGTCCAGATGGACTTCCAGCGGTAGCCGTCGGTCCGCTTGACCAGTTCCGCCTCGGGAAAAAGATGCCTGCTCTTGCCCGTGTCCTCATCCGTATAGATGACTTCCTTGTAGAGGGGCCAGTCGGAGAAAATCGCGTCCGCCTGCCCGATGATCGAAGCATCGCTGTTACCTTCTGCCGGGAACATATAGATGACTTCCGCAAGGTAGCCGGGGTCAAGCTCGGTAAACATATCCAGCAGCTCATCGGGATAGCTGCTGATGCCCCGGCGCATGCACATGTTCTTCCTGTTCTGGATATTGCGTATGACGATCTGCCCGGCTTCCAGCTGTGCAAGTTCTTCGTCGCTGATGAGGTTGTTGAAGGGGAACAGCGAGCGCAGCGGTTTTGCAGAGGCGGTTGCCGGTGTTGACGCAGCTGGCGGTACTGCCGCCGCTCCTGAAGCCGCCGCCGCTGCCGCACAAGCCCGCTGCAGGCCGCTCCCCGGGTTCAGGCAGACTGCCGCAAGCAGGGCCGCCAGAAGGACCGTGCGTTTTGCCCGTACCGCATGCTGCATCCGCTTGTGTCCGTTCATCGCCGCTACAGGGTTGCCCGGCTGGAGATTGTCTCCAGTTCCTTTATGGAAAAACTCGCCAGCGTTGACTTGATGACGGGAATCTGCCGGGGTGCCATGCTCAGGGTGCGGACTCCCATGCCTGCGAGGATCAGTGCGCTCTCCTTGCGGCCCGCCATCTCGCCGCAGACGGAAAGCGGCACGTCGTATTTCCATGCGTTGTGGACGATCAGGTGCAGGAGTCGGATGACCGCAAGGTTGTACTCGTTGTAGAGGGGGGCGACCGTCGGGTTCTCCCGGTCTATGCCCAGGGTGTACTGAATGAGGTCATTCGTTCCGATCGAGAAGAATGCCGAGTTCCTGGCAAGGCAGTCCGACGTGATTGCAGCGGCGGCGGTTTCCACCATGATGCCGATCGGCACGTCCTCGCGGAAGGGGATGCCCTCTTCCTTCAGGCTCAGCTGGACGCCGCGCGCAATGCCCTTTATCGTGTCCACCTGCGACACGTCGGTAATCAGGGGAAGCATGATCTTCAGGTTGCCGTAGACGCTCGCGCGGTAGAGGGCCCTGAGCTGGGTGCGGAAAATCTGGGGGTAGTAGAGCGAAAGGCGGATTGCGCGCAGGCCCATCAGGGGGTTGTGCTCGTGCAGGTCCGGCATGTTCTTCATGTCAATGAGCTTGTCCCCGCCCGCATCGAGCGTACGGATGGTTACGGGCCGGTCGCCCATCTTTTCGAGCACGTACTTGTAGGCTTCAAACTGGGCGTCTTCGGTGACGGAATTGGAGGTCGGCACGCCGCCTGCATGGAGCATGGAGAGGGCGTTCATGAAGAGGAACTCCGTCCTGAACAGGCCGATTCCGTCGGCGCCTTCTTCAAGGGCGGTATCCGCTTCCTCCGGCGTTCCGATGTTCGCCATCAGCTTAAAGAGGGTTCCGTCCTTGGTCCGCGCCTCCTTGTCCCGGTATTCGGCGAGAATCTTATGGTAGCGGATCTCTTCTTCTATCTTCTTGTTGTATTCGCAGACCGTCTCATCGTCCGGATTCACGACGACTTCCCCGAGAATACCGTCCACGATGACGTTGTCGCCCGCCTGAATCTGCTCGGACACCCGCTCAAGGCCCACGACGGCGGGAATGCCGAAGCTGCGGGCAAGGATGGCGACATGGCTGGACGTTCCGCCTTCGGTCAGGGCAAGGCCGAGAATCTTGCGCTTGTTGAGGATAAAGGTGTCACTCGGCCGGATGGAAGCGGCGACGAGGACGACGTTGTCGGGGACTTCCTCTATGTTGAAGGGATGGTAGTCAAGGAGGCAGTCCTGCACCTTGCCGAATACGTCTTCTATGTCCTGTGCCCGTTCGGACAGGTAATCGTTGCCGCTGTTACGGAGGCGGTCGGCGTACTCGATGATTTTCTTTTCGAGTGCAAACTCGATGTTAAGGCGCTCCGCGGTGAACTGTTCCCGCAGTTCCTGGGTGAACACGGGGTCGGCAAGCATGAGCTGGTAGGTTTCGAACAGGACGTGCTGCAGGCTGTCTTTTGCAAGGGAGGCGAGCTGGCCGTCAATCAGCTCCTGCACCTGGGCGCAGGCGGCGGTAAAACGAGTCCAGCCGTTTTCAATCTCGAACTCTTCTATCTCCCGCTTGGGGATTATCCTTTCCTGCGTTTCGGGGAGGACAAAGGCCCTGCCGATTCCGATGCCTTTTGAAGCAGACACGCCCAGCACTATGTTCATAGTGCCAGTGTATACGGAAACGTGATTATCGTCAATTACGGCCCTGTCAGTCGAATATCGGGATGATCAGTTTTTGCCGGATGCTCAGGATGGACTTTTCAAGGATGTCGTTCGCATCGCAGATGTCCTTGACGGACAGGCTGTAGCGGCGGCTGATGCCCCAGAGGGTGTCTCCCTCCTTGACCGTGTACACGATTGCGTCGGCCGGCGTTCCCAGGGCAGCAAGCTTCTCGTTGACGGCTTCCTGGGTCAGCTCTTCGGTCAGCGTTCCGGCGGGCAGGCGGACGGAAAACTCCTGGCGGGCCGGCGTACAGCTGCGCAGGAGGGAGGGATTGAGCATGCGGACCAGCGAGCCGTCCTGCCCGGTTACCGAGGCAATCTGCTCCAGGCTGTACATCTTGCTCGTCTTGAGGTAGTCAAACTCGTCAACCTGCTCAAGGTCTGCCATCGCGGCGGCTTCGGCAATGTCGCTCACCCCGTAGTATTCGGCATTTTCAATGAGGTCGGCAATCGCGAGCAGCTTGGGCACGTATTCAACCGACTGGGCGGGGAGGAGCTTGTTTTCGGCAAGGTACCAGAAGTCCTTGTCCTTGTTCTTCTTGACGACCTTGTTCATGGCACCCACGCCGCAGTTGTAGGCGGCAATGGCGAGCGCCCAGTCGCCGAAGTAATTGTAGTTACCGGCAAGCTTTGCCACCGCAGCGTCGGTGCTCTTCCAGGGATCCCGCCGGTCGTCGTACCAGGTGTTCTTGGTCAGCCGGGCACCCATCGAGTTCGTCATGAACTGCCAGATGCCCGTCGCACCGGCATAGGAGACCGCATAGGGATTGTAGTAGGATTCGACAATCGGAAGATACTGGAGCAGGAGGGGGAGCCCCGCTTCCTTGAGCTTCTGCACGATGTAGGGGCGGTAGGGAACGGACCGCTCAAGCGATTCGATGAGCCATTTCTTGTTCTGTCCGTTGATGAAGCGGTCGCGGTACTTGACGGCCGAAGGATGATCGGCGCCCCATATTTCCAGAACCCTGCGTTCGGGAAGTTCCCCGGCGGAATACTCGATGACGTCTCCCTTCCAGTCCAGATAGACGGAAGGCGACTGCTCCAGTTCGGGCGCCTCGCTCACAAGGCTCCCGTCGCTGTCGGCGGCCGGAAGCTGGATCGCAATTTCAATAACCTGTTCGGGTTCCCCGGTCCGCCCGGCCCTGCTTCCCTTCCCTGCGGCAAGCACAGGGAACGGACAGCACAGGGTACAAAGGACAGCCACCCATTTTTCACATTTCATGATACCATTATCCCCTTTCTTCTCTATCGGAACGGCAGCGGGCAGGGCTTAGCCTTTCTTTGCCTGCGCTTTCAGTATTTCTGCTTCAGCCGTTCGTCAATCCAGACATGCAGGGTCCTGCGGGCGGACGGGAAACCCAGGTCAAGTGCGTCCACGTCCTCGTGCCCCCTGATGGCAATCCACTCGAATGAGGCGACCTCCTGCTCCTGGGCATGGAGCGAGGCACCTGCCGGAAATTCGGCGGTAAAAAAGAGGTCGCAGGTCTTGTAATGGATTCCCCTGTAGGGATAGTCGTTCGGAAAGGAACAGAGGTAGCGGATGGACGCCGGCCTGACCCCCGTCTCCTCAAGGCACTCGCGGGCAACGGACTCTTCCGCGCTCTCGTCCATGGTCGTGAAGCCGCCCGGCAGGGCCAGCGTTCCCTTGCGGGGCTCCTTTGCCCGCCGTTCAAAGAGGACCTTTCCTTCGCTGTTGACGATGACGACACCGACCGCACTGGCGACGTTGCAGTAGAGGTCAAAGCCGCAGTCCGGGCAGACCCATTTATAGCCGCCCTGGTGTGTCTCTATGTTTTTACTGCCGCACTGGGGGCAGAAGCTGAATTTGTTTCCTTCCATACTTACGGCAGTATAGGAGAAAAGCCGGAAAAAAGCTAGAGATACAGTTTCAAAAGTCTTTGGCAGCTTTGTTGCCGCGGACTCTTTGGAACAAGCTCTCTAGAACTTTGCCAGAAAGCGGTCGCCCGATCCGCCGTTTCCGTCGGAATAGAAGGCAAGGATCTCGGTCGAAAACTTGCTGTCTATCTTTGCCTTGTAGTCCAGAATCTTGGAGATATAGTTCAGCGTCGAAACGGGAGTCCGGTCATCGTTCACCTTGTTGCGGCCTGCGTTGTACATCGCAAGGCCCGCAATCTGACTTGCAGAAACCTCAAGGCAGTGGTTCAGGTGGGACATGCCGTAGTAGGCGGACGTTGCCGCATCGTAGAACTCTTCTTCCGTCAGCTTGGGGAAGGAATAGGAGTTCAGCTGGAACAGGCCGCGGTCAACGCTGCCGTTTACGTTCGTGTGCACGGCGTCCGTCACGTAGCGGCTTTCCGTATAGGCGAGGGCAAAGGCAAGGGACGGAGACACATTGAACTGGGAAGCGGCATCCAGTATGGCGATAGCAACTTCACGGTTTCCCGTCACCTGCGTATAGAACCACTCAACGTAGCTCCTCGTGTCCAGGTTGCGGTACAGAACCAGCTCCGTATCATCAACGGCTTCATAGCTTACGAAATCCAGCCGGGTTCCCACATCGGTCTCGGCAGCTTCGTCGCCGAGGAACGCAAGTTCCACGCCGTTTACTGCGTCTACCGGTCCGTCAGTATCGTCTTCCTGTACGGCAAGCTCTGCGGCGTCACGGGAAGCGGCTTCGTCAGTCGCCGTAACACCGGCAAGAAAGCTTCCCCCGACGGGAACGCTCTCGCTGCTGTCGGGAAGGTACACGGAAACAAGCAGGCACATGGCCGCAAAAAACAGGGTCGTGGCAATCGTGCCCACCGCCATCTTCAGCAGATTACTTTTTTCATTACTCATAGTATCCTCTCCTGTCCGGCCGGCCAAACGACGGCCCACGTCTCCACAGCCGTTCCATTCACATACGCAACAGGCGGACCGGACAAAATTACTCTTTGCGTGAGATTTTTGCATAAAGATAGGAATTATGCAAGCAGATGTTTGAAAAATATGCGTTTTCTTAGCGTTTTTTAAGAAAAAAGCCCCCATACGGGAGCTTTTTTGAAGTTTTTAGAGATATTTGAGTTCCGCAGGACAGCGGATGAAAGCAGTCTCACTGGCGCTGGCGCCGCTACGCTTACGCAGGCAGCCTGACGATTGCCGGATCCTGCAGGAGCGCGGGGTCGGCACTGAAAAAGACATACTGCTCGTGCTTGGCAGACAGCTCTTCCATGAAGAAGGCCGCGTCCACCCCCGAAAGGCAGGCGGGAACGGCAAAGCCTGCCACCGAAGCGCAGTCCTTGATCCGCCGGGCACAGTGCTTGAAGGAAGCAGTCAGCGCCTCCTTTTCCGTTGCGGCATCCGCCGCAGAAGACGCATCCGCTACGGGAATGACTGCCGCATAGCCGCCCTTGTCTTCCAGTGCCTTGAGGAAGTCACGGAAAGCAGCGAGGAACTCCTCGTTGTAGGAGGACTCGTCGCAGCCGACCTGGGGCCACGGCAGCTCAATCAAAAGCAGGCGGGACAGGTCGGCGGGAGGAACGCTGCCGCCCGCACAGGCAGACGCAGAAAGCCTCGTGTCCGCCGCCGGAAACTCCCTGTTTCCTTCTATAAGATAGAGTCTGTTGTCCTGTACACAAAAGCGTTTTTCAAGTTTCATTCGTCACCATCCGGCCTCATTGTGCGGCGCCCGAAGCTATTTTGCAGAATCCGCAGAGCCTACCAAACACATCCACTCGGCTTCGGCACACAGCGTGTCGCCGACGTAGGCCTTGCCCGCCTGCTTGACCATCTTGGGGGACACGCGCAGGTTCTTCACCTCCATGCGGACCGTATCACCCGGACGGACCTGATGGCGGAACTTTACCTTGTCCACCGTCGCGAGGAAGAAAAGGCTTCCTTCGGCAAACTTCTTCTGGTAACTCAGGGCAGCCCCGCCGCCCTGCGCCATCGTCTCAATGAGGATGACGCCGGGAACAACCGGGTATTCGGGGAAGTGTCCCGCAAAGAAAAAATCCTCTTCGGTGAACTTCCGGGTGCAGACGCAGCCCTCGTCATCAAAACTTTCTATACTGTCCACGAACAGGAAGGGCTTCCGGTGGGGCAGCAGGGCCTGGATATCAGTCGTTACCGCCATTACTGTACCTTCTTGAACACGACGCAGCCGTTATGACCGCCGAATCCGAAGTTTGCGCTCATCGCAACGGACACCGGCAGCTCAAGCCCCTTGTTGGGCGTATAGTCCAGGTCGCAGCCGCCTTCCACGTCAACCTCGTCCAGATTGATCGTTGCGGGGATGAAGCCGTCCTGAATCGCCTTGACGCAGACCAGGGCTTCCAGTGCACCGGCGTTGCCCAGGCAGTGGCCGGTCATGCTCTTTGTCGAAGAAATGTGCAGCTTCTTTGCCGCCTCGCCGAATGCCAGGTGCAGCATCTTGGTCTCGCCGGAGTCGTTCAGCTTGGTAGAGGTCCCGTGCGCGTTGTAGTAGGTCACGTCCTCGGGTTTGACACCGGCATCCTTCATCGCGAGCGTCATGCACTTTGCGCCGGGAATGCCGCTCGGATCGGGAGCGGTCAGGTGGTAGCCGTCGCTGGAACCGCCGTAACCGGCCAGTTCCGCGTAAATCTTTGCACCGCGGGCCTTCGCATGCTCGTATTCTTCGAGCACGAGGATCGTGCTGCCTTCGCCCATGACGAATCCGTCGCGCTGCTTGTCAAAGGGACGGCTGGACTTTTCGGGGGCATCGGTCCACTTGGAAGAAAGCGCGTGCAGCAGGGTGAAGCCCAGGTTGGCAAATCCGCACTGGGTGCACTCCGCGCCGCCTGCAAGCACGACGTCATAGCGGCCGCTGCGGACCTGGTCGAGCGCATCGCCGATTGCGTCGGTACCGGAAGCACAGGCCGTCGCAATCGTATGGGACGCCCCGTGAATGCCGAAGGCGAGGCAGATGTTGCCCGCACCCTCGTTGGGAATCAGCTCGGGAACCGTCAGCGGAGGCATGCGGGTCTTGCCGGACTCCACATAGCTGGTCATGGAAGCCTCCGTTACCTCAAGGCCGCCGATGCCGACGCCGAGGTACACGGCGGTGTCCTCAAGGATGTCCTTCTTGCCCATGAGGTCCGCGTCCTCCAGGGCCATCTTGGCAGCGGCGACCGCATAGCGGCTGTATATGGCGAGCTTGCGGGCCTCCTTGCCGTCCATGTAGTTGCCCGCGTCGAAGCCTTTTACTTCGGCGGCATATTTCACCTTGAAGGGGGTGTTGTCATACCGCGTGATTGTGGCGATTCCGCTCTTGCCGGCCCTGATGGCGGCCCAGGTTTCGTCAACCGTGTTTCCGACAGGCGAAACACATCCCAGTCCCGTAACGACAACTCTACGCATATACTGCACCTCACAACGATAGGATTCACGAATACCGCTGCAAACCAGCCCCGGGCGGTCTGTACGGCACCTTCATTTTGACAAATTATCGCAAAATGTCAGCCGATTGTCAAGAAGCAGAACGCTGCCGTCCCGGCCTCCGTTTTCCGGTCGAACCGGGAGGCGTATACCGGTCGAACTAGGGGCGGCAGCTGGCCGACGGTGATATGCAGCACGTCCCGGTTCCGGGAACAGTGGTCTCCGGGAGCGGCATCCCCTACCGCTTGTCCAGCTCCGCGCGGATATAGTCCTCCCAGACCGTGCCCTTGTAGCATTCAAGGGCGGCTTCGAGGGCTTCCCGCTTCTGGGCGGCGGAATACCCTCTCTTTTCCTCCGTCAGCGCGTCCTTTGTCAGGGATTTGTACGGTTCATAGGCACCGAAGTAGTAGAGTCCCGGCTCTTTGGGTACCTGTACGGTCAGCAGACTGTCCTCCTCGGTAAATGCCGCCGTCCACCCGTCAGTTTCGGTCCATTGCCGCAGCATATACGTGGAACCGGGGCGCACAGGTGAAGAGATGAAGAAGTGTGTACGGGTCAGTGCCTGATCGGCGTACAGATGCAGCGGAGAAACTTCGGAGAATATGTACGTGTACCTGGGCGTCCACCCATTGAATGATTTCTCGCAAAAGCCCCCATAGAACACGACGGAATCAGCGGGCGTGCCGGTGATGTGCTTGTAGTCGACGATTTGCGTCTGCCTGTTGTACTGCCAGTCCGCTTTCTGCAAATCATAGTGCCTGTTCACAGACGCGTCGAGGGCGGCCTGCGCCTGAGCAAGGCTGTCGCCTGTTTTAAGGTCGGTGACCTCAAGGAAGTCCCCTTCCACCGTGTAGGTGTAGTCGCCGATGTACAGGGCCTTTGCCCCTTCCGGTATGTCAAAGTTGATGGGAATGGGCAGGGCGGTGTTCAATTTTTCTTTGCCGAAAAAATACCAGGCGATGTATCTCAGTTCCACATGACGGTTCGGCGAAAAATGGTACTTCATGCAGAAGTAGTCGCCGTTTTTGGAAACGGCATTGAATGTCTCTGGAACCATGCACATAAAGTGTTTCTTCCAAGATAGACTGGTCGCAGTGCTTGTGTTGAACACCGGAGCGGCATAGCTGTCGCTTGCTTCCGCTTCCTTCTGCGTCAGGCGGCGGGATTTGGCAAAGAACTCCCGGTTATACTGGGGGATGACCGTTACCTTTCCCACGAGGATAATTTCGTTCGGTCCAAGCTCCCAGGGGTCAGTGTTCGCGTTCTTGTTCTTTTTCTTCGCGAATGTAGGCAGGACGGCCGTCAGCGCGAGCAGTACACATACTATATACTTTCTCATTTCCTGTTCTCCTTCTTGCTCTTACCGCTTCCCCGTTTTTTGGCTTTCTCCTCTTTTTCGTTCGCCCTGCGGTCTTCCTTGTGCTGGCTTGCCTCAGCCTGGGCCTGAGCAAGCTCCTTCCGGATCAGGGGTTCCCATGCCGTTCCCCGGTAACAGGAGAGCGCTTTTTCCAGCGCCCTGGGCTTCATCTCGTCGGAAGGTTTCTTGTCCCACGATTTCGCTTCCCCGCCGCTTAAGCTTACGTTTCCGGCATAGCTTCCGAAATAGTAGAGGCCCGGCTCCTGCGGCACCTGCACAACGATGGGGCTGGTCTGCGGCATAAAGTCATTCAAGGAGAAATACTGTCCGTTTATCCAGTACCAGTACTCAAGGATATAGCATGTTCCCGGCTTTACCGGTGCCGAGACGAAGTATTTCTCATTGTAGGCCCCCTGACTGTCCGGCTCGAAGTTCGAGTTAATCTGCGTAAAGATAAAGTCGTTGTCCCCGTCGTAAAAACCCCCGTAGAATATGACGGAATCTTCGGGACTTCCCGGGACATTCGCGTAATCGACCTCCAGGGATTTTACCTCTTTGGCACGTTCCTTCATCGCATTATAAGACTTGGTATCATAGGTATTGTAGCGGGCATGAGCCTCCACTGTCATGCAGAGCAGCGGTACCGCAACAAACGCAATAATCCTTTTTTTCATTCTGACCTCCATATCAGTCTTGTTGAAACAAGTTTACTATAACAAATATTCGCGGGCTTCTTCCCGCAACCCGCTACCGCTTGTCCAGCTCCGCGCGGATATAGTCCTCCCAGACGGTGCCTTTGTAACGCTCCAAGACGGCCTTAAGGGCAGTCCGCTTCATCGATGCGGAAGAATGGCGGGAGTTCTCCGTCAGCTGCCCGTTCTGCTCCGTTTTGAGGGCATCATAGCAGCCGATGTAGTACAGACCCGGCTTGTCGGGGACTTCGACAGTGATAAGGCTGTTCTCCTCCGTGAAAAACTTCTGCCAGTTATATATCTTGAATCCCTTGCCGTCCCAGCTGTCCCAGTAGCGGAGTATATAGCGCGACCCCGGCTTGACCGGCTCCGAGATGAAAAAATGCTCCCCGTCCAGCTCCTGATCCGGCTGCGTCTCCCCGGGCGCAAGCTCGGCGAATATGTAGTCGTTCCAGTAGGTGTTGAATCCCCCGTAGAAGACCACCGAATCAGCAGGAGAACCGGACAGATTGCTGTAGTCGATGACGCGGGAAGGCCTGTTGTCCGACCACGCGGCTTTCTGGAGCGCATAGTGATTCTTGCATGCCGTGTCCACTGCCGCCTGAGCCTCCTCAAGGCTGTTCCCCGTCTGTATGCTGGTGACGGCGAAGTCGTCCCCTTCCACCGTGTAGCTGAAATCCCCGATGTAGAGGGCCTTCACCCCCTCCGGCACATCAAAGTTGACGGCGATGGGGAGCGGGAAGCCCAGCCTCCTGTTGCTGTAGAAGTAGTAATAAAGCTGCCTTAGCTCTATATGACGGTCGTCAGGGACGGGGTAGGACATGCAGAAGTATTCCCCCGCCCTGAACATCGTATAGTCGTGCAGGATGGAGACAGGATCCACCCAGTAGCGGGACTTGTAAACCGGAGCCGTGTAGATGTCGGGGGCTTCCAAGTCCTTCTGCTTGAGTCCCCTGGACTTGGCGAGGAAGTCCTTGTTCAGCCTAGGGGTCACCGACACCTTGCCGACGAGAAGGATTTCGTCCGCCCCCGGCTCGTGGAACACGCCGTTCCAGTTTTGCACGGACTTGGGCTTGCGGGCGGGCCTGACGGTCACGCCCACTCCGATGCCGGACTGAACCGACACGTCCACCGAGGCTGCCGGAAAAAGTGCGGCCAGCAAGAGGACAAAGAGAAGAATTCTCCCTCTCATTCGTCATCCTCGTCCGTGTTCCCGCCCTCGTCCGTGGCTTCCACCTCGTCCGAGACCTTGGACGCATCTTTTTTGTCCTTTCCCTTGCTTTTGCTATTCCGCTTTTCCTTGCGCGCCTCCCGTTTCCGCGCCCGCTCTTCCTTCAGCTCCCGGTCTGCATCCTCACGGGCCTTTTTCTGCTCCACCTTGCGGTCAGCCTTGGCCTGCTTGGCGGCGACCTCCGCCTCCGCAAGCTCCTGCTTGATGAGCGGCTCCCATGCCGTCCCCTTGTAATACCTGAGAATCTTCCTGAGCGCGTTGTCCTTGGCTTCCACGGAAGGATTGTAGGCCATCTGGACAAGCTCCCCGCGTTCTATGGACGACTCCCCGGCATAGTAGCCGAAGTAATACAAGCCCGGCTCCGTGGGGACCTCTATGACGAGGGGGCTGGTCTGCGCGGTATAGCTCCGGTTCTGGCTGTAATCAACCGTGTGGTACTGGGGCTTCGTGCCGATGAAGGTGGTGTAGGTCACGTGATAGTGCCAGCACCAGTACTCCAGCACGTAGCGCGAGCCAGGCTTCACTGGCTCCGAGACGAAGTACAGCTCACCCTTCATGGACTGGATATCCGGCTCGTAATCGGAATTCACCTGCGTAAAGATGAAGTCGTTGCCCATGCCCTCGAATCCGCCGTAAAAAATCACCGAGTCCTCGGGTGTTCCCTTGATGTCCTTGAAGCTGTTCAGGTTCTCCTTCAGCTCCTTCTTGGTCTCCTTGGCCTCTTCCTTGGCTTTTTTCTTTTCCTCGCGGCTCCTCGCCACAGCCCCCGTACACAAGAGCAGGGCGATACCCGCCATCGCGACAATCCGTTTTCTCATTCCTACTTTCATTTTGACCTCCATACTTCTGGCTTCCGCCTAGAAGAAGTATATGTAACTCACGCCGAGCGAAAGGCCGCGGCGGGTAAGGACTCTGATTTCCTCGGTGCTGCCCCCGAGCTTGTACTCCCCCTTGATCTGGGTAAAGTCCGTCAAAAAGCGCAAGTCGCCCATGAGCATGTTGTGGGAGTCAAACTCGTAGCCCACACTGCAGCCCATAAGGACACCGGGTATAACGCCGAATTTGCCGTCCATCGAAGCGGAGCTGTCCGGCTTGTAGGATTCCGTCACTGAAACGCCGTTCGTGTTGTAGGTCATTGTGCCCGAGTCGAAGGAAGCGTTTATCGAGCTGACCGGGAACGAAAGGTTTATCCCTATGTAAGGGGAAATGAGCATGCTCAGGCCGACCTCTATGTCATCGCCAATGATAATCGGCACGTCTATGGAACTGTAGCTGTAGGTTCCCTCAAACTCATAGTCGTATTTTCCGGAAAACAAGATCTCGGAGTCCTCCACCTTCCAGGCAACCTGATTGTGGTAAAAGCCTATCTCAGGCTGAACGAAAAGCCCCCATCCATAGTCAAAGTTGATCCTTCCCACCAGTGCGCCGCCCGCGATGTGGCTCTTGAGCGGCTGCACGGAGGCATCGTCCCAGATGTTGCCCGTGAGCATGGATCCAAAACCAAGGCCAAAGCTTCCCCTGGCCCCGATACCAAAGGTAATATCCTGCGCGGACAACATGGCAGCCATACCGAATCCCAGCAAAACCGCAAGCAATTTTTTCATTTCGACCTCCATTACATCTTGTTATAAAGGTGTAATATATATATATATATATATGGATTGTCAAGAGTTATGCGGGCATTTCTGCAAAATTTCCTGAAAAAAAGAGAGAAAGAGGGGGAAAGGCGGACGAGCGGACAGGTTCCTTGCGAGTCTTCGCGCCCCCGCCTTCGTGGCGGGGTGCGGTTTGCCCGCGGGCCCTGGCAGTCGCCCCGGGACTAACTTTCCTGCGCTTGTCCCCTTGCGGAAACATAAGGAGCGGTGGCCAAACCGCCAGCTCATCATCTTTCTGTGCCGCTTTGACCCTTACAAAAAGGGTATTCCGTGGTATACTGTACGGCGGAAATGCAGGTAGATGTTGGTGGAATGTAGACAGTTCTGCGACCCGTGCGAGGCGTAAGCCGTAACGTTCGCGTCAGCGAACGTGGAGATGCTGCCACCGTGCACGTGCTGAACTGCCGGGCGTATGCGAGGGTGAAGAATCCGAAACTGCGGGCATTCATGAAGTACGTCCAGACGGACGAGGCAGAGTCTGAGTTTACGAGGAGGAACTGGCCGCCCGTCAGTAGGCTGCCGGCAGCTGCCGTCCCAGCGCCTGAAGCATGGCCCGGTCGTTGCGTATCGTCGAGCCTGAGGTTGTCAGCATGTTGCCCGTAATCGTTGCACTTGCTCCGCCTGCAAAGGCCCGCCTGCCGTTTTCTGAAAGAAGTTTCCGCCCCGCGCCAAGCCGGATGCTGCTTTCCGGGTTCATGTAGCGGAACATGGCGACCGTCCGCAGGATTTCTTCTTCTGACAGGGCGGGGAGGGATTCCAGCGGGGTGCCGGGAATGGCGATGAGTGCATTGAGCGGGATGGAGCGGATCCCCAGTTCGGAAAGTTCAACTGCCATGTCGATGCGGTCTTCCATCGTCTCCCCCATCCCGATGATGCCGCCTGAGCAGACGGAAAGGCCCGCCGCCTGCGCCCGCCTGATGTTGGCAAGCTTGTCGTCAAAGCTGTGCGTCGTGCAGATGGAAGGGAAATAGCGGCGGGATGTCTCTATGTTGCAGTGATAGCTTCGGACTCCTGCCGCATGCAGGCGTTCAAACTGTCCGGAACTGAGGAATCCGAGCGAGGCACACAGCGAAATATGTAGCCGCTCGTGAAGCTTCCCGTATATCTGTACGATTTTCTCAAAGTCGTCTTGTGACGGACTCCGCCCCGAGATGACGATTGCAAAGCGGTCGACGCCTTCCGCTTCATTTGCCTGCGCCTCCGCAAGAATCCTGTCAAAATCATACAGGCCATAGACCTCGCACGCCGTATGGTTCCGGGCAGATTGGGCGCAGAAACGGCAGTTTTCGCCGCAATTGCCACTCCTGCCTGCGATAATCGTGCAGAGGTCAACATAGTCGCCGGAAAAATGCTTCCGCAGCCGGTCGGCACCTTCTGTCAAGGTCGCCAGACTGCAGTTCATGAAGAAGCTCAAATCATCAGACCGCGAAAGCCTTCTTCCGGCGATAATTTCATCGGTAAGTGCAGGGATACCGGCGGCGGTCCTGTTCAGCGTACCCATCAGCGGGCCTCCCGGCTGTGCCCGTTTTCCTGCCCGCCGTCTGCTGCCTGCCGGTTTACCGATCCCTGTCGGTTTACCGATCCCTGGCGTACCGAACAGAGCGCGAGGATGAGCGAAAGCCCCATGCCGATTAAAGGGAACTGCTGGACAAGCGCGGGGGAAAGCCCTGCCGACGCCAGCAGGCCGGGGCAATAGCTTGCAGCCAGGCCGAACAGGCCTCCGGCGGCAACAGCACACAGCCAGAGTCGGGTCCTGACCCCCTGCCGTTCATGGGCAAGGATGGCGACCGTCAGCGGGAAAATCACTCCCGGCGTATAAATGGAATAGGCACCCGTCAGCAGCGTCAGTATGTCGCCCCGGCCCAGCTGCGCCAGCGTAAATGCAAGGAGGCCGATGCACAGGACCGCCGCCCGCACGACACCGACCCGTTCCGTCTTCAGGATATCCTTCGCAAAAATGCTCGCGGCATTGATGATGCAGGTATCCGTCGAAGAAAGCACCGCAGAAAGGAGGCCGAACAGCAGCAGGACTGCAAGGCCTTTCGGCAGCAGGGAGGCCGCATACAGGAGGGCGGCAGTCCTGCCTTTCTCCTCCGGGCTCACGTTGCAGCGCAGCCACATGCCGATCGCCGTGATGAGCAGCGAAAAGAGCAGGACGGCAAGACCGGCGAAAAAAGCGGACCGGCGTGCGGTTGTTCCGTCCCGCGATATGAAGTTCCGGGACAGGATATCCGGTCCGAGGAAATACACGCCTCCGATAACGAAGAACTGGTTTACGAGGTTGAAGGGCCGGTAGCTGCCGTTTACCAGTTCAATGCCCTGCATGACGTCCCCGCTGTTCCCTCCCCGCCCGAAGTACAGATACAGGGCACAGGCAATGACGGATGCTATAATGATGCACAGCTGCAGGCGGTCTGTCTTGATGACGGACAGCTGTCCGCCTGCTGCCGTGTAGCCGATGACGACAAGGGAAACCATCGCAAACAGGAGGGCGGACTGCCTTCCCAGGGCAAAGCTTATCAGGCTGTTCATGGCGACGAGCTGCCCTGCAACAACGCCGATCCAGGATACCACGATGATGACCGCAATGAGCAGTTCCGCACTCCTGCCGACCGTCTTTTCTGCCAGGTCAGGAAGGGTATCTGCATTCATCCGGCGGACGCGGACAGACAGGAAGCATGCCTGCAGCACCAGTCCGACGGCACCGAACGAGAGCCACCAGAAGCCGGGAAAGCCGATGCGGTATACGGTATCTGTAATGCCGATTGTCGTTGACGCCCCCAGAATCGTTGCGAGCAGGGTCATTACGACGGTAAAGGTATTCTGCGTTTTTCCGGCAGCTGCATAGTCCGTAAAACTGCGGACCTTCTTCCGGTCAAGCACGCCGACAGTCATGAAAACAAGCAGATAGGCAATCAGCGCGATGAAAAATGATGTATTCATGTATCCCCCGTCATACGGCTTGCAGCACTGCTGCAGCACTCTAGGGGTTATACCCGATACGGAATAAAATGTCAACCATATTCAGTGAAAAGGTTGACATTCTGAAAAGAGGAAGGAGATGCGGAAGGGGGCACGGAAGCACCGTACAGCCTTGGCGCCATGCAGGGCTAAAAGCCCAGTTCCCCTGCGAGGGCAGCAATAAGAGATGCAATCAGTTCATTCTTCTGCATGCAGGCATGCTGCAAGGCCCGGAGCTTTTTCATCCGGATGCCGATACCGATGATGTATGTGCTGTAGATGCCCGTTTCAAGGTCGACAATGCCTTCCGTCAGGATACCGCATACTTTATCCTGCCCGGCATACAGGGAACTGTCCGGCCCTTTTGTCACGGACACCCCGCAGGCGGCTTCCAGAACTGTACAGACAGCCGCAGAAACCCGGTCCGTTACGGGAAGGCCGGTGTCCGCTATTTTTCCTGCATCCAGCAGGATACTGAGGTATACCCCCCCTTCGGGCGAGGCAAAACGGCTTCCCGTATGCCCCCTGCCGGCAGTCTGACGTTTTGCAATGATGACCGTCCCGTGCAGCCTGCGGTCATCGCTCAAAAGCAGGCTCCGCTTTGCTTCGGTATTCGTTGAGTCAAGCGTTTCGTAAATATGAATTCTGTCCGCAGATTTTTTCAGGAACAGCTTTCCGTCCGGCATTCGGTCCAGATACATGCATATTCCTGTCCGGGAGATGATGTCGCTGCGTTCTTCCAGCATATAGCCCCGGTTATTCACTGACTGGATGGAATAGCCGCTTTCTTTCAGTTCGCTGATGCTTTTCCAGATGGCAGTCCGGGACACCTTGCAGCGCTGCGCCAGGGCTTCCCCCGACAGGTAGCTTCCCTTCTCTTTTTCAAGCGCCGCAAGCACTTTTTCCCGGGTATTCATAGGGCTCCCGAACCGTCGTCCACCTTCATGCAGAAGAACTTTATGCCTTCCCTGCCGAACTTTTCCTTGACGCCCTGCA
>CAMJZA010000067.1 GCA_946410085.1 uncultured Treponema sp. | reverse complement strand
GTTGAGTTGAGTTGAGTTGAGTTGAGTTGAGTTGAGTTGAGTTGAGTTGAGTTGAGTTGATGTACGGTAACTCAAAGTTTGTCCGCCTGCTTTATTTTTCAATCCAAGACAGGGGGTCTGTGCCCAGCTCTCCAGATTTATCCATAGCATAGCACAAAGGAGACGCCGTTGCAAGGGGGCGCATGCGCCGGGCAACGCCGGGCAACGCCAGAGTCGCCCGGCAGCTGCGGTCACGCCTCCCCGCTTCCAGAGTCGCCGCTTCCGGACTCCCCGCCCGCATCCTTTTCCGCACCGTCTCCGGCACCCCGGATGGCGGCGGCCACGGACTGGGCAACGTCCTTGCAGTCGGCAGCGACATCGTCCCGCGTCTTCGCAAGCTTGTCCTTTATGTCCTTCAGGTCATCCCGCGTTTCCGCATATTCAGACAGCTTCTTTGCGCCGAACAGCGCTGCGGCCGCAACCGCAACTCCTGCAAAAAATCCCTTGA
Organism: uncultured Treponema sp.; assembly: GCA_946410085.1. Lineage (GTDB taxonomy): Bacteria > Spirochaetota > Spirochaetia > Treponematales > Treponemataceae > Treponema_D. Next base: position 19,093 of record CAMJZA010000067.1, on the reverse strand, counting down.
ACATATACGCCTCCTTGAACTCTACGTTTTGGCAAGCTTCAAAAACTCCTGCAACAAAGTTCCTGAAAACCGTCTCACCCCAATATAACAGAGGCAGTTTCAAAAGTCCAGACGGACTTTTGAAACTGGTCAAAAAACACCTCAAGAATCGCAAGTGGTGCGTAGCACCGCTGAGATTCTTGCAAGCCAGTGCAAAAGTGACCGACTTTTGTAACTGGCTCAACATACTTCCAAGGCAAACGGGTAGCTGAAAATACAGGTCAGAAAGCGGCCGAAACGGAAAAATAACTTGTCCAGTACACAAAAATAACTTGTCCCACGCAGAAAAATAACTTGTCCCGTACACAAAAATAACTTGTCCTGTGCAGGAAAACAACTTGTCCCGTGCAGGAAAACAACCTGGCCGTATTAAAAAAAGCCCGGAATCAAGAATTCCGGGCCTGCAGATGTTTTTTCCTTACTTTAGCTTTACGTTACCTTCCGAAGACAGGCACCGCTATAGCCGAACGACTAAAAGCGGACCAGAACGCCGCCCCTACACCGACTGGATGGAAGAAGTCTTAACCACGACATCGTGGGCAGAGGACTCCTGAATCGTCGTCGAAGAAACGAGGGTAATCTTCGCCTTTTCCTGCAGTTCCGGGATGCTCAGCACACCGCAGTTGCACATCGTGTGGATAACCTTGCTCGTCGTCTGCAGCACGTTGTCGTGCAGGTGTCCCGCATAGGGAACGTAGGAGTCAACGCCTTCCTCAAAGGCGAGGGTCTTCTTGCCGCCCAGATCATAGCGCTGCCAGTTGCGGGCACGGTTGGAACCTTCGCCCCAGTACTCCTTCACGTAGTTGCCGTTGACGATGAGCTTGTTGCTCGGGCTTTCGTCAAAGCGGGCAAAGTAGCGGCCCAGCATGACAAAGTCTGCCCCCATCGCAAGGGCAAGCGTAATGTGGTAGTCCTGGACAATACCGCCGTCAGAACAGATGGGCACGTAGATGCCGGTTTTCTCGTAATATTCGTCGCGGGCCTTGGCAACCTCGATCGTCGCCGTCGCCTGTCCGCGGCCGATTCCCTTCTGCTCGCGGGTAATGCAGATGCTGCCGCCGCCGATTCCGATCTTCACGAAATCCGCCCCGTTCTCGGCGAGGAACATGAAGCCGTCCCGGTCTACGACGTTACCCGCACCGACACGGACGTTCTTGCCGAACTTGTCGTGGATGTCGTGCAGGGCACGGGCCTGCCATTCGGTAAAGCCCTCGGAGGAGTCGAGCGTCATGATGTCCACCCCGGCCTCAAGCAGGGCCGGCACGCGGTCCATGTAGTCCCTCGTGTTGATTCCCGCACCGACGATGTAGCGGTGCTGGGAGTCATGCAGTTCGTTGGGATAGCTCACGTGATTGTCAAAGTCCTTGCGGAACACGAGGGAAACGAGGCGGCCGTCCTTGTCCACGACGGGCAGCTGGTTCACCTTGTGCGCCCAGATAAGGTCGTTTGCCTTCTCCAGCGTTATGCCGTCTTCACCGGTAATCAGGTCCTTCAGCGGCGTCATGTAGTCGCTGACCTTTGCAGAGGGGGAAACCCTGTCCATGCGGAAATCGCGCTCGGTGATGATGCCCTCAAGCTTGCCCCGGGCCGTACCGTCATCGGTAACGGCAATCGTACTGTGGCCGGTTTTCTCGATGAGGTTCTGTACTTCCTGCAGGGTCTGATTGGGCTTGATGTTTGAATCGGAAGAAACGAAGCCTGCCTTGTAGTCCTTGACGCGGGCAACCATTGCAGCCTGGTCGGCAATGCTCTGCGAACCGTAGATGAAGCTGATGCCGCCTTCCTTTGCGAGGGCTATTGCCAGCTTGTCATCGGAGACAGACTGCATGACGGCGCTCGTCATCGGGATGTTCATGTACAGGCTGGACTGCTCCCCCGCCTTTTTGTTATAGCGGACGACGGGCGTACGGAGTGAAACATTCTCCGGAATACAGTCAGCGGACGTATAGCCGGGAATCAGCAGGTACTCACCAAATGTGTGGGATGGTTCAGAAAAAAAGTATGCCATGCAAGCCTCTCAGATTGAAGTTTGCAAGGCATTATACATCAAAAATCAAATCAGCGCAAGTTAGTCTTGACTTTTTTTCCCATTGTTTATACCATGAAGCAACTAATCTTTTCTATCAGGAGAAATACTGCCGATGAGACTGTAAGACTGATTTCCGCCCATAATCATATTCTGGAAGTCAGTTGCAGTTTTATCCTTTATATTCTGGTATTCCGGTCGGTACGTATTCCGTCCGCTGCGGCTGGCTTCTTTTCTGGAGGCCCCATGGCAATTTCTGTTACAAAACTCAATTTCTCATATCCTTCTTCACGGACACAGCTGTTCGAGGATTTTTCCCTGCAGTTCACGGAAGGCTGGACCTGCATAGCGGGGAGCAACGGCTGCGGCAAGTCTACCCTGCTCAAACTTCTGGCAGGCATGCTGCAGCCTGACGGCGGGAGCATTTCCTGCGGGACGGACGGCCTTGCCGCTCCCGTATACTGTGCACAGGAAACCGCCGAAATACCGGAAAACCTGTACACGGCCTTCTGGTCGGATGACAACGAAGTCCGCAGTTTCTTTTCCCGCCTGCACGTGACGGCAGAAATGCTTGACCGCTATGACACGCTGTCGGGCGGAGAGAAAAAACGCATCCAGATCGCCTGTGCGCTCGCAGAACAGCCTGCTGTCCTGCTGCTGGACGAACCGACCAATCACCTGGACATACAGACTTCTACGCTGATTACATCCGTCCTTTCTGCGTTTGCAGGAACAGGAATCATGGTAAGCCACGACCGCAGTTTCGTGGACTCGCTGTGCACGCGGACGGTTTTCCTGTACAACGAGGCGGCCTCTTTTACGGGCGGCCGCGACTGCATTGCCTTTGACACGTATCCCTGCGGACTGACAAAGACACTGGAACTCCGGCAGCGTGCAGGCGAAAGTTCCCGGGGAGCATGGGACAAGCTGAACGCAAAGGCTGCACGGGAAAAAGGCAGGAGTGCCAGGCTTGAAGCACAGAACCAGAAGGCACGGGCACGCCTTTCCAAAAAGACAGTCGACTCCCGTGACCACGACACGCAGGCAAAAATCGATGCCGCCAGAATCAGCGGAAAGGACAGGACGACCGGTGATGCAAAGGCACGTCTCGAAACACAGATACGCCAGACGGAAAGCGAACGGGACTCCATACGAAAAGCGCTTCAGCGAAAGGAAGGCTTCTCGCTGAACGGGACGGCGTTTTCAAAGCCCGTCATCATCGAAGAAACGGTATTGCAGGCCGGTCCGTACAGCCTGCACGTTCCCCACATGGAACTGGCGCGGGGAACGAAAATCGCACTTACCGGTGAAAACGGCGCGGGAAAAACGCTTTTTGTCCGCCATGTCATTTCCCTGCTGGAAAAAGCAGGACGCAGGGACGAACTGCTGTACCTTCCGCAGGAAATTTCCGACGCAGAACGGCACGAACTTTTCTCACGCCTCAAAGAGCTGGACGAAAGTGGGCGAGGGGCAGTCCTTTCTACCCTGTACAGGTTGGGAAGCGAACCGGAACATCTGGCACAGGAAGACGAGCAGCTGAGTCCCGGCGAGCTGAGAAAGCTGATGATAGCACTTGCGGTTCAAAGACCGCTCTCGCTTCTGATTCTGGACGAACCGACCAACCACATGGACATCACCAGCATCCTTGCCCTGGAAAACGCTCTGGCGGAACTGGACTGTACCATGCTTGTGATAAGCCACGACAGGGCCTTCCTGCAGAAAGTCGCCGGGATGAATGCCGTCGCCGAACGCAGCGGAAATCATGGCGAGCTGAAAGTGTAGACGGCAGCAGCTGCTTCCAGTGAGGCGGTTTACCGCTTTGTCATTGACAAATGCAAACATCCCTGTATATGCTGGAATAGAGTGATGCGCAGATTGCATGCCGGTCACTGAAAGCATGGTGCGGTCATACAATAAGCCGTAAGGAGGTCACGCATGAACCACAGGGAATATCTGGCTTGTATCGAAGAAACGATACGGACAGGGAAGTACAAGGATGACTGGGCATCGCTTGCCGACCACCGGACGCCCGCATGGTATTACGAGGCAAAGTTCGGGATTTTCATACACTGGGGCATCTACAGCGTGCCCGCCTATTCATGCGAATGGTACCCACGGCTCATGTATGATCCCAGCCACCGCGAGTACGAGTACCACCGCAAGACCTTCGGCAGCCAGAAGGACTTCGGCTACAAGGACTTCATCCCGATGTTCAGGGGCGAAAAGTTCAATGCCGGGGAATGGGTGGAACTCTTCAGGCAGGCAGGTGCAAAATATGTCATGCCGGTGTGCGAACACCATGACGGCTTTGCCATGTACGATACGGAGTTCAACCGCTGGAATGCCGCCAAAATGGGTCCCTGCCGGGATGTGGCAGGGGAACTCAGGAAGGCCTGCGAGGAAAAGGGGCTTGCCTTCTGTGCCTCTTCCCACCGGGCAGAGCATTTCTTCTTCATGAACATGGGGCGGGCTGCCGAGAGCGACGTCACCGACGAGACCTACCGGGACTTCTACGGCCCGGCCTACCTCTGCCCCGAGCTCAACGGCGACGAGGTGTATCACAGCACGGCCGACGCATTCTCTCCCGCCCGGCCCACGGCGGAATGGATGGAAGACTGGCTCGTGCGCACCTGCGAGCTCATCGACAAATACCGGCCTTCCATACTCTACTTTGACTGGTGGATTCACAACGTAGCATTCAAGCCCTACCTCAAGAAGCTCTGCGCCTACTACTATAACCGCGCGGAAGAATGGGGCAGGGAGGTCACGATAAACTACAAGCACGAAGCCTTCCCGCCCACGGTCGCAACATTCGACGTGGAGCGGGGTGCACTGACCGGCATCTCTCCGGTTCCCTGGCAGACGGACACTGCCATCGGCAAGCGCTCCTGGGGCTACACAAAAGACAACGAGTTCAAGCCGGCGCGGCAGCTTATCTCGGACCTCATCGACATCGTAAGCAAGAACGGCATGCTGCTCCTGAACGTCGGCCCCCGGGCAGACGGCAGCATTACCGAAGAAGAAACGGCCGTCCTGAAAGAGATCGGTGCGTGGATGGCCGTCAACGGGGAAGGCATCTACGGAACGGTCCCCTGGCGGAAGTTCGGCGAGGGCGGCGTGAACAACACCGAGGGCTTCTTTCAGGACAACGAGGAGAAGGCATTCACTTCTGAGGACTACCGCTTTACCTACAGGAAGGGCTTCCTGTACGCATTCTGCATGCGGCCGGAGGGCGGGCGCTTCACGATACGCTCACTGGCCCTGCGCGGCGACCATGACTTCATGACGGGCCGCGTCGAGGTCCTGGGCGGCCATACCGTACGGCAGGCGGAACGGAACGCTCAGGGGCTTACGATTACACTGGACAAGGCGCCCGCATCCGACAAGCCCCTCTGCTTCAAGGTCGAGATACTGTAGGCAGCCCGTCCCCCTGCTACCTGTCGCGGGTCAGGTCGCGCACCCACTTGTAGCGGTAAAAATGCCCCATGACCCAGGGGATTTTACCCACCTCGTCCAGGCAGGTGCAGGCAAAGACGGCAGGTGCGCTCCAGTGAAAGACAAAGGCCCCCAGCAGGGCGGTGGGAATCGCAATGCCCCACATGCAGACGGCAAGGCTGTACATGTCAAAGAGGGTATCCCCTCCTCCGTCGAATATGCCGTTGATGATGATCGTATTGACGCAGCGCCCTATCATATAGAAGGCAAGGATGACCATCATTGCAATGAGGTCCTTCCGTGCCGCATCGGTCAGCACCATAAAGGAAGCAACCGGCCGGGTCAAAAGCAGTATCAGCAGGGTCACGGAAAAACCGATGATGTAGGAAATCTTCATCAGCTTTATGCCGTACTCCTTCCCGAGTTCCAGCCTGCCCGCCCCCAGCTCATTTCCGACCATGATTCCGGCGGCCGCTGAAACACCGTTGGCAACGCAGCAGGTCAAATCGCGCACGACGGCAGCAATGGAGTTTGCGGCAGCGGCATCCTGCCCCAGGTGCCCCAGTATCGCCGTATAGGACGTAAAGCCGATGCCCCAGAGCAGGAATGCTCCCAGCATGGGAAAGGCGACTTTCGCGAAGTCGCGGGAAAGCGCCCGGTCATGAAAAAAGAGCCGCCGGTAATCCGGCCGCAGAAATCCCCGCCGGCAGGAAGAGACAAGCGACCAGCCGAACTCAATGAGGCGGGCAAGCAGGGTCGCAAGGGCAGCTCCCCGTTCCCGCATCGCCGGAAAACCGAAAAGCCCGAAGATGAACACGGCGTTGAGCAGGATGTTTATCACGACGGTACTGGAACTTATCCAGGCGACACGGCTCACGTGATCGGTCACCTTCATCGTCGTCTGGTAGCACTGGGAAAGGCCGGTAAACAGATACGAAATGCCCGCAATCTTCAGGTAGCGGCAGCCGATTTCTGACAGCACCGCATCATTCGTAAAAAAGGCCATCAGAAATGCGGGGCAGAAGATGCAGGCAAGGCTGAACGCAAGCGAAACGAACGTCACCAGGCGGAGGGTCATGCAGAAGATGTCATTTATCGTCCGCTCATCCTTCCGGCCCCAGTACTGCGCTCCGAGGATGCCGGCGGTCGCCGTAACGGAACTGACAATGACGTTCTGCACGAACTGCACCTGCGTCGCAAGCGAGACCGCCGCCATCGCATTCTGCTCCATGCGGCCGAGCATGACCGCGTCTGCCGCCGCAACGGACGCCAGCATGAGGTTCTGCAAGGCGATGGGCGTCATCGTCCTCCAGAGCTTTGCATTGAATTCCCTGTCGGCAAACAAGCCCCGGACCAGAACAGCCATACTATGACACCATCCCCTTTATAAAAATCTCTATGCCGATCAGAATCAGCAGTATACCGCCTGCAAGCTGCGCCCGGCCCGTGAGGACCCTTGTACTGGCAGCTGCCCGCCCGATCAGGAGCCCGGTCATGCAGATGCCGAAGGTAACGGCAGCGATGACAAGCGATGCAATGACCGCCATGAGCAGCCCGTAGCCCGCAATCGTAAAACCGACGGAAAGCGCATCGATCGACGTCGCAACACCCTGCACGAGCAGGACGGAAAACGAAAGGCGTTTTACTGCGCTTTTCCTTTCACAGCCCTCGCAGGCAGCCCCGTGCTTCCCGCAGGAAACGCAGGCATCCTCTCCGCCGCGGAGTGCCTCCAGCACCATCTTGCCCCCGATGAAAAGCAGGAGGATAAGGGCAATCCAGGGGACGAACGCCTGAAATGACGTGAAAATCGATGCAATCGTGTGGACGCACAGCCAGCCGGTGAGCGGCATGGCAAACTGGAAGAATGCATAGACCCCCGCAATGGCGGACCGCCGCCCCCAGCCCATGCCCGCTTCCGTGACGGCATTGACGATGGAAACGGAAAACGCATCCATCGCAAGGCCGGCCCCCAGCAGGGCGGAGTTCAGGAAAAAAATACAGTCCAAACCTGCCGGAAGCACACTGCCCTCCCTTTCGTTTCAGTCAGTTCAAGTCAAAGTGTTCCATGGCGCCGTCCATGCCCGCCGCAAGGCGTGGCACGGAGACAATCACGCTGTCTTCTGCCAGCGGTATCTTAAGCGTATACACGCCGTCAGCAGAACCGTCAAACGACTCGACTTTTATAACGAGCTTCTGGCCCTTCACCGTAAACTTGTCGCGGTCGCCCTTCATGAACTCAGACGGCGGATTGTGGTTCACCGTCACGGTCATGCTCTTTATCGCCTTGTACGAGCCGTCTTCCGCAGCATGGTTGTCGATGAGGACCGTGTGCGAGCGGCCCGTCACGAACATGCAGACGGCAAGCAGCAGGTACACGACCGCCACGATTGAACGGACAATAAGCGAAAGCCGCGATGCGGATCGTTTTTCATGAGCCATCAGTGTGCCTCCTTTGCCAGACCTGCCTGAGCAGACGAATGCTGCCGCAGGGCCTCACGGGCTTTCTCCGCATTCCGGTGGGTCCGCCAGGCGTGGATTATCAGCGCAAAGGCAATCGCCCCGTAGCCGATGAACTGCCTGAAATACTCACCGATGTTCGCATTGCCGAAGAGATTCTGACCTGCACGGGGAACAACGATATACATCAGGTGCAGGAGCACGACGCCCGCAAAGCAGTTCGTGATGCTCGCCTTTGACGCAGATGCCCCGCCGACAAGGATTGCCGCAGCAGCGAAGAAGCCCGTCTGGTCGTGGGCATTGTAGGTCTGCATGTTGCCCATGTTCTGCAGGAAGATGAGCTGCCCGATGCAGGCAAAGGCGGTCGAAATGACGATGGAGATAATCCTCGTGCCTTCGACGGGAATACCCGCAGAATTCGACACCGCCTGATTCTGGCCGACAGCGCGCATATCCTGCCCCAGCTTGGTCTTGCGGAACCAGACGATAATGAAGCACAGGGCGATGATGACGAGATAACTCGACAGGGGTATGCTCAGTCCGCCGACCCGTATCATCAGCAGCTTGTCGAGCGCCTGCCGGACAGGGTCAAGGTTCAGCGTATTGCGGACCCCGTACCCGCGCGACAGGGCGATTGCCTTGTTGTGGAGCGGAATCAGCGAACCGAAGAGATAAAGCACGACGAACTGATAGATGCCGTTGAAGAAGAAACCGATGATGTAGCTCGTCACCATCTCGCGGCCGCGCGCCTTGTTCAGGATGTTGCCCGCAATCCAGCCGAGCAGGACGGAAAGCGGCAGGCCGATGAGGGCGGCAAAGATCAGCCCCTGCATGCCGGAAATGCCCCAGTCCATCGCGAAAATCAGGCCGATCTGCCCTGCCATCGCACCGAGCACCATGCCGAAGTTAATGCCCATGCCCGCCATAATCGGCAGGACAAGGGAGAAGACCAGAAATGCGTTCCGTGCAATCCGGTTCAGGATTTCCTGCAGTATGAACATGCCCGAATACTGGGAAAGCGGTATGGAAACGATGGTGAGCGCAAGAAAGACTTCCGCCACCAGGTAGTCCGCGACAAATGACTTGACGGATTTTATAGACGGTATTGACTTCATCTGGTCGCTCCTGTTTTTCTGGTCAGCGCGTACAGGATCATGCCGTTGCTCAGCACGATGCGGATAACCTCGGACATATCAGTCTGAAGCACGCTGTTGATGACTGACGGCGTAAGCGTCAGGATGCCCTGAAAGAGTATGGTTCCGATAATGACGTTCGCAATGGAAACCTTATTTATCGAAGCTCCTCCGATGAGGACGGCAGCGACGGCAGGGAAAGCCATGTAGAGCGGAGCCTGATACAGCTGTATGAAGCCGTAGCTCTGCTGGTACATCAGGATCCCCAGGGCTCCCGTCACCGTCGAAACGATGATGCTTATCGTCCGCATACGGTTGATGTTGATGCCGCTCGAGCGGGCATAGTCGGGGTTTGAACCGACCGCCGTAATCGCCGTTCCCGTCTTGCTGCGCATGAACAGCCACATGATGAAGCTGCACAGGGCACAGAAGAGGATCATGCCCGTCGGGAACTCAAAGTCCCCGGCCTTTATCATCAGGAAATTGCTGAACTGCTTGACCCAGTAGCCGTCGAGCGTTATCGTCGTACGCAGTCCCTTTCCCTCATAACCCCATACCATGTTCACACTCGTGTAGGGCAGGATGAGCCACATGATCGACATAAACATAACGGCAGCAAAACCGACGTAGAGGGCAATCGTCATCTCCTCACCGCGGACACGGTTCAGCAGGAGACTGTAGAGCCAGCCGAAGAAGATGCCGAAGGGCACGGAGATGATCATCGCGCCGAACATACCCGCCCAGCCGGTCAGCCCCAGCTGCATCGCAATCGTCGAACCGAGCAGACCGCTTATGACACCGAGTGAAAGGCCGAAGTTCAGTCCGGCACCGGAAAGGATCATCGGCACCATCGCCAGTGTCAGCAGCTCATTCTGTCCGAATCGGTTGCAGATGTCCTTCATCGTCGCAGACATGGACACGCCCACGAAGGGGGCGGCAATGAACAGCACGACAAGGAAACCCGCTATGATCAGGCGGGGAAGCCCGAATTCCCGCAGGACTTCACGGACTTTTTCGCGCAGGGATTCATTCACAAGCGTCATTCTGCACCTCCTTCCGCACTCAGGCCGGACATCAGCATGGCGAATTTCTCCGGCGCCTCCCGGGGAGGCAGGATGCCTGCAACCCTGCCGCCGGAAACGATGGCGACGCGGTCACACACGGAACGCAGCTCCTCAAGCTCGCTCGACACCATGACGATCGTCGTCCCGTTCTCCCGGTTGTACTTACGGAGCGTATCGAGGACGATTGCCTTCGCACCGACATCAATGCCGCGCGTCGGCTCACTGACGAACAGGAGCCTGGGCTTCAGGCTGAATGCCTTGGCAAGGCAGACTTTCTGCTGGTTGCCGCCGGAAAGCTCCTTTGCCTTCTGCTTCGCGCCCGTACACTTGATGGCAAGCATGTCGATGTACCTGTCAGCATTTGCCCGCATCGCCTTTTCATCGCGCAGCTTAAAGAGCCCGCCCAGGAAGGGCTTCAGGTATTCACCCTTGACCTGCATTGCGGAAAAACAGATGTTCCAGTCAAGGCTCTCGTCCAAAAGCAGACCGACGCCGCGCCGGTCCTCGGAGACGAAGGCAAGGCCCTTCTTCAGTATGGAAGCGGCATCGGACATATCAAGCTCGCAGCCTTCAAACACGGCAGTTCCGCCGGAAGGATACAGGCCCATGATGCCGTTGGGAACCCCCAGCTTGCCCTGCCCCGCAAGGCCGCCGATGCCGAAGATTTCCCCGCGCCTGACCTTGAAGCTCACGTCGCGGACCGTCTCACCGGGCATGTCAACCCAGAGATTGCGCACGTCAAGCACGTAGTCATCGGGAAGCTTCTCGGTTTCCGCCGCATTCAGCTCTGCCTGCTTCTTCAGGTGATCTGCCGTCACCGTCCGCCCGACCATAGAGGCGGCAATATCCGAAACGTTCGTCTCGGAAACGGCGACATCGCGGATTGTCTTGCCGTCGCGCAGGGTCACCACCCGGTCACAGATGTCCATGACCTCCTGCAGGCGGTGGGAGATGAATATGATTGCGATGCCGGAAGCCGCAAGTTCCTTAATCGCCTTGAGCAGGATTTCTGCCTCCGACTCCGTAAGGACGGCAGTCGGCTCGTCAAACACGAGCAGGCGCACGTTGTCGCGGTCAATCTCACGGGCTATTTCGGTGAACTGCTTGTGGCCCACCGGCATTTCGGACACCTTCATGTCCGGGTCTATGTCAACGCCAAGCCGCTGTATGGCGGCCCCGGCCCTTTTCTTCATTGCAGCGCGGTCGAGTACGCTCATGCGCTCGCCGAACAGGTATACCATCGGGTTCGCCTTCGAAAGCTCCCGGTTGAGCATGATGTTCTCGGTCGTCGTAAAACCGGGAATGAGGGAGAACTCCTGATGCACCATGCCGATTCCGGCATCAAGTGCGTCAAAGGGACTGGTAAAATGAACTTCACTCCCGTCAATCTGTATGCTGCCGCCATAACCGCCCGTCGCGGCGATGACCGGCATACCGAAGAGGATGCTCATGAGGGTCGTCTTGCCTGCGCCGTTCTCTCCGACGAGGCCTAAAATCTCTCCCCTGTGCAGGTCAAAGGAAACGTCCTCAAGGACAACGGTACCTGCAAACTCTTTCGTCACGCCCGTGAGGCGCAACAGCGGAATGTCTTCTTTCATCGTACAATTACTGATAATTATGGAAACAAAATCCTGCCCCGGAAGCCTGAGCCCCGGGGCAGAACGTTGAGACGCCGTCTATTTCGTGAACTTGATCTTGAAGTACTTCTCGGGAACCTCAAGCTCGGTCGTCTTCAGGAAGCCCTGGCCGAGTATGTAGGTATCCATGTAGATGAGGATCTGGTTCTTCGCGCGGACACCCGTGCTCTGGTCAACGTAGTAGCCGCCGTTCCAGTTCGCATCCGGGGTGAACTCACCGAGCGCCTTGAACAGGTCTGCGCTGGAATCCTTGCTGGCCGTTCCTTCGAGGATGCGCTTGGCATACTCTCCCAGACCTGCGCTGACGGAGAAACCGTAGGAGAAGGCCCAGGTACCGAAGCGGCCCTTGCCGCCGTTCTCAATGACCACCTGCTCAACCTTCTTGAGGATCTTGGGGAAGTCACCGGCTTCGGCAGTCAGGTCAATTCCGAAGGCTCCCGGATAGCCCATGAGCGGAGAAGGCAGGTCGGCCTCGACGAACATGCCGCCGTACTGGGCGAGCTGCTTGAGGAGCGGCTCGGTGTGGGCATCGTTCGTACAGAAGAATGCGGTATCCTTGCCGTACTTTTCGACCCACTGGGGCACTTTCTCAAGGATGAACTGCTGGGCACCGGCAACGCCGACGTCGCTCGTCGGATCCGGAGCGGTCTCGAACACGAACTGAAGGCCAAGGTCTGCACAGGCCTGCTCCATGATGTTGCGGCGCAGTCCCAGGCTCTCGTATGACATGTGGCGGGGGAAGGAGATGTGCACGAAGGTCTTCGCACCGAGCTGCTTTGCCGCCCAGATGATCGTATAGCCACGGGACATGAAGTCAGCGCTGACGGCGAGGTCGGCAGACTTCTGGATGACGAGGGGATCCTCGTGGGGCTCGCCGGTGAAGCAGAGGATGTCGGGGTGGCTTTCCTTGATGCGGCGGAATGCCTCGGCGGTGCCGGGAACACCCTGATTGACGACGATGGCCTTCATCTTGGGATCGTCGGCAAGGGCGACAATCTGCGAAATCGTCGTCTCCTGCTGGGACATGAAGTCATCGGGGTAGGTAATGTGCTGGATCATGCCGCCGTTGTTGACGGCCCCGTAGCGGCGGATAAGCTCTTCCGCACCGCGCAGGTCATCCTCGGACTGGGAAACCGTTCCCGTAACGACACCGATGTGGAAATCAGCGCCGGAAGCCGGAGCTTCAGCCTTAGAAGCCGGGGCCTCGGTCTTTGCAGCTGCCGTCTTGCCGCTGCAGGACATGAACGCAAATGCCGCCGCAAGGGCAGCAAGCACTGTCTGTGCCTTTTTCATCTATTTCTCCTGATTTTGTAAAACGATTCGGAAGCTCAGTGAGATTCCGTGGCAAAGAATATACCATAAATGCAGCTGCATTTTCAACTGCCTCGGGCTTTGCCCCGGGCGTTGCCCGAAAACGCAGGGGTTGCCCCGGGCGTTGCCCGGCCCGGCCCTCCATCTGGACAGAGCCTTTCCGTTGCACTATACTTTTCCCAGTCATAGAAAGGAGTCAGAGAGGAGAATCCCATGCTGAACATTGCGGAAATAAAGAACGGGCTGGTCATAGACCACATAAAGGCAGGCAGCGGCTGGAAGGTCTTCCGCTATCTGGGACTGGACAGCGCCAAATTCACGACTGCCCTTATCGTGAACGCCCAGTCGGTCAAGAGCGGAAAGAAGGACATCATTAAAATCGACAACATCCTGAACCTGGACTACAGCGTACTCGGCTACATTGACCCGAACATCACGGTCAACGTCATTCAGGACTCCAGGATAACCAAGAAGATAAAGATGGAACTGCCCGACAAGATTCAGGGCGTGATCGAATGCAAGAACCCGCGCTGCATTACGGCAACCGAACACTACGTTCCGCAGGAGTTCCATCTGGTAAACCGGGAAAAGGCACAGTACCGCTGCATCTACTGCGATGCCCTCTATTCCGCCGGAACAATCGGCGCATTCGAAGGCGACTGAGACCCGCTAAAAGGGCGCAGGACTGCTGAAAGTCATCGGCTGCCCCGTCACCGGATGCGTGAAGCAGAGGCGGGAGGCATGGAGCATCAGCCGCTCCCCTCCGGCACAGCGTCCGTAGAGCGTATCGCCGACAATCGGCACGCCGAAGCCGTGCGGATCCGCCGCTGCAAGACGGAGCTGGTGGGTCCGCCCCGTATGAGGACGGAAGAGGACGCGCGTCACCGGACGGCAGCTTCCGTCCGGCGCACGGTAATCCTGCACCTGCTCCAGCTTCCATTCCGTCAGCGCTTTCTTTCCATATACACTGTCCCAGATCTGATGGGGCCGGTTGTCCACATCAAGGCGGAAGGTCAGTTCCATCATACCCGATGAAGCTATCCCCTTCCGCGCAAGCACGCCGTCCACAAGGGCAACGTACTCCTTGCTGACCTCCCCGTCCTGAAACTGCCGGGAAAGCTCCCGGTGGGCCGCAGGCGTGAACGCAAGGACCATCAGGCCGCTCGTTTCCATATCGAGCCGGTGGACGGACGGCTGTTCCATGCAGAAGGGGTACAGGCGCCTGACCCGGTTCACGATGCAGTCCTGCTTATCGGGTCCCCGGCCGGGAACGCTCAGAAGCCCGCTCTGCTTGTTGACGACAATGACGGCATCATCCCGGTACAGGATCTCAAGGCCGAGCATCGCAGGCAGGACAATGCCGCAGCGGGCATCGCAGGGGCAGGTCCGCTGCCCCTTCCGCGCAGCGTCGGCTGATCCGGCTGCGCAGTAAAAGACTTCCGCCATGCTGATCGGCGTAAGGCCGCGGGCAAAGGCAAGGTCCAGCAGCTTCTGCTCCGCACACTCTCCCGTTCCCGTCGGCGGCAGCAGGTCCGCCCCCCGGCCGGTCCGCCGGGCATACGCAGCGCAGACCTCCCGCAGGCTCCTGACCACCCCGTCGGCACAATGAAAGTGATAGAGGGAAAACACCGCATCCAGCGATGCATCGGTCAAGGCCCGCCGCCGCTGCCTGAGTTCCTGCCGTTCTTCTGCTGACAGCGCAGACTCGTCCTGCAGGCGGGCGGTCAGCTCATGAATCACCCTGTCGTTCTTCGCAAGGGCAGCCGTAATTGCTGCAGGAGCAATGACGGGGGGTGCTATCTGAAAGAGCCCTTCCAGCCGGGGATCCACGACAAAAAGCTGCCGGGAAAGGCCGGAACAGGCAAAGAAAAGCCTGTCCGGTCCGCCCTCCCCTTCCCGGGCAATCATCGCAGCCAGCATCAGCCCCTGCCCTGCCCGTTCCCTGCTGACCGGGGCGAACTGACGCAGGCCGACCTCGCCCGCGTCGAGCCTTGCAGTCAGCCAGCGGCATTTTTCAAGGGCTTTTTCTTCTATAAAAGGAGGGAACATGGCAGGGTATTATACCTCGGCCGCAGAAAAATAACAATCATTATTTCACAATCTACTGTTCAAACTGTAAAGTTCGTGCTAGGATTTCCGACAAATGAAATATATGAAAAGGTTTATGACACTTGTAACACTGACTGCGTTCTCCTGCTCACTTTTACTCTTTGCGCAGAGTACGGATACGGGCAGTCAGGTTGATGCTGAGAATACGGAGACTGTAGAGGAAGAGGCGCCGGTACAGACGGGCTACATCGTTCCCCAGATAAACCTTCCCGAGTTTGACAGCGAAGGGGCAACCTATCTCGTCGTTGACAGCGGTCCGGACGAAGATGAAGGAAGGTTTAAAAACAGTGTTCAGGTATATAACCGTACGTATGATAAGAACATCACTGCCGAAGTATACGGCTGGGGAGGCCGCTTTAAAGACGAGTGGCACCTCATCAACCCCATAAGGATGGACCGCTGGTCACCGACGCCCAAGCTCTTCCACTCCTTCTACCGAGGCATTGACTATACGCACTACCGCTATTTCGCAATCAAGATACTGAAGCCGAAGGACAACAAGTACAAGATCATCAGCGACCAGAAAGATGACCTCCTTAATTTCTACATCTATGATGCAGGCATGAACATGTCGTCGGATACGGGAACCGTTTCCGTCTATGAAGCGTCTGCCCAGACCTACATCGTCAGCGGAGACGTCATCACGCAAAGCGAAAACGACAGCCTCTTCCTGTCATCCAAGAACAGGATCCAGAACCTGCCGGTCAACCTGTACGTGTACAGCCGGACAAAGAAGATCCTCGTCTACTACGGCGTCATCAAGTTCACCGACTGGATGGACAAGAAGAAGATAAAGAAAGCCGTTCCCCTTACCCCCGAAGAGTTTAAGGACGGATCGGAACACGACGTAAAGCTGCAGCGGGACGGGCTGAACCTCATCCTCTTTGTCGACGACTAAAGCGCAGCGCAGGCAACGCAAGGCACTGCGCTTCCCGCAGGCAGCTCAGCTTCCGAAAAATTCCAGAGCCTTTTTATTCAGCTCGTAAAAGTCCGCTTTTACGAGCTTTTTCATTGCCGCCGCAATATCGTCCAGCCTGAAAAGGCCTTCCCTGCAGGCGGCCCCGAGCAGGACCATGTTCAGGGCCTTTGCCGAACCGAGTTGCGAACACGCACGGTCCGCATCAACGGCGACTAGCTTCCCCGCCCGCTCTTCCAGTGCCGCAAGCATGTCTCCGGCCGCAAAGCGCCTGCCCACAAGACTGCCCGTAACGCTCTGAATGACCGCACGGTTCACGATGACGACGGAAGCAGGAGACAGGTAGCCGATGTTGCGGACTGCCTCGGCAGCTTCAAAGGCGATCAGCAGGTCCGCCCCCGCCTTCGGGACAAGGGGCGAAAACGCATCGTCCCCGATGCGCACATGGCTTACGACGGAACCGCCCCGCTGGGCCATGCCGATTGTCTCCGCCGCGAGGACCTTCTGCCCCACCTGAAGCGCCGCCTGCGCAATGACTTTTGCGGCGAGAACCGTTCCCTGACCGCCTACCCCGCAGATTATGATGCTCCTGCTCATGCCCCTGCCTCCTCACTGCCGTGTATTGCCTGTACCGGACAGACCTGCGCGCACAGACTGCATGCGGTACAGGTCGACCGGTCTATGACCGGCTTCTCCGTTTCTGCATCGATCGAAATTGCAGGACAGCCCAGTTCATTGATGCACCTGCGGCATCCGATGCAGGCGGCGGTGTCCACGGCCAGCGGGGCGGGAAAGCGGCAGCCCAGCCTGCCTGCGACGGCAATGCAGGGAGCACGGAAAATAACGGCGCTCACCCCCGGCCGGGATGCAGTATCCCTGACGGCGGCAACGGCTTCCTGCACGGCTGCACGGGCCTCTGCAAGCCTGAAGGGATTGACCGTCAGGACGGGGGCGACACCGAGTACCGCAAGCACTTTTTCAATGCTGATTTTTTCCACAGTCTCCCCCATCATCGTCCGGCCCGTACCCGGGTGCGGCTGATGGCCGGTCATCGCTGTCGTCGAATTGTCCAGAATGCAGATGACCTGCCGGGACTGATTGTAGACCGCATTGACGACGCCGGGAATACCGGACGCAAAGAAGGTGGAATCCCCGATGAACGAGAAGCAGAGCCGGTCCGGCTCGTTGTGGTACAGGCCCTGCGCCATCGTGATGTCAGCCCCCATGCAGAGGCAGGTATCGCACATATCCAGCGGCTTTGAGTTGCCCAGGGTATAGCAGCCGATGTCGCCGCAGTAGGCCGTCTTCTCCCCCTTCGAGGCCTGCTTGACGGCATAAAAGGCCCCCCGGTGCGGACAGCCTGCGCAGAGGACGGGCGGCCGGACCGGCAGTTCCAGCGGGGGCGTGTCATCAGCGGCAGGACCTGCGTCCAGACCGATGAAGTCCGCAATTGCCCGCCGGACGGAGTCGACCGTGTTTTCTCCCGCCTCCGCGATGCTGCCGTTGAGCTTGCCGTGAATGCCGGCGTCCAGGCGGAACTTTCCTTCCAGATAGATGAGTTCCCGCTCAAGGACCGGATCCAGTTCCTCCACGACGAGGACTTCTTCTGCCTGTTTCAGGAAGGAACAGGCAAGCGCTTCCGGGAAGGGATAGGGGGTCGAGACTTTAAAAAGAAGCAGGTCCGCAGGAAGGGATTCGGAAGCCGCCTGCTTCCGAAGGATTTCCAGGGCCTCCCTGACGTAGGCATAGCTGACGCCCGAACAGGCGATGCCCTTCCTGCCGCAGGCCGGAAGCGGCCGGGCAGGCAGGGCTGCCGCAGGAGCGTCATCCGGAGCCGCCGCAGCCCCGCCTCCGTCTGCCGCAAAGGGCCGCTCAATCCTGTTCAGGGGATAGCGGGAAAAGAGTTCCGGCAGGATATGTTCGTCCCGCTCAAAGATCCGCTTGTGGTTCAGGAAGGACGCGCGGGGAAAGATAACCCAGCGGGCGGTATCCTTGACAAAACTGCCCCGCTCGCGTTCCCTGCCCAGGGGAGGCACGGCCATGCTTTCATAGGCATGACAGACCCGGGTCGTCGGACGGATGATGACCGGCGTATTGTACTGCTCGGAACAGGCAAAGGCATCCTGCACCATGCGGAAGGCTTCGGAAGGGCTGGAAGGGTCAAAGACGGGCATTTTTGCATAGCGGGCAAACACCCGCGTGTCCTGTTCCGTCTGGCTGGAAATGGGGCCGGGGTCGTCTGCACTGACGATGACCATACCGCCCTTGACGCCGACGTAGGAAAGGCACATCAGGGGATCGGACGCAACATTCAGTCCCACCTGCTTCATCGTGATGAGGCTGCGCGATCCGGCAATCGACGCGCCCGCTGCAAGTTCGGCAGCCGCCTTCTCGTTGACCGACCACTCAACGTAGGCCCCGGTATCCCTGTTATATCGGGAAATACATTCGATAATCTCCGAGGAGGGGGTCCCCGGATAGCCTGCGACCAGATTCACCCCTGCGGCGAGCGCACCGAGCGCAATCGCCTCGTTTCCCATGACCTGCCGCACTTCCGCCGTATCCGCCATACTACACAACCTTACCTGTCTGTCGTTTTCGGACAGTATACAGGGCAGGGCAGTTTCTGGCAAGCCGGAAAGTCAGCCGGTTTCCGGCAGGGTTTTAAACGGTACTAAGCCGGGTTTTAAACGTTGCTCGGCTCGGTTTTAAATGCTGCTAAGCTAGGTTTTAAACGTTGCACGCCTAGGTTTTAAACGTTGCTCAGCTGGTTTTTAAATGTTGTTCGGCCAGGTTTTAAACGTTGCACAGCCAGTTTTTAAATGGTGCACGGCCAGGTTTTAAACGTTGCACGGCAGGGTTTTAAACGAAACCCGTCCTGCAGTTCCCGCCCGGGCGGCAGGACGGTACGAAAGGTCCGGCTAGCGCCTGCCGAAGGATGCCAGGTTTGCCAGCCCCCGCTTGAA
>CAMJZA010000066.1 GCA_946410085.1 uncultured Treponema sp. | reverse complement strand
TGGCTCTCGCTGCTCGCGGCATCATTCACGCCATGGAAGCGGGGCCGCGTCCGCAGGCAGCTCGCACAGGAGCTTGCCGCCCAGATACGGCGGTGCCTGGGGACGGGACTGTTCGACAGGAAGGCCGTCTGCCTGGACAGCCACCAGCACCCCCACCACATTCCGGTCTTCTTTGACGCGCTGATGGACGCAGTGACCGAACTGGAGCAGGAGGGCTGCACGGTAGCCTGCATCCGCTGTTCGGAAGACCCCCTCCTGCCCTACCTCACGACCCCGGCCCTCTACAGGAAGATACAGCCCGCCAACGTCATCAAGTGCGTCATGCTGAACATGCTTTCGGCCCGGGTCAAGCGGGGCCTGAGACGGCGGGGCATAACGCCGACCTACCTTTCCGGCGTGTTCTTCAGCGGCGCCATGACCGAACAGAACCTGCGTCCCGTCCTGCCCAAGCTGATTGCCCTCGCCGAACGGAAGCAGCGGCCGCTGGAACTGCTCTTTCATCCGGGGCAGGTACCGCAGGAAGAAATCGACTCCCGCGACGAATACCAGAAGCCCGGCTTTGTGGAAGCAAGCACCTCGCCCGACCGGGCCGAAGAATGCCGCTCCCTCGCCATCCTGAAAGACGAATTTGCCGGCGCCTGACGGCCGGAAGCAAATGCTGCCCGGCCCCCATTCCGACATGAGCCTCAGCCCTTCCCGACAGGGGGCTGAAGCCCCGTCAGTCCGCCATCAGCTCGGAATATACGGAATATCCAGATTAAACTGCTTTTCGCCTTCAATCGTCGAAGGCGGTCCGTGCCCCGGCATGAGGATGGTAGACTCGGCCTGGGAATAAATCTTTTCCAGTATGTTATCCAGCAGAAGCTTCTTTGAATACTTGCTGCTCGTCTCTCCGATGATGCCGGACGTAATCGTATCGCCCGTAAAGAGGACGTTGCCGATCCGGTAGACCATGCTGTCCGAGCTGTGGCCGGGGACGGAATAGTACTTGACGTTCAGCCCCGCAACGTCAATGTCCCCGTTCCCCCGCAGGACGACGGACTGGCTTCCGCCCACGTCATAATCGGCAGCGTAGATGTAGGGCGAATAGATTTTCTTCAGGGTCGAAAGTCCCTTTACGTGGTTCGTATGGTTGTGGGTAATCAGGACGCCCGTCAGCTTGTAGTGATCCCGTTCAATCTGGTCTATGATTTCGCTGCTGATCCTGCCCGGATCTATGATCAGGGCTTCCATCACGTCAGGCTGGTCGTTTACGACGACATAGCAGTTGGTAAATTCTTCCAGACAGAGGTTGAAGTATATTTTCATAGGTCATTCTTCCTTTCCAGTCCGTCATCCAGACTCGTGCCGGCGTCTCCCATAAGGCCGCCCTTGTTCCGGTCAAAGAGCGCTTCTCCGGTATTGGACAGCTTGAACGACACCCCTTCCCGGACGGAACCGTAGAAGACTGCCTTCTTCATGTTGCAGTTCATCATGGACGTATTTATCAGAACCGCCTTGATGAAACGGGTATTGTAGAGGTCGCTGTCGTCAAAGCTGCACTGATAGGCCGTAATCCCGTTGAAGTTGTTGTGGATGAAGTCGCTCCCCGTAAACAGGGCATGCACAAGCTTGGAACCTGCCAGAGACGTAAACTGCATGTTGCACTTGATCAGGTTGCAGTCGGTTATCGTTGAAAAGTCGAACATGCACATGCGCAGCCGCAGCTCGGTTGCGCTCACATTCGTGAAGGTACAGTGCTGGAGGTTGCAGCCGTAGAATTTCTTACCGCTCAAATCCATGTCCGTCACCGTCAACCCGGGGGCGCTCAGGCCGACTATCTTGTCATGCGTCATGATGTATTCGCGAAGGCGCCCGCGGATTTCCTGCAGGTTCTTCTGATGCTCAAGACAGTAGCCGGGTACTTCGGCCAGTTCTCCGTTTTCATCGAACGATGACATGGCCTGCTTCTTGCAGCCTGGGTACAGGCATGGATTGTAAAGGTACATAGCTATACTCTAAGCTATTGAAACCATTTAGTCAAATGAAATTAGCACGCCCCGGACAGGACCGCAGCAGGGGCTTCCTCATGCACGCCTCACGCAGGCCGGTGTCCCCTCGTATTGCAGGGCCACATGCAAGCCGGCTGCATCATGTTGCACGCCCCCCGATTTCTGTGGTATAGTACGATGATGGATTTAAAAAGCCCAGCCGGCATCCTGCAGGTCGCCTACGCCTCCGATGAAAACTACGTTCCCGTACTGGGCGTGTCGCTCATGTCCCTGCTGGACAGAAACCGGGATGCAGAGGCAATTCATATATACGTTCTGGACGACGGCATACATGAGGCAAGCAGGGAAACGCTCGGGCAGCTCACCGCCTCCTATGGTTCGGGCAGGGACATACGCTTTCTGGATGCCACACCGCTGCTGGAACGCATTAAGGACCGCATACAGAAGTACGGCTGCATTTCGGACGGAAACAATACGATTTTTGCCCGCATTTTTCTTTCCGACCTGCTTCCCGACCTGCACGGCAGGCTCATATACATTGACTGCGACACGCTCATAAACGCAAGCCTTGCTCCCCTGCTCACCGAAGACATGCAGGGCTGCTGTCTGGGGATGGTGCACGACTGCATCTCCCGGGAGTACCTTGCCATTCATCCCGTCAAACTGGAACGCTACCACAACTCGGGCTTCCTCCTGATGGACATAGACGCATGGAGGGAGAAAAAGGCGGGAGAACTCCTGCTTGACGGCATTGCACAGGGCTGGGGCACATATCCGCTGCCGGATCAGGATCTCATCAACCTGTCGCTCCGGGACGAAATCGCAACGCTGGACTGCCGCTACAATTTCCAGTCCCCCTTTTTCCTCTTTGACGCAGAACAGCTGGCGGTCATATACAGGCAGGCCTACTTCAGGGAGCACGCCGCATCATTCGCAGAGGCAAAGCAGCACGTTGTCATCGCTCATTTTTCGGGCAACGCCCTCATCCGCCCCTGGTACGCCAACAGCAATCATCCCCTGAAGTCACTGTATGACTCCTACTACTTTGCAAGCCCCTGGAAGGACCGGGAGCAGAAGCACTGCGAGTGGGAGCAGCACTACAGGATCCAGCATTTCTTCGCCAGCCGAATGCCCAAGGCGGTCTCCGCGGCAGCATGCTCGCTGATGCAGCGGGTCTTCATGTACCGCTTCTATCATAACTGGGGCAGGAAGCGGGAGAAGAACGCATAATTTGAGAAGGCAGCAGCATGGACACGATACAGACGATGCATACAATGAAACAGAAAGGGGTGCGGGACGACTGCCGGGGCGTTGACTTCGCCTTTCTGGACAGCGGAACGGGCGGCATTCCCTACATGATGGAACTCAAGCACAAGATGCCCGGAGCCCGCTGCGTGTATGTGGGCGATACGGCCCATTTTCCCTACGGGGAAAAGTCGGCAGACGAAGTAACGGAGAGCGCAGCGGCTTCCATTGCGGAGATAGTGCGCCGCTGGGATCCCGATACCCTGGTCATAGCCTGTAACACGATCAGCGTTACCTCCCTTGCCGAACTGCGCAGCCGCTTTTCGTCCCTGCCGATTGTCGGCACGGTTCCCGCCATACGGCTTGCAGCCCGCGTCTCCCGGAACAAGAGGATCGGCCTGCTTGCAACCAATGCGACCGTCCGCCACCCCTACTGCGAAGACCTCATACGCAAATACGCCGCCGACTGCGAGATTTTCAAGCGGGGCGATCCCGACCTGATTTCGTTCATCGAGCACTCGCTCTTTACGGCAACAGCAGAGGAGCGGATGGCAGCCGTACAGCCCGCCGTCTCCCAGTTTCTGGACCAAGGCTGTGATACAATCATCCTGGGCTGTACCCATTTTACCCATGTCGCCGGCTCCATCGCCGCCGCCGCAGGAAAAGACGTCCAGGTCGTTGACAGCAGGGACGGCGTGGCAAAGCAGGCCCTCAAGGTATGGCAGTGCGCAGAGACAGAGGCCGGAAACACCGACCGAACGGGCACAGCCACCGTCCAGTCCCCATCAGCCGCCCTGCCCTACCGGAGTGACCTTCCCGCCGACAAGAGCTTTTTCGTGACAAAACTGCGCAGTCCCGAGGACGAAGAAGAGTACCGCGACCTCTGCGCCTCATTCCGCATTCCCTGGGGCGGAGAAATTCAGATAAACGCCGGATAAGAACCAGCGCACGCATGCGTACGCTAACGCAGAACAGCAAACCAAGTACAGGGGTACCCGCCCATGCCGCACCCGCTCCTCCCGCCCCCTGCGGCACAGACTTTTTAGGTAAAATATACTATAGCACTTCCTGCGATATGACTTTACCATACTACAGTAGAGGGCTGAAATAGATAGCCCGTATGTACGCAACTCATTCATCGTTTGGAGGAAATACATGATGAAGAAAGTGAAGAGTTTCTTTCTTTTCGGATGCCTGGCACTTGCCCTGGCTGGATGTTCCAAGGGCGGCAAAGCCGGTGCCGATGCAGGTTCCGGAAAGGGAAAGCCCATGAACATCTCCATCTTCACCATCCAGCAGAGGCAGCAGCCCCCGGCGGACAACAAGGTGTATAAGTGGATAGAAGACAAATTCGGCGTGACCTTCTCGTTCGACATTCTCGTCGGCGACAAGGACCAGAAGATCGGTGTTCTCATTGCGGGCGGCGACCTGCCCGATCTGGTCGAGGTTGACTCACCCAAGTTCCAGGAAGCAGGCTGTCTCATCGACCTCCAGGATCTGGTAGAGCAGTATGCCCCCAACCTGAAGAAGCACTATGCCGGCGTCTGGAAGCAGATGCTCGAGATCGACGGCGGCCACATCTACAGTCTGCCCGGTTACGGCGTCTACGACGGCCCCGATCAGGGAACCTACTACAACCAGAACGGCTTCTGGGTTCAGAAGGCCGTCCTCAAGGAATTCGGCTATCCCAAGATCAAGACCGTCGACCAGCTGTTCGACATGCTCGAGGCCTATGCAAAGAAGTACCCGACGATCGAAGGCATGAAGACGATTCCCTTCTCCATCATCACGGCTGACTGGGAAGCGTTCAACCTCTGGAACCCGCCGAACTTCCTCGCCGGATATCCGAACGACGGAAACGGCCACGTTGTCCAGGAAGGCGGAAAGTACATCTACAAGGACAACTTTACCGACGAGAACGCAAAGCGCTGGTTCAAGCTTGCCAACGGCTACTTCCAGCGCGGTCTGATTGATCCCGAGTCCTTCACCGACAACCGCGACCAGTACTATGCAAAGATTGCCCAGGGCCGTGTCCTGTGTATGTTCATCCAGGGATGGCAGTTCATGAACGAGGCCGAGAATACGCTCAAGACCGCAGGCCTGTACGGACGCACCTACGCTCCGCTCCCCATCGTCTTTGACGAGAGCATCAAACCGCACTACCGCGACATCCCGATTCCCAACCTGCAGCGCGGATACGGAATCACGACCAAGTGCAGCAAGGACAAGGCTATCGCCATCATCAAGTTCATGGACGAGATGATCAAGGAAGAGAACCAGAAGGTCCTCCAGTGGGGATTCGAGGGCGAAGACTGGCAGTATGATGCACAGGGCCGCCCCTCACGCACCGATCAGCAGCGTCACGACCAGGAAGACCCCAACTGGATCCTCCACAACAAGGCAACCCTCTGGTGGGAAGAAGCCCCCAAGATGGAAGGTTCCTACTCAGACGGCAATGCATGTGCGATGATGAACATCCCGTGGGAGTTCCAGGCAAATGCAAAGCCTGAGGACATTGAGCTGTGGAATGCCTATGGCGTCGCTTCCAACGCCGCCCTCGTCGATCCGAACCCGCCCGCAAACGCCGGCTGGTATCCCATGTGGCAAATCGACCCGGTCGACGGCTCCGAGGCGAAACTCGCCCTCGCCAAGACCGAGACCGTCCGCCGGAAGTACATGCCTGACATGATTAAGGGCAAGCCCGGTGACTTCGAGAAGACCTGGAACGAGTACATCAAGGAGATGGACAAGGCAAACCTCGCTGCGTACGTCAAGTTCATGCAGGAAAACCTTGACAACCGCGTCGAGAAATTCGGCGGTATGCCCGAGTAATCTGTTCATCGAGTAAATAAAAAGGGCTGTCCGTTCATCCTGGGCAGCCCTTTTTTCTAAAGCAAGGAGTATTTTACAGCCATGTCACAAGCGACCCCTTTGAACAGGAAGAAGACATTCTGGCAGATGTTGTTCAGCCAGCGGCAGCTGGTGCTGATGTCGCTTCCGTTCGTTCTGTACATCATCCTCTTTAAATTTGTTCCCCTTTGGGGCTGGAACATGGCGTTCCAGAACTACAAGCCAAACCTGCCCTTTTCAAAGCAGCAGTGGATTGGCCTTACTAAATTCTTCTTCCTTTTTAAGGACAGGGAATTCCTCATGTCCCTGCGCAACACGGTCGGTATGAGCCTCATCAGTACCGCGCTGGGATTCATCACTGCCATCCTGATTGCAGTGTTCCTCAACGAGGTTCAGTGTGTCGCCATAAAGCGCTTTACGCAGACCGTTTCCTACCTGCCCCACTTCCTGTCATGGGTTATCGTTACGGGCCTGGTCGCCAACGCCCTTGCAGTCGAAGACGGAATCCTGAACGACATGCTGATGTTCTTCGGCCTGATCGACAAGCCTATCCAGTGGCTTGCTACCCCAAAATACTTCTGGCACATCATCGGCTGGACCTACGTCTGGAAGGAAGTCGGCTGGAATACCATCGTCTACCTGGGCGCAATGACCGCCATAGACCCCAACCTCTATGAGGCTGCCGAGATTGACGGCTGCGGCAGGATCCGCAAAATCTGGCACGTCACGCTGCCGGGCATAAAGCCGACGATCATCATCATGATGATTATGAGTGCGGGACATATCCTTGACGCAAACTTTGAGATGCCCTTCTTCCTGCGCAACGGCATGATTGAAGACGTCGCCTCAACCATCGACATATACGTACTTAAATACGGTTTCAAACAGTTTGACTTCGCACTGGCTACCGCTGCCGGTATCTTCAAGAACGTCGTCAATATCCTCCTGCTGCTTGTGGCAAACTACATCGCCAAGAGCGCCGGTGAAGAGAGGTTGATATAATGAGCACCATGATTGGCAGAAAAAAATACAATAAAGTCGGTGACAAACTGTTCAACGCCGTCATCTTCATTACCCTTGCATTTCTCATCATCGTAACGGTCTATCCCTTCTGGAACACCATCGCAATCTCGTTTAATGACGGTCTGGATTCCGTAAAGGGAGGCATCCGCCTCTTACCCCGGGTATTTACCTGGCAGAACTACAAGGCCCTGTTCATTGACGACAGGCTCTTCAGGGCATTCCTGATTTCCGTCACGAGGACCGTCCTGCAGACCGGCGTGAGCGTCTTCTGTACCTGTATGCTTGCCTACGCCCTGAGCCGGAAGGAGTTCGTCGCTAAAAAGGCCTTTACGATTGTCCTCGTCATCTCGATGTACATCAGCGCAGGTCTCATCCCGAACTACATGCTCATCAAAAAGCTGGGCATGCTGAACAGCTATGCAGTCTACATCATTCCGAACATCGTGGACGTGTTTAACTTCATTCTCGTGCGCACCTATATCAACGGACTGCCCGACAGCTTTGTGGAATCCGCCCGTATAGACGGAGCCGGGGAATTCAAGATTTTCATGAACATCATCATGCCGCTCATCGTTCCGTCGGTCGCCATGATAAGCCTCTTCGTTGCGGTCGGCGCCTGGAACAGCTGGTTTGATACCTACCTCTACTGTTCACCCAAAGTGAACCTGCACTCCCTGCAGTACAAGCTCATGGAATTCCTGCAGTCCAGCCAGAACCAGAGTTCGTCCGCGGCAGACGCGAACGCAATGGCAGTCGCCGCAGCATCGGGCAGCGCCAGCGCAATGGTCACGCCCATAAGCATCCGCTCGTCGATTACGGTGATTGCAACCCTGCCGATTCTGGTCGTGTACCCCTTCCTGCAGAAGTACTTCATCGTCGGCATGACGGTCGGAGGCGTGAAGGAGTAGACAGGACAGGAGTAAAACATCGTGCGGGTACGGAGCCGGAAACCGGCAGCACCCGTACACAGAACGTGTATTCAAAGGCCGGAAGCTGCGGACATAGAACTCCCGTCCTTTTGGATAAAATGATAATCGAGCCGTCCGAAGTATCCTCCACCGAGGACGGCTCATCTTTTTACCCCGCCGCGTGTTGAATCACGTACAATCCTCTCAGTATGCGCCGTTGTTTTTTTCTTTCTTCTGTGATATACTGGTATCTTATCATAGGTATTCTATTACAGCTCACAGTGTGCAGGAGTCCAATGCTATGGAAAGACAGTCCCTCAAAGTTCGTTACGCAGATATGTTCAAGCAGCTCGCCGCCGTATCCCATGCCGCGGCGAAAATAGACGGCAGCAACGTGTATCAGGAAGCAAATCCTGCCACGCGGAAGTTCATGGACAAGCTCGTTGAAGACAACCTGCTGCCGGAAAGCAGCATCGAAGGCAGGGCCAATTTTGAAGATTTCTATGATCAGGTTTGTGCCGGCAGCCGGGGACTCATCCTGATGGAGCATTATTCCAATACCGACCTGCCGGCCTTCTGCTACATGCTGGAACATGACCGGAGCCCCAAGCTCGCCGACCTTTCCAAGCGGATTGTCGCCATTGCAGGCATGAAACTTAACGAGGACAGCCCCATCGTGCGCAGTTTCGCAGAAAGCTTTTCCCGCGTCGTCATTTACCCGACCAGAAGCCTGACCAGCAAGGAAAAGCAGGTAAGCGAAGAGGAAGCTAAGGCGGAAGAGATGCGGGCACGGAAAATCAACCTTGCCGCCATGCATGCTATGGACGACTGCAAGAAGCGGGGTGAAGTCATCCTCGTTTTCCCTGCCGGAACCCGCTACCGCCCCGGTCACCCCGAAACAAAGCGGGGCCTGCGGGAAATCGACAGCTACCTCCGTCTCTTTGACATCGTCATTCTCGTAAGCATAAACGGCCTCATGCTCGAACTGCAGGACGAGGACATGCTGAACGACCTCATTGCCCCTGCAAAGATGATCTATGCGGCAAGCCCCGTCATAGACTGCAAGAGTTTCAGGAAAGAATACCTTGCTTCACTGCCCGCCGATGAGGCCGACCCGAAGCAGAAGATGATAGACCACGTGATGGAACTGCTGGAAAAACAGCACGACTACTACCAGCAGCAGCTGTAAAGGGAAGCGCAGCAGCCCCGTTACACATTGGCCTGCAGCCACTCACCACTGGCTTGCAGCCCCGCCGCCGGGAAACTGCAGGCCGGATGCCTGCGCCTGCCCCGACTGATCCGCCGGCCTGGAGCGTCCGCTTTTCCACAGGCTTATGAGAATGCTTGCCGCAAACAGGAAAAACCAGGCGAACAGGATGATGAGCGGAACAAGGACAGCCCCTTCAACGGCTTCTGCCACCAGGTCCGGCCCCGGGCCAATGGCCTTAGTCAGGAATCCCACGATGACGAACACCAGCAGGACAACGAGAAAGATGAAGAAAAAGGGCGGAACGTTGTCCCATACCCATTTGTCAAAACGGATTCTATTTCGCTCGGCCATTATGCCCACCTCTCATTTTCCAGAATGACAAAGCCGGACGCAGCATCGTCCCCACTGCCGGCTTTCACCGGCTCCGGGCTGCCGGCCAGCAGGTCCGCACAGCGCTCCGTGACATGCAGGAGGCCAGCCTTTACCTCGCCCCGGCTCAGACTTTCAGCAAGCTCATCCGCCAGCAGGTTCCACAGGTCCTGCGAGATGACGCTGCTGATGCCCCGGTCAGCGACGATCCTGACTTCGCGCTCAAAGAACGAAACGTAGACGAGTATGCCCCGGTGCGCCTCTCCGCAGTACACGCCCCCCATCGCAAAGCATTCCATCGCCCGGGCGGAAACCGCATGATGACGGGCTCCGGCCGGCAGTATGATCCGGTCAAAGAAGGGAATGTTGTACAGGAGGTACAGGAGCGTTACGACAAAAACCTCCGAGGCAATATTGAACATGGAAAGATAGACAGAACGGCTTTCCCCGAGCATGGAACCGATCCAGTGGTTCACGTGCGGCGACAGGGGCAGCATGCAGAGGGTCAGCAGGAAGGCAGTCAGGACCGCATAGAAGAGCTCCCAGAAAGCGTAGGAAGAACTTTCCGCCGCAATCACGAGGGAAATCTTTCCGCCCGACTTTTTTTCCGCCTCCCGGACGGCAGAATGAATCTCCTCCTGATCGGAAGGAGACAGCTGCAGTTTCTTTTTCAGTTGCGCACTCGTCATGCCTTAGAAAGTAAGACATTTTCCGGGAAAAGGCAAGAGGCGCCCTACTGCAGGCAGTGCATGCCGGTTGGGGAATGTTTGCACGCAGCACCGAATCTGGTACGGAGCTTTCCGGACTGGCAGCTGGCAGGATTCCCGCAGTAGACGCAGCACTCACCGTCCGTCACCCCCACGTGGAAGCCCGCAGGATTGCCCGCACAGCGTTCGCCCGTGGCGGTAAAAAGCTTCTCTCCAACGACCTTAAGGACATCCCCGCAATAACGGCACTTCATAATCCGACTCCCACAAAAACAAAAGATGATGTAAACCTATGGACTACGGGGCGGAACGCCAGCTGCACATCGAGGATGACGGTGCAGAAGGCTTTCCGTCCGGAGCTTTCCTCACCAGACCGAGCAAACCGCTGCTGCTGGTTTTGGCGATATATTCTTCATAGCGCTCTTCATGCAGTTCTATCGTCTTCTTCAGTTCCGCAATCTGCTCGGAAAAGCGTTCCAGCGTCACCTCCGTCTTGTCGTCCCGCTGAAGATCCCGCTCCTTTGCAATGGAGTCCACGATTATTCCGACGATGACATTCATAATCACCAGTGCGGCGATGAAGACATAGGACACGAAATAAATCCATGCCCAGGGATAGACTTTCATTATACCCCGCGTAACTCCCGAGAACCATGAGTCCATCGTCAGAAGCTGGCACAAAGTCAAAACGGACTTACCTAAATCGCCAAAATATTCCGAACACCTTTCATCGATGAAAACGCATGTCCCGATAACGCCGTACACATACGCGAATACGGCCAGAAAACAGAAAGTCGCAAAAATGCCCGGGACCGCCTTCATAAGCCCCCTGAATATGGAGCGCAGGCTTGAGAACTCATTGACGAACTTGAAGACCCTCAGGACACGGAAGGATCGGACGGCCTTCAGGAATTTTGCAGACCGAAGAAGCTTGGCCGCCTTTAAAAACCTGAACATGCGGAACACACCGCCAAAACTGAGCTCCGGGATTGCCGAGACAATCACTATCAGCAAATCCGAGATGTTCCACCAGTTTATAAAATAGAACGGCCTGCTCTTTTCGTCCTTCCGCTCTTCCCCAAAGAACTCCTTGTTGTATACGATGGCCTTGAAAACCAGTTCCGCCAGGAAAAAGAAGAAGCAGATCCTGCCAATCCAGGTCAGTATGTCCCCGTACCGGCTGAAAATCCTTTCGGATGTCTCAAGCCCTATGCTCACCGTGTTGACGAAGATTATCGCCAGCATGATGTATTCATAAGCCGTGTCGGCATCGCCGTCCACGTAATCACGCAAAAGCCTGAGCCTGCTTCTGGTCGCATCTTTCATAATCTCAGCAGCTATCCTTAGTCATAATATGCGGGCGGGAGCGGCACCGCCTCCGCCTTGCAGCGGGGGCAGGAAACTCCTCATGAGCCCCCTCTGGCGGCCAAGGCGGTCAGAAAAGGCTCTTACTTTTTTACGCAAGAAAGAATCTTGTATTTGCTGTTATTCGTTGGCAGATGCGTTGCCAAGAATTTGTTTTTTGCCTCGGAAGCACTGTCCGCCTCTATGCTGGTGCCTGCCGTAGAGACGATCTTGCCGTTTTGAATCTTCTGAAACTGAAGTTGGAACCGTGCCATAGTTTTCCATCCTATTTAAGCATAAATTGTTCTTGTAACAAAGGTTTTTACGACAAACTTTCCCACTTTATCGTGTATTCGACTCCTGAAAGTTTGCCCATCTGTTCAATATAGCTTTTCAGAATTTCTTTTACACGTTCTTCCGCATTGCGCATCAACGTAGAATTTTCGAGGAGCTCCGTCACCATATTTTTGTTTGCATCATTCTTTGCCTGAAGACGCTCATTGCCCGTTATTTTCGTCTTGCCCCCTTCCGAAGAGAAGGTGGTGATAGTATCTTCGAGGATGTTCGGTTTGCTCAAATTCTTAGGTTTGGGCAGTTTTATCGTCACCGTGGTCCCCTCAACATCGATGACGATCTGGGACGCATCTACTCCGACTTTTATCTTTGCAGTATACTCCGTCCAAAAAGACCTTTCCTTGGTACCACCAAGCCCAAAAGCGATTTTATCCACCCTTGTTGACTCAGCCCTATTATGATAATAGCATTCCATCACCGCCAGGTTGCAGATGCTTCGTATTTCTTCTGCATTGATGGCGGCGGGAGCCTCTTTCTTACAGGAACCGAGAAAAATAGAAAGAGCCAAACAGGCAACAGCAACTATGCGACACTGTACACTTTTCATACTTAATCCTCCACAATCTCAAACTGATATCCAGAAAGCTTCTCAAACGGCTTTATAAGCGCTTGCACCGCCCCCCGTGCGTTCTCCCGTGCTACGTTCAGGAATTCCTTGTCGTCTTGTATTTTTCTGTTCAAGTCCTCTCGGCACAGAATACTGGCCTCCGTCATCCAATTGTTGCTCTTTGTGGCCGAAGAAAATATCGTCCTGTCTATAACGTGGGTAACATCCGCATTTAATTCAACAATACTGACAGGTGGAATATGCACGACAATCGTCTGCCTATCCTCATCGACATCAAAGGTTATCTCCTTATTGATTCCCGCAATAACAGTTCCGTCATATGCTGCTGCATACAACTCTTTATTATGGATTGCGGATTCAACATCCGCCCTTTTGAGCGCAACGAATCCGGCAAGATCCATAAAATCGGATTGTGTTTCACACCAGGTAGTAATACCATCAAATGCCAAGTTCAACCTTCTCAAGGAATCATCAGAGTCTAGACCGAAGTCCTGGACAAACGCCTGCCTACTGTCATATCCAAGTATCTGTAGATTATAGATATCATCTTCTTTGGAATCATTCAAAAAAGCATTTAAACTTTCACAGTCGGAGCTCAAGGCAACAAAAGCATTTGCCCAAGATTTTAAATCTTCAAACTGAAGAGAACCACCGGTAAAGCCAGATATCCACTTTGTGTTTTTCATAAACTTTCCGGCCGTCTTCTCCAAAGAACCTCCAATAAGTTGAGTTTTCAGATATGAATAAAAAGGGGAAACCTCATTCAGTTGGTCATATACATCCACATCATAGAACGGGTGTTCGTAGGCAACGACATACGATTTGTATATGTATTCAACCGTATGAAGCTCATTGATATTTAAAACCCGTTCCAAAGATGAGCTTACCTCTACCGAAAGCTTTGGTTTGCCACGATTGAATATTCCCAGCTTCCCAAGGATACTGATGAAAACGATGACCACCACTGCAAGAACAGCAAGGCATACCACCCTGTATATGGTGGAAAGGCTTGCAAACTTTTCTAGCAGCTTACCAAACAGTGCCGCTCCACTTCTTTTTTTCTGTGATTGCGGAGTCTCGCTTTTGACTTCCGCCTCATCCACCAGCTCTTCCTCAGCAGGCGAATCATCCGCCCCTGAATCGACACGATTCAAATCAGCAGCCTGTGCCCCGCACTTCGGGCAAAACTGCACCCCGTCATCAAATTCCTGTCCGCATTTAGCACAAAACATTTTCTTCCTCGTTAGATTATCATTTTGACTGATAGTATACTCCAATTATACCATTATGGCAAGTAAAAAAACTCCATCTTATACTGGGAATCCATGGAACGTTACCAGCAGGAATTTGTAGACAACCTCAAGAAATACAGGAAGAAGCGCGGGCTATCGCAGGAAAGGCTTGCGGAGCTGTGCAACGTTTCAACGGGAACGATAGGGAACATCGAGTGCGGTCTGGGAAAGCCCTCGTTTGACCTTTTAGTGACCATGGCAAATGTGCTGGGAATCCACCCCGCACGCCTGCTGCACGACGATACAGTCTCCGACCGTTCAAAGGAACAGTCAGAAGCCGAACATACGCTGCTGATGGAGTTTTACACAAGAATCAGGAAAAACTTCGTGCCGGACAACCTGCTCAAATGACCGGGTGCCCCTTGCCACCTTGTCAAAGCAGTGAAGTGAATGAAGTTTTTAGTGAAGTTAAGTGAAGTTTTACTACACTCACTTCACAAACTCCGCCAACGGTTTCAAAAAAGAGGACACGGGCAGGAGCGACTATATCTCCTATCCGCCCCGGTCTGTCACGGAAGGCATCGTGAACGCAATCGCCCACAGGAACTATTTCATGTCAGGCAGCCAGATAGAGGTCAACATGTTCAAAGACAGGCTCGAAATAACGTCCCCCGGCTCCCTGCTGGGAGTAAGAGAGCTCAAAAGGGAAAAGAACATCGCTTCAATCATTCCAAGAAGACGGAACGAACTTATTTGTGCGGTGCTGGAATATTGCAGGTACATGGAATCCAAAGGCTCCGGCTTTGACAAGATAGAGCAAGACTACGCAGGAAAAGGAGAGGCGTTCCGACCATTCATCTCTTCCGACGGTTCATCCTTTACCCTTGTTCTGCCAAACCTTACATTCGCGGCGGGAGTCATAGACGAGAATTCAGAGCCGAAAATCCATGTACAAGGTGTCCTTGACGGTAAAAACGATGCCGCGATTCTCTCATTCTGCTTCAGGAAAGCCCGCTCGGCGAAAGAAATAGCGGAAAAACTCGGCATACAGGCTTCAACATACTTCAGGAAGCAGGTGCTCGGAAAGCTTGTCGGGCAGGGATACCTGCTGGAAGACTCATCCGAAGGCGCGGCGAAATACCTTTCCAACCCGAACAAGGTATTCGTTTGAGAAGCCTGCCCTCAGACAGGAGCACTCCCAACAGCAGACAGACACGGGCCGCGGCAGGCAGCCTCCCGGAAACCAGCCGTCCCCGGGAGGCCTGCGCCCGCTAGAAGCTCGACACGTTCCAGGAGACGGTGCGGAGGATGTCGCCGAAGACGCCCGCAGCCGTGACGCCCGCACCGGCCCCGTAACCGCGTATCGTCAGCGGAATGGGATTGTAGCGGGTCGTGTGGAACACGAAGGCATTCTCGCCGCCCTTCACCGCATAGAGGGGATCGTCAGGACCGACTTCCAGCATGCCGACGGAAACCCTGCCGTCCTTAATGCTCGCCCCCATGCGGAGGACCCTGCTGTCCTTCTTCAGGGCGGCCATCCTGCCGGCAAAGTAGGCATCCAGTTCCGGCAGGCGAGCAAGGAATTCCTCGGTCGTGCCTTCTATGTCGAATCCCTCCGGGAAAATCGAGTTCATCTGAATGTCCGAAAGCTCCAGCGACATGCCGGCCTCGCGGGCAATGATGAGCGCCTTGCGGGCCACGTCCGTTCCCTTCAGGTCGTCGCGGGGGTCCGGCTCGGTAAAGCGCTTGTCCTTCGCTTCAAGGACAGCCTTGCTGAAGCTTACGCCCTCATCCAGACGGCCGAAGATATAGCTCAGCGAGCCGGACATGATGCCGTTAAAGCCAGTCAGCCGGTCACCGGATTTAAAGAGGTTCTGGAGCGTGTCGATGATCGGCAGGCCTGCGCCGACGTTCGTTTCGTACAGGAAGCGGACGTGCATGGCATTTGCCGTCTCGCGCAGCTGCTCATAGTAGTCCATGCCCATCGAGTTGGCACGCTTGTTGGGCGTCGCAACGCTCATGCCCGCCTTGAAAATCTCAAGGTAGCGTTCGGGCAGGTTGTAGGAAGCCGTGCAATCCACGAACACCGGATTGAGCGGCCGCGCATTGCGCACGTAGTCCAGAATGTCTTCCAGGTCGGTCTGGACGCTCTTGCCCGCAAGATCTTCCCGCCAGCTGCTCAGGTTCAGCCCGTCACGGTTAAAGAGCATCTGCTGGGCCTTGGCAATCGCCATGACCTGTATATCAATGCCCTGCTCCCGCAGGGCCTGCTGCTGCTCGGCAATCTGATCGAGCAGGGTTCCGCCTATCGTGCCGCAGCCGAAGGCAAAGACCTGAATCGACTGGGTCGTGTTGAAGAAGAACTGGTGGGC
This sequence comes from uncultured Treponema sp., assembly GCA_946410085.1. Classification (GTDB taxonomy): domain Bacteria; phylum Spirochaetota; class Spirochaetia; order Treponematales; family Treponemataceae; genus Treponema_D. Next base: position 3,558 of record CAMJZA010000066.1, on the reverse strand, counting down.
AACGCGGACGGCGGTATCACCGTCGGCAGCATCGATGACGGCAGAAATGGACCGCTCGCTCGAGCCCTGGGCGATTGCCAGAATGTTGATGTCCTTGCTTGCAAGGGCGTCAAAGAAGGTCCCGGCAACACCGCGCTTTTCCTTCATCGCATCGCCCACGATGGAAACGATGGCGCAGTTGTCGTGCACGACAATCTTGTCCAGCAGCTTGGTCGCAATTTCCAGCGAGAACTCAGCCTTGAGCACGTCCTGTATGCGGGCGGCATCGGACTTTCTGACGCAGAACGAAATCGTATATTCGGAAGAAGACTGGGTTATCAGCAGGACGGAAATGCCCGCATTGCCGGTCGCAGCGAAAATGCGGCCCGCCATGCCCTTCTTGCCCTTCATGCCCGGACCGCACACCGAAATCATCGTGCAGTCCTTGAGGCAGGAAATGCCGCGGACCGGCCCCGCCCGGCGCTCGCTCTCAAAGGGACCGCGGCCGATCCGCGTCCCCCGCGCTTCGGGTGCAAAGGAATCCAGGCTCCAGGCTTCTATACCCTTTGCGGCAAGCGGTGCAAGGGTCTTAGGGTGCAGGACCCGGCTGCCGAAGAAGGAAAGTTCCATCGCTTCCTCATAGCTCATGTCCTTGACGAGCACCGCATCCTTGACGATGCGGGGATCCGCCGTAAAGATACCTTCGACATCCGTCCAGAACTCGACTTTCTTCGCCCCCAGACAGCTGCCGACAATCGCCGCAGAAAAGTCGCTGCCGTTGCGGCCGAGCAGGCCCGGCTGCTCTTTGCTGCCGGTTCCCCCCGTCCAGCTGCAGATGAAGCCGGGAAACAGGAGGATCTGCGCCGCACTGCCCGCATTGTCACGGTAGCCGGAGAATGCGTCTGCACAGCGGATGTAGTCGGGGTCCCCCTCTTTCTGGTCACCGGTCGTATAGATGAACTTGCGGGAATCGAGCAGGACGACGTTCTGCCCTTCCGCCCTGAGGACAGCCTCAACGATGGGGCTGCTCATCTGCTCGCCCATGCCCATGATGCGGCAGTGGGCGCTCGTGGAACACTCGCCGAGCGTCACGAGGGCAGACAGCAGCTGTTCCAGTTTTGCAAGCCGCTTGTCTATCGCCGCCCTGACCGCATCCGCATTGAAGGCAGGCAGGTTTCCCTGTATCTCCGAGCAGATTGCCTGATGGACGGTCCTGATTTCTTCCACAAATTCGGTCGGCTGCCCCCCGGCAACGCATGAGTCAATGGCGGCCTGCAGCTTGTTCGAGACACCGGCAACCGCACTCACCACTACGGATATGCGGGAACTTTTTGCGCGGGATATCATGATGGCCGCGCTGTCCAAAATACGGCGGGCAGAACCCATGCTGGTTCCACCGAATTTGAGTGTAATCATAGGAAAAAAGTATAGCAGTTTAGCAGGCCTGTTGCAAGCAGGCCCATGCCGGGCAGTCCCGCTGAAGCATCACGGCCCCGCCGAAGCAGGGCAGGCCCGAGCCGGCTCAGGAGAACTCGCGGCAGATCCGCTCCAGCGCTTCCGCCAGGATGCTCCGGGGAGTGGCGACGTTTATCCGCTGGAATTTCTCGCCTTCCGCGCCGAACATCCTGCCGTAATCAAGCCAGACTTTCGCTTCATGCAGGATCCGTTTGGAAATCTCCGTGTCAGTCAGTTCCGTAAACTCATGGAAGTCCAGCCACACAAGATAGCTTCCCTCGGGCCTGCATACCTGTATCCGGGGACAATGCTCCCGCACGAACTTTTCCGTAAACAGGACATTCTGCCAGATATACTCCCTCACGCAATCAAACCATTCGTCCCCCTCCGAGTATGCGGCTGTCGCAGCGGCAAGCCCCATCAGGCTCGGCTCGTCATAACCCGTCCTGTCAACCTCCAGCTGGAGCTTTCTGCGGATTTCCTCGTTCCTGACGATGATGTTTGAGAATTGCAGGCCCGCAAGGTTGAATGTCTTGCTCGGCGAGGTACAGATTATGGAAGACTGGGCCGCCCTCTCGGAAAGGTTCGCGTAAACCGTGTGGCGATTCTCACCGAAAGTGATATCCGAGTGAATCTCGTCAGAGACAACGAGAACATCGTGCTTCTGACAGATATCGCTCACCTGCGAGAGCTCCTCCCGCGTCCATACCCGGCCGCCGGGGTTATGCGGCGAGCACAGCACAAAGAGCCTGGGCTTCTCCTCCATGATTTTCTGCTCAAAGTCCACAAAGTCTATCTCATAGCGCCCGTCCCTGAACACGAGGGAGTTGCTGACGACCTTGCGCCCGAGCATCTCTATCGTATTGAAGAAGGGATAGTAGACCGGCCGCTGGATAAGGACAGCCTCGCCCTCCTTGCTGAACGCCCGTATTGCGGCAGCTATGGCGAACACCACTCCCGGCGTGTTTATAATCTCCTCGTCCCTGATGTCGAATGAGTGCCGCCGCTTGAACCAATCCTTGACTGCACTGTAGTAGCGCACATCCGGGCGGCTGTAGCCGAAAATGCCGTGCGCGGCCCGGTCCGCAAGCGCTTTCTGAATGCAGGGGGCAGTCGGAAAGTCCATGTCGGCGACCCAGAGGCTTATCGCGTCCAACGGTTTGTTCCGTTTTGCCGCAAGGTCGTACTTCGCAGCGAATGTTCCCGTCCTGTCCGTTACACGGTCAAAATCAAACTCCATAGTTGAACTCCTGAACCAGTACAGAAGCCGGTTACTTCTGCCTTATTCCCTATTGACTAGCTAGGATAAATATACTATACCATACATTGCCTAGCTAATCAATAGGTATTAAAGTGCAAAGTGAGGAATCATGAAAAAGAATCTTGTTTTTTCCATTACACTGCTGCTGCTTGCCGTGCTCGTTGCCACTGCCCCCTACAGCTTCGCGAAGGTTTGCGATGTCAGCGAGAAAGTGATGAAGTGCCACTGGACGGCCAGGGCCGAGCTGTTCCTGGGCATCTCCACCGCCATCCTTGCCCTGCTGCGCCTCTGCGGCAACTCTAAGTATCTCCGGCTGGGGCTGGATGCGGGCATCATTGCCAATGCCGCCGGGATCATCCTCTTCCCGACCCTGCTCATAGGGGTATGCGGAATGCCGTCCATGCACTGCCATTCCGTCACCCAGCCGACGCTCATCGTCCTGGGGATCCTGCTGCTGGCGGTTTCCGCAGTCGATACCGTACTCAGCCTGAGAAGCAGGAACTAGGGGAGCCTATGGACGCAGCCTTGTCCCTCCGTGTGCTTGCGGTCAGGAACATCTGCCGCAAGCCTTCCCGCACATTCGCCCTGACCAGCCTGGTCGCCGTATCCGCCGCCGTCCTCTTTGCAGGCTTCCACCTGTCGGCGAGCCTCCGTAAAGGGATAGCCGGCATGCAGGACAGGATCGGGGCAGACCTGATGGTCGTCCCGGAAGGCTACGGGCAGAACCAGGAAGGGGTCCTCCTGTCCGGCAAGCCGAGCTACTTTTACATGGACAAGTCGGTAGAGGACACGATCCGCGCCATGGACGGAGTGCGGGAGGTGACAGGCCAGTTCTACCTGACGAGCCTGAGCGAGAGCTGCTG
>CAMJZA010000065.1 GCA_946410085.1 uncultured Treponema sp. | reverse complement strand
GCCAGCACGCAGGACTGCAGGGAGGAATCCTACTGGGATTACTCCACCTTCACCGAGATAAAACAGATAGGTAAAAAAGTAAAGGGAAAAAAAATGGAGATGGTGAAAAATCCTTATTCCGCATACAAGGTGTTCGGGCAGGGGGAATATTCCAAGCTCCTCATCGGCTACAGGGCTGACCCGTCGCTTTCCCTTGATGAGATGAGGAAGAGGGGCGTTGAGGTTGTTCTTATGGACAAAAAGATTTGCGGCTACGGATATGGCTGGAAAGAAACGAAGGCAACTCCGTATGAGTCGGTATGGAAATACAAATTGCCTGCGCATCAGGGTGAGAAAGTCGATGTAAAATTGATTAAGCCCAAGAACGACAAAGCCGGGGCGGGAGTGATAAGACGTTGGAGGGTGAACACCCTCATACTGGACATGCAGATGGACGCGGTGACAAAAATTCTCCAGCAGTTCAACCATTATGTCCCATGGGAGCTTGATTCTGAGGCCGGTGATGAAAAATTCATGCGGGATAAGCTTTCTAAAATGTGCAGGCGCATCAACAAAGCATGCAGCAAGGGCAGATATCCCCTTGACATCCTTGACGAATACGAGGAAGGCTCTCTGCTTGACAAGAACGAGCAGGCGTTCATAAACAAGTATTTCAATATGGCTGCGGAGTGGCGGACAATGCAGTGGATCCGCGGGCGGAACAGGAAGGCGTTCGATGAGCTTACCCGCTGGGCTTTCCAGACAAAGAAAATACGCATGCAGGAAAAGCTGGATGCCCTGAACATCCTGATTTATTCGGACAAGGCTCTTATGGCTTTTCCCGACTGCGATGTGCGGAGAAAGATACGGGATCTCGCCCAGAATGAAGAGTGGCTTGGGATTGTAAGAAAATTCAAGAGCGAGATGAAAAATCCCCGCTATCCGGCTGACAGATTTGATTATGATATAGACGATATAGATAAAATAGATGAGAAGGACAATGTGTTCTACTCCGGAGGTATCGAGACCCCGGAAGAGCAGTTTATAGAAAAAGAACCTTCTTCCATGCAAACTCCTGCGGATATCCTGTTGTCTCTCTTTGATGATGAGTTTTCCGGGGCTCCCCGTTTCTTGGAGTCAATCCGCAATTACATCAAGCACATTGACACAAATACGGTGTGTACCCCTTTCACGAGGAAAAAATCAGCGGAGGGAGAATGGCGTCTTATCGGGAAGAAAGAACTGAAAGCGAGCGCACATAAGCTGCTGGATGGTAACAATAAGAAAAAAAACTTTGACAGCTACCTTGATTTGGCGGAAAAAAACTCCACGGAGGATGTTTTGTCATGGAGGAGGATAGCCGATGAACTGAAGGCTATAGACAAAGACTGGGGAAAGACGGACAAAAAACTTCTGGAGTTTCTCAAGAAAGAGCACATCAATCTGGAGGATTACCGGCTTGGAAAATTGAAGATGGGCTTTGCATTGGAATGCCTTGACAAGGAGCACAGCTGGGAGGGCTCGTTCAACTGGTACAAGCGCGAGCTGGACGAATCGTCTGACATAGAGCTGGAGAAACAGATGTTCAGGGAAAAAATGGGTTCGATTAATGAAAGATTCAGGCAGAAGATGGGGTGCTAAGATGACAAGGGAGGAAAAATTCGAGATTCTGGACAGCATAAAGCTGGAGAACGACTTTTACCCGGTAGTCGAGCAGGACTGCCGCGAGGAGAACGCCGCCCTGATAGAAAACATGGAGCACATCTTTGACCTGCGGGACGGCAGGGACTACACCTGCCTGTTCGCCGTCGCGGACCTGCTCGCGGACAAGGACAAGGCACAGGCCGTCAAGGACTGCCTGCTCGCGGAGAACTCGTATAAGAAAGAGGATGTCGTGCCGCCCGAATGGGAGGACAAGCTCCTCGTCTCCACCGCGATGGAGGACAACCCTTTGTTCTTTTCCATGGCGTGGAACTGGACCTGCCTCACAGAAGAGCGGGCCTGCGGGACTGCGTCGGGGACCGGCTCTGACACTGCGGAGACCGGCGGGTACGTGCTAATCCTCAAGCCGGAGGATGCCTATGAGGTGCAGTACCAGGCCGCGGCAAAGGCAGGCTTCGCCAAGTTCGGCATGGAGCACCCGATCGGCAAATACGGAAAGCTCGGACAGGAAGGATGCAGCGATGACAGGCTCAAGGGACTTTTCTTCTATATGACACTCTCTGATGAGTATCAGGAGAAGCCCGTCTCCCTGAACATTGAGTTTGAATGCCTTGCCGACAACGAGATTCGCAGGGTTTCTTTGGACAAGGCCGCAGCCGAGAAGAAGGAGCGCATCAAGTCCAAGACGGTAAAGGCTGACATAAGCAAGGGAATAAGAATCAGAAAGGTTGAGCTGAGAGAAAAATGAGCAGATTGTATGTTCCCGTGATAATAAACGGCGACGTGTCTCTTTTTGACGTCGAGTGCAACGAGCATGAGGACGGGCTTCTCATAAACGGGAACTCGCCGGATGAAGATGCCGGCATAAAAACGCTTGCCGATAAAGCAGCAAGCTTCCAGGAATTGTTCTGCGGCGGGGGTGATGCCAGCGCCCAGATCCTGATTTCAGACAGGGACAGGGAGGTCGATGCGGAAATCCAGTTCGATGATTCAACGCAATCGATAACGCTCGGTGTTCTTGTCGAGCTGTACCGCTGCCTGACTCACGGCTCCTACAAGGACAAGTGGGACTATATCGTCACGACGGGCGACTGGTCTCCGAAAAGCAATTCCGTGGACTCCGTTGATAAAATTGCCCATAAGTTTGAGGCCGTAAAGGAGCTTGCCAGAGAGGACCCTTCCAAGAGAATCATTTTTGTGTACGTTGACAGCGGCCTTCCTCTTAGGACGGGGTACAGCAAGGAGTTCCCGAACGTTTTCGTCTCCGGCTTCAAATCCGGCGCGGACTTCGGGGAAATCAAGGCAGAAATCCTTGCCCCCGAGTTTTCCGAGGAGCAAGCGGAGCTCCTCAAAAAGGCCGACAGGTTCTCTCTCGAAAACTTCTACGAGACGGAGACCTACCTGCATTTGAAAGCAGAGATAAAAAAATGGAAAGGATTCCTGATAGAAGGACGGAGCAACTCCGGCAAGACGGCCCTTGCGGGGGCACTCGCCCGCTATGCGATGGAAGCCGGCCTTGTCTATGCCCCCCTGTGGATAACCATAAACAATGATGAGGTTCGGGAGAAATTGCATCCGTCCGGCGAGTCATCAGACAGGTTTGCATCTCTGGCCGGATACCTGCAAAAACAGATAGATGGGATTATCGGTCGCAAGGACAACGGCAGATATCTTCTTGTCATTGATAACATTGAGCTTGACTTCACGGATGATATCGTATATGTGCTGCAAAAAATTATCAATGACAACCCCTGCATCTCGTTTACGCTTATCACGAGCTGGAGCGGAGCCAGCAGAAAGGAAAACCTGGAAAAGCTCAATATCAAGGAACTCTGCCTGCAGGACTCGAACAGGGTTGACTTTGACGGCATTTATCAAGCAATCGTGAAAAGCTATTTCAGCAACCATTTGCAGCGGGCGACAGCTGAGGAAAGCCGGAGGCTGAAGGAGCTTTCATACGTCTGGCTCAAGGACAGGCCGGGGAAAATATACCAGATACTGGATGCGTTGAACGTAAGCCCCGTCAGCGAGGTAATCTCTCGGCTGGAAGAGTCCGGGGTATCAAACGACGAGAGGGAATCTTATTTCTACAATATAAGCCTCTCGCAGCTGGACTTCTTTTCCCAGCTCGTTTTCTATGAATTTATCGCCTTGTTCGGCTGCGAAAATAGAATTTGCACGGGCAATGATTTTAAGGAGCTTCTTCGTGAAATAAACAGGGACGGGATAGTTGATAGAGAATTCCTCTTTGACGCGGAGATAGGGAAATCCCTCAAGCTTGTTGCGTCCCACTACCTGATTCAGGAAAGCGGAAGCGGGGATTATTCGGTAAAGAATGACACCCTGAAGTATTTTCTCTTTTACAGTGACGCAAAAGGTGCTGCCCTGAAGCTGAAGGAAAAATGCATCAAATTGGGGCGCACGATTCAGGCCGCAATTTCGTATGACTGGAAAGAGAACCTGCAAGAGATCCTGAATCAGGGGCTTTATCCTCCGCTGCAAACCTTGTGGAGCATTGCCCGTTACGCTAAATCCCCGGACTTTTTTAATGTTCTTCTTGGCGAAACCGATATAGACATAAATGCCAAGAATGAAGACGGTCTGTCTGCCCTGCATATTGCCGTGAAAGACAACCCGAACCTGGCGATACTCAAATACCTTGCCTCAAAGTCTGACTGCAAACTGCTTACGGATAACGGCAACGATATCCTGCACCTTGCGGTAGAGAACCCGAACCCGAATGTCCTCAAATACATTCTGGAAGAGCACCTGTATGACGATTTGAATTCCACGACCAGATTTCAGGATACCCAGCACTGTGGCATGTACAATGTGACTTCTATTCATAAGTTGCTGGAGCTTGCAGATACTGTTCCTGATATTCCGAAGAAAACCAAACAGGCTATCTCGCAGTATTTAGACGATGTAAAGAAAAAGTATTGCGTCACGCCTCTTATCCGTGCCGCGCGTCTGGCGACTGACGTAAAGGTTTTTGAGCTGCTGGAAGCTGCCGGAGTCTCGCTTACGGGAGAAGCCGGGAAGGATGTTTTGCTGGAGGCGTGCGCATTCAATTCCAATCTGGGAATTGTCAAGCTTCTGATTAACAGGGTTGGAACGGCAAGCGTTGCTGATGACAAAGGGCATACGTTGCTTCATCAGGCTGCAAAGAATCCCGAGCTTTCAATAGTAGGGTATATCCTGCGGGAACACCTGTATGATGATATTGACGGACAGGATGCTTCTGGATTTACGCCGATATTGATTGCTGCGAGCGAAAATCCAAATCCGGGCGCAATTGATTTGTTGCTCGAGTCTGGCGCAGACTGGCATAAAACTGTTGACGGCCGTTCTCTGCTGTTATGTGCTGCCGGAAATCCAGACTTATCCGTCATACAATTTGTATATGAAAATAATCTGGTCAAGCACGAACGTATCGATAAAAAGGATGAGAAGGGCTTTACGCCCCTTTTGTGGGCAGCAAAAGTGAACAGCAATATAGAGGTGCTGAAGTATCTGATATCGAAGGAAGCCTCATATCATGAAAAGACCGATGACAATGAGACGGTCTTGCTCTGTGCTGCCCAGAATGACAATCCAGAAATCCTGAAATATGTATTACAGGAGCATCTGTTTGCCAATACGTTGCATGACGACATTATGGCGAGGACAAAAAAAGACGGTTACAATGCCCTGATGCTTGCGGTGCGTAAGCACAGAGGCATGGAAACGTTCAAGATGCTGGTGGATGTTTACGGGTTTGACGTGAACTGCATATCCAAAAGCGGTGAAAACCTTCTGAATCTTGCGATAAATGCAGGAAACAATGATGTCGCACGGTATCTGATAGAACAAAATTGGCCGCTGACCTTCAGGGACAAACTGTTTCTTGTCGTCTGTTACATCGCTGCACTATTCGGAAAATCGCATGAAGCTAAAAGAGGCCTGTATTATGTGCAAAGAGATTCTCGGTATTATCACCGAAAAATCGATGAGGCATACGGCAGGTGTCAAACGGCCTTGAAGGATGCCATTGCGACAAACAACCTTGATATCGTAAAGCTACTGCATAAATACGGGGCGAATTTTAACAGGGGTTATCCTACGGCCCTCGACTGGGCGTGTACCTGCGACTCTCCTGACATCGTGCGGTACATATATACGGAAAAGCTGTATAAAAAAATGGACGATGCAACGAAGGAGAAGGTACGTAAGCTCTGCCCCGACTTGTTCTGATCTCCCCCACGCCCGCCCTCGCGACGGGCGTGCCCCCTATAAGGAGTAAAGCTATGGAAGAAGATGATTTTGAAATTGAAGGCGGTATACTGAAAGAATACACAGGCAGTGCGGAGATTGTGGAAATTCCAGCCGGTGTGACAGAAATCGGCAGGTCTGCGTTCGAAGACTGCACGTCGCTCGTCTCCGTGGTTATCCCCGAGGGTGTGACCTATATCGGCAGTCATGCGTTTGAAGACTGCACGTCGCTTGAGTCTGTGATCATCCCCAGCAGCGTGACGGAAATCGAAGAGGGGGTGTTCTGCCACTGCACGTCGCTGATGTCAGTAGCCATTCCCGATGGGGTGACGGAAATCGGCCGTTCTGCGTTCGATGACTGCAGGTCGCTCGCTTCCGTAATCATCCCCGGGAGCGTGACGTATATCGGCAATTATGCCTTCGGCCAGTGCACGTCTCTCGCCTCCGTGGTCATACCCTCCAGTGTGACGGAAATCAACCACCATGTGTTTGCGAGCTGTACGTCGCTTAAATCCGTGACCATACCCGATGGCGTAACGTATATCGGCGAACAGGCGTTCTCTGGCTGCATATCGCTCCCTGACGTGACCATCCCCGGCACTGTGTCAGAAATCGGCGAGTATGCGTTTTCTTTCTGCAAGCCCTTCATGGAAATCCGCTTTGCCGGCAGCAAAGAGCAGTGGGCAGCCGTCACGAAGGCAAAGACTTGGAGGTCATGCACTCTTTTTTGCAAAGAGCGTATGCTTCGGTAAGAAGTAAGGGGGGTACTGGACACTGTTCGTAAAGGAAGTTCCGGCAGTTCTGACCACTCTTTCCCCGCCCCCGAGGCGGGCTTTTTTTGCTCTTCTGGTAAGAGTTTGCAGGAATTTCCAATTTTTTTCAAATTCCTCTCGGAATCGTCCATTGTTTCAACAATAAGTCTATGTAGGGGCGTAGCGACCTCTGCGCGGAACCATCCCTGCTTGGCTCTCCCGCACCTTCCACCCACCGAGGGTGCGGGTACTGCCATCTCATAAATTTTTCTCTTTTTTTCAAATTCTTCTCGATTTTGGGCTCTGGTTCAAGAATAGGTATGTAGATGAATGATGGCAATGCCATCAATAAACGAGTAATAGTTTTCAGGAGGAAAACATGAAAACAAACGCATTAATGGAAGAATGTCATGCCACGAGGACTGAGTCGTGCGAACAGGATTCAATACAGGAAAGCAGAATGGAGGAATCTATGGGAAACACCGTCAGTTCGGCAAAGAGCGGTCTTGGAAGCTTTACCAGCATGGTCAGGCGCATATTCAGAATCACAGGCTTTGTCCTGGCAGTGGCAGCCCTGACAGTAACCGTGCTGTATCTGACCGGGGTCATCCAGCCGAAGGGCTCCGGACTCGGTAACGGAATGCGGCACAGGAAGTCTGCTGCGGCCAACGTCCCTGTCGTAAACTACGACCTTGGGCCCGAAATCCTGGACGCGCTCGAGGCGGCCCACGCACAGGCGGAATCCTATGCTGACGGGGAGCTGGACGGTTGGATTGCCGAGGTCATGGGACGGGTAGACAACGGCTACCTTGACGACTACTTCGGCTACCTGAACACGCGCTTCCGCGAGCTGAGGGGCATTGGGTACTGGGCCAGGAACAAGCTGGGCTTGTCGCAGGAGACCGCCGATGAACTGCTGACGCGGGAACTTGAGGATATGGTCAGCAAGAAGGTAATATGCCCGGAAATCTCGCAGAAGAGGATTGAAAACATCACGAACGAAGCCATCGACATTTACCTTTCCTGCCTGGACAAGGAGCTCCAGCGTATACAGCAGGAGCATAAGATACCGACCCCGGCATGGAACGAATACATTGCCGACATCTGCGGAATGACGCGGGATATGAATACACAGAGCCATCCCATATCCGTCAAGATTGCAGTCTCATCTGGTTTGGTAATTGCCATAGCGGCCAGCCCCGCATTGTTCAAAATCGCCCAGACCATATCCGCAAGGATAGCGAAAAGGGCTGGCTTGAAAGTCGTGGAGAAGGCTGGGACAAAGATAGTGGTCAAGACGATTGCAAAGACTGGCGGCAAGACCTTGCTGAAGTCCGTGCCCATCATCGGCTGGGGAATAACGGCAGCCACCCTAGGGTTTGACATCGCAGACCACAACATAACCTCTGCGAAGAACAAGGCCATGCTGAGGGAGAACATCCAGACGTATCTGGACGAGGTCAAGCGGGAGCTTCTGGGCTGCACGGAAGGCAGCATCATGGGCTCAATCACCGACTGGGAGAACAACATCAAGGGAAAAATAGCCAAAAAGTAAAAATGTGTAAGTGAAAGCCTTCTGTGAAGGTCGTCTCAGAAGCCCGTGCGGAGCTTGTCCGCACAAGGGGGAAAAAAGATATGATGACGCTAAACAAACCCAGTATTTGCAGGGAATGTGGCAAAATCCTCTACACGAGGAGTGAGGCCGGCTACCTTGTGAACGAGATGCGCGGAAAGCATGGAAAGCTTTACGCATATGGAGAACCCATAAACAATCATCACCGAGGCAGGGTGCCTATCAGGCTGTACAGATGCTGTTACAACTTTGGATTGTATCATGTCACGTCCAAACGGAAGAAACCCTATGATCCTATCATCAAGTATAAGAAGAAGTATGAATGATTCTTTCTCTGTGCCCCTGGGGCGGTTTTTTGCCGCTCCGGGAGGAATCCGAAGAAATTTCCAATTTTTTTCAAATTCTTCTCGCTTTTGCACCTTGTTTCAAGAAAGGAAAGATAGGAGGTTCTGAGAATGATAGCGTTAATCCTTCTTATGTGGATTCTTATGCAGGCTTAAAAAGCTTGCCGCCGGATAACGCAGCGGTGCGGAAACACGCCGCTGCGTTTCATTCAAATAAGTGAAGATAAGGCATCGCCTTATGAAAATCAATCATGGAGGAAAAACAATATGATGTACTCCTTACAGGAAGCCCTGAACCGTTACAGGGATGCCGAGTGCCCGTCCCTCACGGGCGGAAAGCTGTTCAGCCGATTTGCCACGGACATGGCCTTTTCCGAAATCCTCAGCAGGAACAAGATCCGCGTTTCCCAGCTGTGGACTGACGGCACGGGTGATCTCCAGCAGGACGGCCTCTGCATCCTGATAGACGGAAAGGCCGTCATGGACGAAGAGGAAGCGAAGAGCATGATTGCACGCCGCGGCGGCATAAGCTGTGCCGGAAAAGTCGAGCTCTTCTTCCTCCAGTCCAAGTCCAAGAATTCGTTCGACTTGGCAGAGTTCAATACCTTTACCAGCGGCATACAGAATTTCCTTATGAACGACAAGGTCCCCGCCGGGACCAATTGCAAGATTCAGGCCTGGTGGCACGTCTGGCGGCTCATCAGCAAAGAGCTTTCCAAGACCGTAGGGCGGAAGCCCGAGGTCGTCATCAATGTATTCATAGCCTTCTCCGGCTCTGACCTGAAGAATGAGTATATCGAAGACCAGAAGCAGGTCGTGAAGAAAAACGTGGCCCTTTCATTGCGCTTCCCCGTGAAGTTCGTCTACAAGACGCTCGGTGAGAAAGAGCTGTGCACGCTGTATGCAAAGAGGCATCAGGCTTCCGCGAAGAAAGCGTCCCTGACGGCGCAGGTCCCGGACGGTTCCGCGTCGCAACAAAGCACGCCCGTAAAGAAGCGGCCTGCTCCCGTCCGCTGGCAGCCCTCATCCGTGCATGTTGCCGTCAGGCCTGCCCCCCGGCAGCAGTATCAGCATCAGGACACGGCCCGGGAGGTGCGTGACGAGCTGAGGAACTTCGTCTCCGGCCGCATTGTCTCAGTGGATACGTATGACTGCTCCGGGATCGTAGAGACCAAGGGGCACGGGGAGATTGCGTTCAATTTCTCCGACCTGATGTATCCCTTGCAGGAAAGGGATCTTGATTCGGGAAAGTTCGCCCGCTTCGAGCTGGAGCTGTGGCGCGGCAGCTATAAGGTGAAGGGCGGAACCCTTCAGGTGTTTTAGCTTCATACCATTTAGGAGGAAATAGAGAATGAGCAAAAAAATCTTTTCGCTGGACTCAGGGACCTGGGTTGGGAACCAGCAGGATGAGAAGGCCGTGAGCGACGGGAACTTGTGCGGGACCCCTTCGGTGCGGATGCCCGTCGTGTTCTGCGTCGACACGGGGCGGGGCATGTTCAGGGAGCAGGCCGACGGGCAGACGAAGCTGGAGAAAGTCCTGTCTTTCATCAAGACCGTCACCGGCTCGTTCGAGTCTGATGCCCTCAGGGACAGCGTCGACTTTTCCGTGGTCACGTTCTCGGATGAGGTGTCCTGCGACAGGTACTTTGCCTGCCAGGCATCCCGGCCCTATGAGACTGATTTCATGGACAAGGGCTACTCCTCAATCGGGACGGGGGTACGGCTTGCCGCGGACCTGATCCGTGACCGCCTAGCGGAGTACGGGCAGGCGGAAATCGATAGCAAGAATCCCGTGCTGTTCATCTTCTTCGGGAGCCGTGCCGACAGGGACGACCCCGTGATAGGGGAGGCGGAGGAGCTCGTGGCGGAGCTGGTCGACAGCGCGGGGCTCCGTGTGTTCCCCATCAACGTGGGCGAGGACGCTGACCTTGAGACCCTCGGCAGGTTCGCGTCGGAGGAGACCTTCGAGAGGTACGGTGACGTGGACCCCGGGGATTTCTTCAGCCTCATGGCGGAAGATGCTGCTGAGGAAGACGAATCGGATGATGATGATTCCGGGGTGTACGGCCTGTAGCCGGGCCCGGGACTGATGCAGGATTCCGGTACCGCGCGGAAGGGCACGGTGCCGGAATATACAGCGATACTATTCTATTATACAGGAGCAAAACATGGCTAAAAAAGCTTTTGCCAACGACGATTTCATCAACAACCCGGCGGCCCGCATACCCGTATGCCTGTGCCTTGATATCAGCGGTTCCATGGATGCGGTTATCTCCGACGGATCCGGCAGGTACAGGGAATTCGGCGGATGCAGGTCAAAAATGGATTTTCTGAAGGACGGAATCAGGCACCTGTACGATGACCTGAAGGCGAACCCGGACACCCGCTATGCGGTGGACATCGCGGTCGTCAGCTTTGCGGACGATGGGGACATCGTCACGGATTTTTCCGGGGTGCGCGGGCAGTCCGGTGCCTTTGACCTGAAACCCTGCGGCATGACGAACATGGGGGCCGGCGTCAACCTTGCCCTCAACCTGCTCAACGCCCGCAAAAACGAGTACAAGTGGGCTGGCCGCGAATACTACCAGCCCTGGCTCGTCCTCATGACCGACGGGGACGCGAACATCAACATGGGCGGGCTGCACGAAGCCCAGAGGCGGGTGAGCGACAGCATCAAATCCGACAAGCTCATCTTCATTCCCGTCGGGTTCGGGCCGAAAGAATCCTTCGGCCGCAACAACGAGCTGAACAAGTTCTCGGATACCGTGCGGGCCGTCCGCTACGACACGATCGATTACAGAAGGTTCTTCAAGTGGCTTTCGGAAAGCATGGATGAGGTCTCGAGGAGCCGCACGACGGAAACCTTCTCTCCCGGGGAGATGCCGGGCAACTACGAATACATGGATTAGGACTGTTGGTTTCCGGCGTTCCGCGGTCCTCCCACCGGCTGCGGGGCACCGGAAGATGATTTTTGGCGCGGTGGCGGGGCCGCCCCTTTCCCCGCAAAGTTTTTGTGAGTTTTTCTTTCTTTTTTTCAAATTCCGCTCGGATTTGCCTTCTCTTTCAAGAAAGAGTAGATAGGGGGCAAAAAAACGAGCCCCACAAACTTGAAAGTAAGGCGTTGCCTTATGAAAAACAATATGGAGGAAAATATGAATAACTCTTTACAGAATGTTCTGGACCGCTACAAGAATGCCGAGTGCCCGTCCCTCACGGGCGGACACCTGTTCAGCCGCTTCGCCACTGACATGGCCTTTTCCGGAATCCTCAGCAAGAACAATATTCGTGTTTCCCAGCTGTGGACTGACGGCATGGGCGATCTCCAGCAGGACGGCCTCTGCATCCTGATAGACGGAAAGGCAGTCACGGACGAAGAGGAAGCCCGGAGCGCAATAGCACGTTGCGGCGGCATAAGCAAGGTCGGCAAGGTCGGGCTTTTCTTCCTCCAGTCCAAGTCCAAGAATTCGTTCGACCTGACCGAGTTCAATACCTTTACCAGTGGCATAGAGAATTTCCTCTTGAACGACAAGGTGCCCGCCGGAAGCAATTGCAAGATTCAGGCCTGGTGGCACGTCTGGCGGCTCATATACAAGGAGATTTTCAAGGCCGTAGGACCGAATAAGCCCGAGGTTGTCATCACAGCCGTCATAGCCTTCTCCGGCTCTGACCTGAACAATGAATATATTGAGGACCAGAAGAAAGTTGTGAATAAAAAAGTGTACCTTTCATTACGGTTCCCCGTGAAGGTCGTATTCAAGACGCTCGGTGAGAAGGATCTGCTTGAGCTGTATGCAAAGAGGAAGCAGGCTGCCGCGAAGAAAGCATCCCAGCCTGCGAAGGCCCCGGACGCTCCCGTGCAGCGTCCGTATTCACCTGCAAAGAAGCAGCCCGCGCCGGTCCAGCCCGCAGCCGGTATCGTTTCCCCCTGGAAGGTCAAGGAGATACTCCGCCAGTGCCGCCAGGATCCGGACGGGTATGTCTTCCTTGCCGAGCTCGGCGGGAAGGTCCGCGTGCTTGGTCCTCTGAAAGAGTATATCGCGAAATTCCCCGGGCACTTCCAGTTCGACTGCTCCGGGGAGAAGGTCCGCGCCGTCAAGTCTGCCTCCCGGCAGAAGTACCAGCGTCAGGATGCGGCTCCGGAGGCGCGGGACGAGCTGAGGAGCTTCATCAACGGCCGCATTGCCACCGTGGATACCTATGACTGCTCAGGAACCGTGTTGACCAAGAAGTACGGTGAGATTGCATTCAATTTCACCGATCTGATGTATCACGATCAGGAAAAGGATCTTGATATGGGAAAGTTTGCCCGCTTCGAGGTGATGCTGTGGCGCGGCAGCTATAAGGTGAAGGGC
The DNA here is from genome assembly GCA_946410085.1 of uncultured Treponema sp. GTDB lineage: Bacteria > Spirochaetota > Spirochaetia > Treponematales > Treponemataceae > Treponema_D. Next base: position 7,423 of record CAMJZA010000065.1, on the reverse strand, counting down.
GGGACCTTTCAGGTTATATAAACAAGGAGGCAGCGTAATGACAAGATCATCCAATGTTACCCGCATCTCGGATGATCCCCTCTGCGTGAGGGACATTCCGGGAGAGAACGGGAAAACCTACACCAGGGACGGAAACGAATTCGTGCTCCGTGACCTTATCAGCAGCGGCGGGGAGGGAGCCGTCTACAGGACGGCCTTCTCCGACCGGCTGGTCGCAAAGATTTACAAGGAGGGGAAGATTACCAGAAGGAAGGAGAGGAAGATAGAGCTCATGCTTGAGAAAAATCTCCGCCATGATGGAATCTGTTTCCCCGTGGAAATCCTGTACAACGGGAGGGGGGAATTCGTGGGATACCTGATGCCGCGGGCAGAGGGCGATACCCTCAAGAACAGCCTCTTCGGAAAGCTCCAGTTCATGGATCATTTTCCCCAGTGGAAAAAGTACGATGTCGTGGAGCTCGCCCTGACGATTCTCCAGAAGATAGAGTACCTCCATGATCAGGGAATTCTCATGGGGGACATAAAGGGAGAGAACATACTCGTCGAGGATTCCAAGAATGTGTACTTCGTTGACACGGACAGCTACCAGATCGGCGAGTTTCCCTGCCCGGTCATATCCGAGGAGTTCACGCCCCCGGAGCTTATCGGGCGCAGCTGCGGTTCCCGGCTGAGGACTGTGGGGAACGAGAACTTCGCGGTCGCCACGCTGCTCTTTAAAATCGTCATGCAGGGGATAAACCCGTATTCCCATGTAGGGGGCGGCAGCCCCCTGGAAAACATCAGGAAGATGAATTTCTCCTTCCCGTTCGGAAGGTCCAACTTCCAGACCCCCGGCGGAAGCACGGGGCCGTATTTCTGCTGCTGGGACCACCTCTCCATGAAAATCAGGGAGGCGTTCTTCAACACCTTCTCCCGGAACGGAAACATGAGTACGGAGGACACGAGGCCGGATGTCAGGAAGTGGATTGAAATCTTCTCGATGTACGACCATCACTTGAGGAACCACCTTTCCCCCGGCGACGAGTCCAACAAGGTGTATCCGGAAAGCCTGCGAGTCAAGGAGGGCGAGGGCATCTTCTGCAAGGCAGGGCAGCACTGGGTGCGCGAGAAAGGCTTCTCCGTGAGGGGGCGGGACATCGGAGTCTGCAGGGAATGCCTCGGATCCCTGTTCAGTGGCGGTCCCTACTTCTGCAGCAGGTGCGGCGGGGAAATCTCTTACACCGGCTATGACCATTACATAAAGCACATACCCGTTCCGCCAGACGGAAGCTGCGAATGCTCCGCCTGCAATCACGGATCGAAGTATGTGCTCGTAAGCATGAAGCCGGATTCCACAAGCAGTTCATTTAGGAGGAAATAGAGAATGAGCAAAAAAATCTTTTCGCTGGACTCAAGGACCTGGGTCGGGAAGCAGCAGGATGAGAAGGCCGTGAGCGGCGGAAACTTGTGCGGGACCCCTTCGGTGCGGATACCCGTCGTGTTCTGCGTCGACACGGGGCGGGGTATGTTCAGGGAGCAGGCCGACGGACAGACAAAGATGGAGAAAGTCCTGTCTTTCATCAAGTCCGTCACCAGCTCGTTCGAGTCGGATGCCCTCAGGGACAGCGTCGACTTTTCCGTGGTCACGTTCTCTGACGAGGTGTCCTGTGACAGGTACTTTGCCTGCCAGGCGTCCCGGCCCTATGAGCCTGATTTCATGGACAAGGGCTACTCCTCAATCGGGACGGGGGTACGGCTTGCCGCGGACCTGATCCGTGACCGCCTAGCGGAGTACGGGCAGGCGGAAATCGATAGCAAGAATCCCGTGCTGTTCATCTTCTTCGGGAGCCGTGCCGACAGGGACGACCCCGTGATAGGCGAGGCGGAGGAGCTCGTGGCGGAGCTGGTCGACAGTGCGGGGCTCAGGGTGTTCCCCGTCAACGTGGGCGAGGACGCTGACCTTGAGACCCTCGGCAGGTTCTCTTCGGAGGAGACCTTCGAGAGGTACGGGGACGTGGACCCCGGGGATTTCTTCAGCCTCATGGCGGACGAGGCCATTGAGGAAGACGAAAGTGATGATGATGATGATGATTCCGGGATATACGGCCTGTAGCCGGGTCCGGGACTGATGCAGGATTCCCGGACCCCTGCGGCCATGGGGAGCGGGAAGATGATTCATGGCGCGGGCCGGCGGAAAAGCCGGTGCGTGCCGCATTGAAAGAAGGAGAAACTTATGTGGAAAGCACTTGGATGTGCGGTGCAAGGAAAAGGGCACGTCGCCAAAGGTATATGCTGCCAGGATAAAATCGCGGGCCTCGAAAAAAACGGCGTGCACGCAATCGCTCTGGCGGACGGGGCGGGCTCCGCACCGTTGTCCCATTTCGGCGCGGAGAAAGCCGCGTCATACATCTGCGAGAGGCTCTGCTCGGATTTTGATTTCATGTACTCGGACGGAAGCGGCGGGGCCAGGGCCCGGGAAAAACTCATGGCCGGCCTTCTGTCCGTCATCCGTGACCTCGCCGTGGAAAAAAACTGCGTCATGAAGGATCTTGCCTCCACGCTCCTCGCCGTTGCCGTGAAAGGCGATGCGGTCCTTGCCGTGCACCTGGGGGACGGCGTCATAGGCTGCCTGAAATCCGACGGGCTCCGTACGATTTCGCGCCCGGAGAACGGCGACTATGCCAACGTCACGACCTTCACCACGTCAAAGACGGCTGCCGCTTCCGTGAAGCTCATAAAGGGGCAGGTAAAGGACAAGAAGGCGTTCATCCTGATGTCTGACGGCTCCTGCGCCAGCCTGTATAACAAAAGAACCGGGAACATCTCTTCCGGACTGGGAAGCTTCATGGAGCAGTCAGACCGCTGCAATTCCCTGGCTCTGGAGGCCCAGCTCATTGAAAGTTTCCGCCATGATGTCCGGGACAGGACGAACGACGATTGCAGCATAGCCATACTATACATGGACGGAGAATCTTTTCCCGGATATACGGGGTTGGGCTTTCAGGAAAAGCTGGGGCTGCTCAATACGGGCTCCTATGGCCGCAGTTATAAGGATGCGGACAAAATCCTCTCGTTCATCGCAGAAAGCGGCGCCACACTGAAAAGCATCACGAGTTGGTATCACAAGAAACCCGCGAGGATAAAACGCGCCCTGTCACGGCTTGAGCGGATGAACCTTGTCTATACCGATGAGGGGGTATACAGGCCGGTCCTAAAGATGACCCGTAAGGACGGAGGAATGCTCAGGCTGGAGGATTACGGAGAGTAGCATGTGTTCCGCGGCGGGCATGGAATGGCCGCAGATGTAAGGCAACTTTCCGCGCCTGGTTAATTTTTTATCAAATGTTACTCGCCGTTGTCCCTGTTTTCACCAATAGCTATGTAGGGGTCTTGAGCAAGCCCCGTGGATTTATTCAAAACACGTCAGGAGTATGATTATGGAAGAAAAGCTTTTTGAAGTCAGTGACGGAGTTCGTATTCAGTACTGGGGGAACGAGAAGAATGTCGTCATCCCTGAGGGGGTGTCGGAAATATCCGATAGAGCGTTCTTGGACCGCACGTCAATTGAGTCAGCCACCATCCCCGGAAGCGTAACATCCATTGGCAAGGGCGCGTTCTCAAACTGCACGTCGCTCAAGGAAATCCGATATGGCGGGACAAAGGCCCAGTGGATGTTCATGCTGGGCGGATTCAACCTGGTCTCTCCCGTGCGGGTTGCCGTCAGCTGCTCGGACGGGGACGCACGGTCTGTCCGCAGTGACCTGCTCAGGCGCAGGAAGATGACGGAAATCGCTCTCCCCGGGAACATCGTCAAAATCGCCTCCCGCGCGTTCGCAGGCTGCGAGTCGCTTGCGTCAGTCAAAATCCCCGGCAGCGTGGTCATGATCTGCAGCGAGGCATTCAAGGGCTGCAAGAACCTCACGTCAGTCACCGGCGACAGGTTATGCCGTACCTGCGCTCGTCATTCCGAAGGCTGCACGGACGTCATGCCGGCGTCCATCCCCGGCAGCGTGAAGTACATCGGCTACGAGGCGTTCGCGGGCTGCACGTCGCTCACATCGTTCAACATCTCCGAAGGAGTACGCTCTATCGGCAGGGGCGCGTTCGCGAGATGCACGTCACTCACGGATGTCAGCATCCCCTCCAGCGTGACGGAAATCGGCACCGGAACGTTCGCAGACTGCACGTCGCTCAAGGAAATCCGCTACGGGGGAACAAAAGCGCAGTGGGCAAGCGTGCAAAGGGGCGTGTTCTGGTGCACCCTCTCCGTAGAGAGCATCCTCTGCACGGACGGAAAGAGCGAGGACGTTGGAAGCAACTGCGACAAGGACGGCATGTATTTCAGGCTTGGGGCCTAAGGAACGGAGGGGCGGGCAGCCCCGCCCCCGCCGGCGGAGGTCGCTTTCGTTCCTCCGGCAGGAATTCGACTCAATCACTTTTTTCGTGAAAATTTCTTCATTTTTTTCAAATGGCGCTCAGAACCGCCCTTGTTTTCAACAATAGCTATGTAGGGGGGGGCTTCAAGTCCCGTGGAATCATTCTAATTCCGGCTGCCGCCAGGAATGGAATATGCTTGTGAACGATTCGGAGAACAGTATGAGCAGATCAACTGAGATGAAAGGCGAGAATGATATCTTTGACGGTATCTCATTCTGGAACAAAAAGGAGCTGCTGGCCTATATAAGTGCGCTTATGAGCAGGAAAGGCCTCACTGCTTCCGATATTGACGGGAAAAACGCCGGATATGTCGAAAAGGGCACGTGGTATCAAATTCAAAGCGGGAATAACCCGCCGAATCCTAAGACTGCCCGCAGGCTTGTTTTTGCCTTGCATTGTACCATTGACGAAGCGGATGAATTCCTCTCCTTGTGTGGCATGAAGTTTGTTGATGGCAATGAGATTGACACGTGCCTGAAGACGTGCATACAGAATGAGATTTACAAATGGTCTGAGGTTCAGAATAACATTCATAAGGTGTTGTCTGAATCGGCAACGAAGTCAAATTCATTTTGACCACAAAGTTTTGTATGTGCGCTATATTACAAATTGATTGTGCTGAAGCGCAGGCTGTTTTTTGACATTGTTAGGGATGGAATTGGTACCATATAGTTTTAGATATAGTGAGGAAGCCGCGGGAGATACCGTGCGGCCTGACTCGTATATGATAAGCGCGGCTTGCCGCAGTATTATGGTAGTAAAGGAATAGTGTGTATGTGTTATTGTTAGTGTAATAGTGTATATGAATATGAGTATTATTTATAAACGTGCCAATAATGAACAGCGTGTTTAGGTACCAATTCTATTAATATAAAGGCTTTGGGGGCGGGCACGCGCTTTCAAGGCCTTTTCTATTTTAAATGAAAGGAGATTTTTAGGAGGTGCTGCTATGAAGTAGGAGGAATAATCCGGCTTTTCCGGCCCGGGGCTTGGATCCCGGAGCTGAAGGTAGGTTAAGGACTGGGGATTGTCCGCTGGCCTTAAGGGCAAAATACTAACGATGAAAGGTGTGAAAATGGGAAAGATGTTTAACGAGATGTGCGATATGTTTTGTCAGGATATCGTAAATGCAGGGCATGAGATTTCCTGGGAAAAGGGAACGAAGCCTATTGTTGAAATCAACAAGCTTCAGAAAAAGGCAGGTTTGCCGCCATACGTGAGAACTCCAAAGCACGACCCTATGAGAGGCTCTGGTGTCGGCGGTGAAGGTTTTGGAATCCTTTTGAAGACCATCACGGGACTTTCGTGATGATGTTTTCAAATCAGATCCGAATGCAGGAGGAACGCTATGCAGAATGATGAAAAAGAAATTTCATTAAGGAAGCTGAAGAAAGTGATAAAGAAGGGAGGTGGGAAAATCTATGTAGACGGTTGCTTTAGCAAGTTTGATAAGCCCCGTTTGAAGCTGGGCTCAAAGCGTCCCGTCTTCGGCAAGTAAAACAATTTAAAAAACGGATAGGTTAAGGACAGCGGCTCCTCCGCTGTCCTTAATTATGAACGACCATGCATAGGAGAAAAAACAGTGGTAAAGTATACCAAGATCGATGTGGCTTACACTGATGATGACATTTTTGACACCCTGGAAAATGATTCTGCATTTACTTTGATTGGAGTTTTGGAAAATGATATAAACCTTATGATTAACAAATATCTCCAAGACGATCTGGATGACGACCCAGAAGATTCTATAAAGGTTGGAGGATTGAAAGATGATATTGTAGTATATTTTATCCGTGGCAAGGATATGAATAAAAAGTACCATCTTGAAGGAACCAACGCATATAGAGACGAGCTTGGTTTTCTTGTTGTTCCCCGAGAGTATTTTAATGATGTAGGTATGGTTGATAGGTTCAGGCGTGCTATCGACCCCGTCAGGTTACGATGGTTTGATGATCTTGTCGAAAACCACAGGAGAAAACAGTTCAAAATCGTAACCTGATTCTCTAAACATGCGCTCGGAAACGCTGTCTGACACGCATCAGGCCTCGTTGGACAACAAGCCTGGTTCAGCCCGGAGCATTGGACACGGCATTCGAGCGCAGCTTCCTTTTCAAAATCAAGTTCGCAAAGCCCAACCTTGAGATGAAGAAGAAAATCTGGCAGAGCAAGGCCGGATGGCTGGAAAGCCAATCTTTAGACGTGCTAGGAAAATCAAGCCTGCATGGGAAAAACTGAAAGCAAGGAGCATTCTGAATGAACAAAGGGGTAAAATTCACAGCATATATTTTTATAGCAGTCTTCGCCTTGACAGCCTGCCGGGGGGAAAGAAAAATGTCTATTGTTTCTGAACCTGAAATATGCAGGAGGACTTTTATCAATGGAACGGGAAAAGTCCTTTCCTCCATTGTAATAATGCCGGATAAAAGCAAAGGCATTTGTCTGATGTTTCCTGTCGAATTACCAGACCGGGCAAGAGTTGTTCTGCCGCTTCCGTGTGAATTGAAGAACGGGAAATCTGACATTGCTGTTACATTTAAAGGGATTATGAAAACCTTCTTGACAGAGACGGATATATGCATCCTCGATACTCCAGACGGAAGTACTTTCCTTATCAAAATGAAAGGAAAGAAAAGCACTGTTCCTTTTTTTTCACGAAGAATTGCAATTGCACTTGCAGTTCTGGCATTTGGGGCTTCCTGCATTTGTTTTGTGTACACCAAACGCAGGGGAGGATTGCTCTGGCTGATTTGTCCCATCGGGCTGCTTGCCGGAGGCTTTTTGGTGGGATGGACCGTCCCGTCTCCCGCTATCCTGGTCATTCTTGCAGGAGCCACAACCGGTACGGTATGCCTGATTCTGTACCTGGTGAATCTGTACATCAAGGCTCCGGCAATCATGAGCGGGGCATAGTCACCTGATTTTCTACAAATAGTAAGTGCAGGGGGCTTGAGCAAGCCCCGTGGATTCATGCAAAGCATATAAGGAGTATACGCTATGGAAGAAAAAT
>CAMJZA010000064.1 GCA_946410085.1 uncultured Treponema sp. | reverse complement strand
CCGCAAGACCGCAAGACCGCAAGACCGCAAGACCGCAAGACCGCAAGACCGCAAGCGATTATATGGGGAATTCTTTGTATGTCAAGTACTTTCGCATGAAAATGCGAAAAAAATTTTCTGTCCAAAGTACCGCATTATAGCACAATGCACAAAACAAAAATAGAGTACAACGCACAGAATTTTAGTGCGTAAGGGGGAAATTTCGGGAAATTTTGCAAAAAAAAAGCAAATTTTGTAAAGCACAGTTTACAAATTTACTAAAAATTTGTCATGTCTGGATACCAAAAAAGCCCGGCAGGGAATACGGGCAGTTGCGTATGCCTCGAATAGCCTGTCGGGTGTGGCACGACTGCTCTGTCGGGTGTGGCACGACTGCTCTGTCGGGTGTGGCACACATGGACTGTCGTGTATGCCACACATGGACTGTCGTGTATGCCACACATGGACTGTCGGGTGTGGCACACATGGACTGTCGCGTATGACACGACTGGACTGTCGGGTGGGACGCGACAGTCCAGTCACGGCATACTGCCACCACATTAGCAAAATATTCCTGTATCAAGAACAAATTCGCAGATTTGTTCCTCCAGGAGGAATAATTGGCGGAACAGGGGCGAATGGACCCGGAAGCCTCTATTGAAAAGCCCGGCTCCCCTGCGGTATACTCAACCGGAAGGGAAACGGCAGAAAACTATGAACGAAAACATCAGCAGGAAAAAAGTCTGGCTGTCTGTCATACTGATATATCTCATCTGCTTTGCATGCAGATGCATTGAGTATTTCTGCATCCGCACGGATGAAAGCTTTTTTGGCGAGGCATTTCTTCATAAGCTTGCGGGCATTGCCGTCCTGATCCTTTCGGCACGGCATTTCGGCTATACGGCGGAATCCCTCGGTTTTTCAAAACGCCGTGCCGGAATCACCATTCCGGCAGGATTCTGCCTGGGACTTGCCTGCTACGCTGTCGCCTACGGCATTGAAATCGCCATTCTGAAAAGCCGGAGTACAGGTGCGGGCCTTTCCCTGTATGTCACCAGCTATTCGGTTGACGGAAATCTGGGCAACCGCACGGAATGGATTTTTTTCCTGATCTGCTTCCTCGGAAACATCATCAACGTTCTGATGGAAGAAGGCGTTTTCCGAGGCCTCTTCCAGAAGCAGCTTGAACTGCGCTACCCGTTCCTGCCTGCAGCCGCCGTTGCCTCTGCGCTGTTCGGGATCTGGCACTGTGCAGGCCCCCTGCGGAGCTTTACGGACGGCACGAGCAGCGGCATGCAGTTTGCGGTAAACCTTGCAGTGCTGGTCCTCACGTCTGCCTTAGTCGGGTTCAAGTATGCGATGCTTGCAAAACTGACCGGCTCGCTCTATGCGGGCATGGCCGACCACTTCGTAAACAACACGATCATCAATATCCTGCACGTGACGGGCACAGACGCCGCCGATGAACTGCAGTTCATCAGGGTTAGCGCTGCGCAGACGATTTCGTTCGTCATCGTCCTCCTGCTGTTCATCAGCTGGAAACGGCGGGCGCAAAGGGCCAACGCAGGCGGGGCGGCGGATCTGCCCTTTTCCCCTGTAGAGTGAGCCCGCCCCCGCCCGGTCAGTCGGCCTTGCGAACAACGCGGAAGCCGTCGTAGGAGTTCCGGTTGCGCGGGTCGCCTTCGCCCCGGGAGGAAACAGCGCAGTCGGAAGCACTGCGATCCCAGCCGCCGCCACGTATCACGCGGTTGGGGGAGGAATAGATGTCCCAGCACCACTCCCACACGTTGCCCGACATGTCGTACAGACCTAAGCTGTTGGGGGCCTTGGTCTTCACCTCATGCGGCCTTCCTCCACTGAGATAACTGCCACCGCCAGTTCCAGAATTGTCCGCGTACCAGGCCACGTCGCCGACCGTTTCGCTGCCGGAGTAGGTGTGCCCGTCATTCGCTGCCTGCTCCCACTCCGTCTCCGTCGGCAGCCGGTAGCCGTCCGCGGTCGGGCTGCAGATTGCATTGTTCCAGGTGGCATTGTTGCTTGAAGGAACGCTTCCCCAGACGGCGGGGTCCGTGCTCCCGTTTATCGTGTAGCAGGGGGTGAGGTTCTCCGCCATGCTCCGCTTGTTGCAGTAGACGAGCGCATCGTACCAGGACACGTAATAGGCGGGGTAGTCGGGCCCCATGCCGTATGTGGGGGAGGGGATTGATGAGCCACCGTAGCCGCAGTATGCCTCGTATTCGCCCTGCGTCACCTCGTGAATGCACACGTAGAGGTCGCCCACCAGGACAAAGCCCTCCGGTACAGGCGCCGGGGCAGTGTCAACCAGCGCAATGCTGAAGTCGCAGCCGCCCTCGGTTACCCGCTGGGTTGCAGTGCCCGTTGCGGCAATGCTGCCGTCAGCAGCCTTTACTTCGAGGGTCACGGTCACCGTCGTGCCCACGGCGATGCGGGGCACTGCAAACGAGACGATGCCGTCACCGGCATCCTGCGCCAGCCCGTCGTAGTTGTAGCCGTCGCCCGTAATCGACAGCGTTACGCTGCCGCCCGCAGGCAGTCCGATGTCGCTGCCAGACAGGATTACCATGAACGTACCGACAGCCTCATTCTCGCCGGAGCCGGACAAGAGTTCAATAATTGCCTCCGTATTGCCCGCATTGGACAGGGAGATGAGGTCTTCCACAGTAAAGGTATTTCCGCCGGCCTCCATCCTGCCCGATCCGGCAATACCTCCGGAACCGGAGTCCCCGCTTGTGCCGCCATACAGACCGCCGTCGCTGTTTACCGAAGCGCCGATGCCGTCACAGGAGACAAAGAGACTGAATAGATATAGAATAGAATAGAATAGAATAGAATAGGGCCGGAGTCTGCGCCGGGTCCGCATTTGAAGCTGTCTGCTCACCGTGCTCTCACCTTGCGATGTACTGACTCTATCATAACAACTTTTCCCCGCCGTGTAAAGGAAAAGCCGCACGCACAGTGTCCCCTGCCAGTGCAGGGGCCCCCGGACTAAAGCGAACTGCAGATCCGGTCGGCAACGTAGATGCCGCTTGCGGACGCATGAGACAGGGAGTGCGTCACGCCTGAGCCGTCGCCGATGATATACAGGCCCTTGTACTTGGTTTCGAGGTGTTCGTCAATTTCTACTTCCATATTATAGAACTTGACTTCGACCCCGTAGAGCAGGGTATCATCGTTCGCCGTTCCCGGTGCAATCCGGTCCAGCGCCTGTATCATCTCGATGATGCCGTCCAGAATCCGCTTGGGCAGGACCAGGCTCAGGTCACCGGGAGCCGCCGCAAGGGTTCCCCGGACCGTGCCTTCCTCGAGCCGCTCATGGGTACTGCGCCGGCCCCGCGCCAAGTCGCCGAAGCGCTGCACGATGACACCGCCGCCGAGCATGTTGGACAGGCGGGCAATGCTTTCGCCGTAGCTGTTGCTGTCCTTGAAAGGTTCGGAAAAGGCCTGCGAGACCAGCAGGGCAAAGTTCGTGTTCTCGGTCTTTTTGGACGGGTCCTCAAAGGAATGGCCGTTCACCGTGATGATGCCGTTCGTATTTTCGTTTACGACAATGCCGTGCGGGTTCATGCAGAAGGTGCGGACCTGGTCTTCAAACTTTTCCGTCCGGTAGACCATCTTTCCTTCGTAGAGCTCGCTCGTGATGTCTTCAAAGATGACGGCGGGCAGTTCCACGCGCACGCCGAGGTCCACCCGGTTGGACTTCGTGGGAATGCCGAGCTGGCCGCACACGCCCCCGAGCCAGTGGCTGCCGCTGCGCCCGACCGACACGATGCAGTTCCCGCAGGACGCTTCCTGCTCCCCGCCGGCCGCATTCCACTTGACGCAGTAACCGGACTCAAGGCGTTCGATCCGGGTAATCGGCGTATAAAAGAAGAAGGTAACCTTGTCCTTGAGCTCCTCGTACAGGTTCTGCAGGACCACATAGTTTATGTCGGTCCCCAGATGGCGGACGCTCGCGTCAAGCAGGTTCAGCTTGTTCTGCATGCAGATTTTCTTGTACTTGGTGCCGCCGGTCGAATAGAGCTTTGTCCCCTCGCCGCCGTGGGACAGGTTTATCTCGTCCACGTAGCGCATCAGGGCAAGCGATTCCTTCTTGCCGACATGGGCGTAGAGGGTTCCGCCGAAGTCGTTCGTAATGTTGTACTTGCCGTCGGAAAAGGCACCCGCCCCGCCGAATCCGCTCATAATCGAACAGGTCTTGCAGTTAATGCAGCTTTTGACCGTCGTTCCGTTGATGGGGCAGCGGCGCTTTTCCAGCGGACCGCCGGCTTCAAACACCGCAATCTTCAGGGAGGGCCTGTTCTTCACCAGCTGATATGCCGAAAAAATGCCGCCCGGCCCTGCGCCGACAATAATCACGTCATAGGTCATAGCACCAGTATAGGGCATCATGGGTAAAAAAGAAAGAAAAAAAGCAGTGGCGGCAGAAACAGCCAGAGCGCAGGCAGCCGACCGCCCCGAAAGAAGCATTTGCTTTTATGGTCAAAGGGGAGTACAATAGGGGAAAACGAAGCGAGCAGGAGGCTGCAGTATGGCAGAAGAAATGATACAAGGCTACAGGATTCCCGCAGGCAGACAGCTGCGGGTTGCAATCAGCGGCAAGTCAGGCTGCGGCAATACGACGGTCAGCACCCTGCTGGCAAAGACGCTCGGCATCAGCCTCATCAACTATACATTCCGCCAGCTTGCGCAGGAAAAGGGACTGACCCTGCCCGAAGTACTGGAAAAGGCGAAGGCGGACGATTCCTACGACATCTACGTTGACAACCATCAGGTAGAACTGGCACGGAAGGAAAGCTGCGTCCTGGGCAGCCGCCTTGCAATCTGGATGCTCAAGGAGGCGGACGCGAAAGTCTACCTGCTCGCCAGCGACGAACTGCGGGCCTCGAGGATCCTCAAGCGGGAAGGCGGCGACCTGCAGCAGATCAAGGAATTCACGGCCATGCGCGATGCACAGGACACCAGCCGCTACAAGAAACTCTACAACATAGACAACAACGACTACCGGAGCGTTGCGGACATCATCATAGACACGAGCTGCAACGTGCCCGAACAGATTGTCGCCAACATCCTTGCCAGGCTGGAAGAAAAGGGGCTTGTAGAAAAGCGCTAGGGAAAGGAAAAAAGGAACAATTTCTTCTTGTTTATCTGCTTCTCATGCGATATAATTACCTATATGAAGTGGATGATAGTCGCCCCGGACATGCTGGACAAGAATCTGTCTCTCGTGGAAAATTTTCTGGACTCCCAGAACGCCGAGTACGTTGAGATGTTCCTGTCCCAGGATTCCAAGATTGAATCCCTGAACCGCGACATCCAGAAAGCCCATGCCGTTACCCACTGCATCATCGTAGACTCGCAGAAAGTGGCTGCCGGCAGCGACTATGCCCTCATTCTGGGCTACCTGCTCGGCAAGAACACGATGACCTTCATCTACACGGGCGGCCAGTACGAAAAGCACTATGAAAAAATCCAGACGGAAGGCCAGACCTTCTTCCGCAGCTTTGACAACATCCAGAACCTGATTAAATACATTACGAACAACTACGCCCTCTATGAAGTTGAAGAGCGGCAGTTCGCCTCCCTCCAACGCCTGCTGACCCTGGGCATTCCCTTTACGAGCGACATGTTTGCCCAGTACATCGCGAAGGACAAGACGGAAATATGCGAGCTCTTCCTCAACGCGGGCATGATTACGACGGCTTTCAACGGTGAAGGCGTCCCCATGCTCTGCATTGCGGCCCGGAACGAATGCTTTGAAAAGGTAAAGTGGCTGCTCGACAACGGGGCGGACATAAACGCCGTTTCCAAGGACCGGGGCTACACCCCCGTCATGGACGCCGTCTGGCGCAAGAACTACGAGATTACGGAATACCTCATAGAAGCGGGCGCCGACCTGAGCATCATCAGCTCCGACGGGCAGCCCATCCTTGTCCTTGCCGTCGGTAACGGTGATGCAAGGATCGTGGAACTCCTGCTCAGGAACGGGGCAAACGCCGACATCAAGGACAGCATGGGGATGAGCGCCCGCGAATACGCAAATCTCTTTAAGAAAAACGGCATTGACCGGATCATGCTCAAGTACCCGCCCAAAAACTGATCATCCCGCCTGCGCATACGGGCCCCCCCCTGCCGTTGAGCTAAACACGGAATTCTGCTAGAATACGGCACTATGGCAGGAAACACATTTGGAGAAGCGTTTAAGGTAACGACATTCGGAGAAAGCCACGGTGCTGCACTCGGCTGCGTCATAGACGGCTGTCCTGCGGGACTGGCAGTTGACGGGGCCTTTCTGCAGGCCGAACTGGACCGCCGCCGCCCCGGTCAGGGCGGAGCTGCCGTCACGACGCGGAAAGAGAGCGACACGGCAGAAATCCTGAGCGGGGTCTTTGAAGGAATGTCAACGGGCACTCCCATCGCCATACTGATACGCAACACGAGCCAGCGCTCGGGCGACTACTCGAACATACAGGACAAATTCCGCCCCGGCCATGCAGACTACAGCTATCTTGCAAAATACGGCATCCGGGACTACCGGGGCGGCGGCAGGTCGAGCGGGCGGGAAACGGCAGCCCGGGTGGCGGCAGGAGCCGTTGCAAAGCTCCTGCTGGCGCAGTCCGGCATCCGCATAACGGCATATACCCAAAAGGCAGCAGGCATTGCATGCGGGGAAGTTGACCTGAGCGCCATAGAAAAGAATCCCCTCCGCGCCTGCTCACTGGCGGCGGCGGCACAGATGCAGGAAGCAGTCGAACGCCTCCGGAAAGAAGGGAATTCGGCGGGCGGCATCGTTGAATGCCGGGTAACGGGCGTACGGGCAGGACTGGGAGAGCCGGTCTTTGACAAGCTGGACGCCCTCCTCGCCCATGCAGTCATCAGCATCGGGGCCGTCAAGGGCATTGAATTCGGTGCGGGTTTTGCCGCCGCCGACGCAACGGGGCAGGACAACAACGATCCCATCAGGAGCCTCCCCGGTGCAAAAGGCCCCCGCTTCGTAACGAACAATGCGGGCGGCATCCTCGGCGGCATTTCAAACGGGGACGAGCTCGTTTTCCGGGCGGCGGTCAAGCCCGTTCCGAGCATCTACCGGACTCAAAAGACCATCGACACGGCGGGAAACGAATGCGATATCCTCATTGAAGGACGGCACGACGTCTGCCTCTGCCCCCGGATCGTCCCCGTCATTGAGGCAATGACGGCACTGACCCTTGCCGACAGCCTCCTCCGCAGCAGGAGCGCCCGGATATGAGCAGAAAGAAGCATCGGGGGCTCCGCGCTTCCCTGACGGCAATCATCGTTCTCCTCGCCGCATTCTGGGGCGTGTACCTCTGTAACGAGGCAAAACTGGCCCTGAACGTGCAGGAACTGCCTTCGCTCAGCGCGACACAGCAGCGCTATCTGGAAGAAACGCTCAATGCGAAGTACCCGGAACGGCTTTCAACGTCACTCGCTCCCCTTCCCTATGCCTATGAACTGCCGGAACTGGACATCAGTGCCGAATGCGCAATCCTGATCGACACGGCAACCGGCAGCATCCTGTACGAGAAAAATGCCGACAGGCCGGTTCCTCCGGCAAGCCTGACCAAGATTGTCGAAATGTACGTGATCTTTCAGGCAGTCCAGAACGGTGAGGCAGCCCTCGACGATGAAGTGCCCCTCCCCCCGCAGGCATGGGCAGTAAACCTTCCTTCCGACGCATCGCGGATGGGCCTTGCCGAAGGCGAGCGGGTTACGCTGCGGGAGCTGCTGCTGGGGCTGGCGATTGCAAGCGGCAATGACGCTTCGATAGCCTGCGCCTACCACATCGCAGGCAGCATGGACGAGTTTGTCCGCAGGATGAACGCCGCCGTAGAGGAGCTGGGGCTGACCCGCACGCACTTCGTCGAATCCTCGGGCTACAGTGCGGAAAACGTAACGACCGCCCGGGAATTTGCCGCATTCGCTTCGGCCTACATCAGGCGCTTTCCCTTTGCACTGCGGGAATTCCACTCGCGGGAATCGCTGAGCTACCCGCTCAGGCGGAACATGAGCGATGCGGAAAAGGCCGCGGGTGCCAGGATTACCTATACCCAGCCGAACACGAACAAACTGCTCGGGCAGCTCAAGGGCTGCGACGGACTCAAGACCGGCTTCATCGACGAAAGCGGCTACAACATCAGCGTGACCGCCCAGCAGAACGGCACCCGCTTCCTGTCCGTCACCCTCCGCGGCCCCGGAAAGGGAACGGCAGAAGGAAACAAATACCGGGTTGCCGATAACCTTACTCTCTTCAATTACGCATTCTCAACATTCGCCGACTACCGGGGCGGCAAGACCGGAACGCTTCCTTCGCCCTCCAGCGAACACGCCTGGACAGTCGCCCTCCTCGGCAGCAGCGAACGGGCTGTCCGCCTTGTTCCCGCACTCGACGAAACCTTTACCGTCCCCGTCCTGGATGAAGACTCTCCGACAGCCGCCGCAAGTTCGGTCTCCGTCACCGTCGACATCCCCGACACGATACTGGGCGGCGTCAGCTGCGGCGAACAGTACGGTACAATCTACTACCGACTCGACGGTAAAGAACTCCGTTCGATCCCCCTCGTCGCAGACAGGGATTCAAAAGAAGGAAACCTGTTCGCCCGCATTTCGGGAAGACTCATACAGATGACACTTGAAAAAGCAAAGGAGTTTATGAAATGAAACAGAATCAGCCCCGCTGCAGCAATTCCCGCTCCGGTCTCCGCCGCCAGAAGGTCCGGCAGGGAGGAAACGCCGCCCGCTTTTCCTCCCTGCTTCTTTTCGTTGCTCTGCTCACCCTGCTTATCCTCAGCACCATGACGGGCTGTGCCAGTACAAAGCACCGGGAAGAGGAAGACCGCCTGTCTGCCCTCGATGAAGCGCAGGCACGGATGGAAAAGATTGAAACGGAAGAACAGGACTTTGACCTGCCGGAACCTGCCGGAAAGAAAAAGAAAAAAGGCAACCGGGACAGCAACGGCGTTCCCATCCTCGTCACGACAATGCCCGTCATCCGCTTTTCCGGCCGGGGCGTAAAGGTCGAACTGGAAGACATGCTCCTCACGAACTTCAGCCTCTTTGAAGACCGGGACGCAAGTTCAGGCTATGCGGCAGTACTTTCTGATGCCAGCTCCCGGGCTGAGTTCAGCATTACGCTGCCCGCAGGCCGCTACGAGTGCCTCCTGGCCGAAAAGGCAGTTGATCCTGCGCATGCGGCCGTCAGCCTCAGGATAGACGAGGACAGCTACGACATTTACCCCAGCGATCCGCCGCTCGGCATCTGGGAACTGACGACACGGGTCCCCGTCTACCTTGACGTCCCGGAAGAACGGCCCTACCTCATCACCATATCATCCGCCGCTGCGGGGATGAGCCTGGACTACATCCAGTTCGTCAGGATGCAGTAGCGGCAGCCTTACTTCCCCAGGTCAAGCACGCGGCGGTCGTAGGAAGCAGGCGGGTTTTCCACGATGCTCCAGTCAAAATCAAGGACGCCGTGGGGCGGAAAGGGAGACGCCTGAGCAGGGTGCCGGCGGGCATTGTTTGAGGCGATGATCGTCTGCAAGTCCTGACTCCCGTCAGTCAACGTGAGATAGGGTTTTCCAAAGGCAATGATTGTCGAAGTCCGCACCGTGTAGCTGCTTTCGCGACCCTGCCCGTCCTTGACGTGCTTCTCGACCAGAACGCTGTTCAGCTCGTAGTCGCCTCCGATCGTTGCACTCTTCTCTATGTTCCGTATGCGGGTACGCCGTCCGAGCGTACAGGTAAAGGTCTTGTCTGCCGAACGCAGATGCCGGGGAACGCTGTAGGTCACGTCTCCGTCCGTAAAGAGGGCTTCCGCATCAGGGTTGTATTCCATGTCAGTCTCCCAGTAGCGTATATGGTAGACCGCATTGTTCGCAACATAATAGGAAAGCAGTTCTGTATTCGTTACCGGCGGGCAGACGAGGACGCCGTTCGCACTTCCCGCATCCCGCCAGTAGCCGTCAAGCAGGTTTTCCGCCTGGATCGTCACGCCGTCCAGCAGTTCGCTCGCCGGTACGGAATCGCTGTCTTCGGCCTTGAGGGCAAAGTTCAGGTAGAGCTTATTGCCGATGACCGCAACGGGAACGTGGTACGTGTCCTCGCCGCCCAGTTTGTGGCCGGCATACTTCACCTCAATGTCCCAGGCCCCGCTGTTCGTTCCTTCCGCATACAGCATGTCCCCGTCATCCTGCACGACTGCCTGTCCGTACTCGGACGTAAACAGTTCGTCCGTGAGCGGTGTAAAACGCAGTTCAAGCTCTTCTACCTGCCGGGTTTCCGCCGCATTCCGGTCCCGCTTGACCTTCTCTGCAGCAGAGGAACTTTCCCCCGCCCGGTCATCATACCACTGGTAAAAAGTCCGCAGCACGACATCGGGAATGCTTTTCCCGCCTGCTTCACTCCGGTAACCGGAGTCAAACACGACATAGCGGCTGTCATTCGCCCAGATGCCGGAAAGCAAGGCGGGCACGGGGGCTTCCGGCACATCCGCCCCAGAAGCGGCAGGATCTGCTGAAACTGCCGGGTCTGCCGCATCAGGACTTGCTGCCGCACCAGGCGAAGCTGTGGCAGACGCACCGGCCGGATCCTGCGGAACTGCACCGGAAGCGGCAGAAAGCTCCTGGGCACACACGAAAGGGGCGCTACTGAGCAGAAATATGGCTGTAATAAAAGGAAAAGACTTCTTCACAGTTTCTTTATCGGCATAAATCCCCTGCCCGGCAGCGTTAAAAAGGGGGCCGTCTGGCGCCCTTCAAGATTATTTAGCTAAAAAAGTTTATCAAACTAATTTATTTAGTTGACTTATCATAAAAGATTGCTATAATAAAGTTAGGTTAAACAAAGAGGTTAACTCTTTTTCCCTTAAATTTCTGGAGGAATCATGAAAAAATCAGCAATGTTCGGATGCGCACTTTCAGCACTTGCCTGTCTGCTTGCAGCCTCAGCATGTTCAAGGAAGGAGACCCCCGCAGGCTCCGGCAGTTCCGGAAACGCAGCGCCAGCCCCGGCAGAAGTCGTCCTGAACTACAAGGACATCGTACTCGGTTCAACCGGCACGGATATCAAGACAACCCTTTCCCTCATGTCCCACCGTACCGACATGCTGGACGCCAGCTACAGCGGCACGGGCTGGGCACAGTACATTGCAGAGTTCAACAAGAGCTACCCGGGCATCCGCATCGAAGTCGAAGGCATTACCGACTACGCATCCACCGCCCTCCTCCGCCTGCAGGGCGGTGACTGGGGCGACATCATGATGATTCCGGCAATCGACAAGAAGGAACTGGAAAACTACTTCCTGCCCTTCGGATCCCTTTCCGAGGTGTCTTCCCTCGTCCGCTTCGCCGATCAGTGGGCCTACGGCAACAAGGTCTACGGCATTCCGTCAACGGGAAATGCCCAGGGCGTCCTCTACAACAAGAAGGTTTTCAAGGAAGCTGGCATCACGACGCTCCCCAAGACTCCCGACGAGTTCATCGACTGCCTCAAGAAAATAAAGGCCGGCACGAAGGCCATTCCGCTCTACACGAACTATGCGGCAGGCTGGACGATGGGTGCATGGGACGCCTACATCGGCGGTTCCGCAACGGGAAGCGCAGACTACATGAACAACACCCTGCTCCACGCGAAAAACCCCTTCGCGAACCCCGGTGACGGCACCGGCCCCTACAGCGTCTACAAGGTGCTCTACGATGCAACGAAGCTCGGACTCATCGAATCCGACTACACGACCACTGACTGGGAAGGCTGCAAGGGCATGATTAACCGCGGCGAAATCGGCACGATGGTCCTCGGCTCCTGGGCCTTCACGCAGATGCAGGGCGCAGGTCCCAACCCGGACGACATCGGCTACATGTCATTCCCCATCACGGTCAAGGGAAAGCAGTATGCTTCCGCAGGCCCCGACTACAACTTCGGCATCAACGTCAAGGCCTCCGACACGAACAAGATGGCGGCAATGATCTTCATCAAGTGGATGACCGAGAAGTCCGGTTTCGCCTACAACGAGGGCGGCATCCCGATTGCCACGTCAGACAGCAAGTACCCCGCAGTCTATGCAGCCTTCGACGGAATCGACTTCGTTGCCGACAACCCCGCCAAGGCCGGCGAAGAGGACCTGAAGGGCAAGCTTGACGCTGATTCCGAGCTGAACATCAACAACGGCGGCAACGACAAGATTCAGGCAATCATCGAGCACGCCTTCTACAAGGACAAGGACTTTGACGACATCATGGCCGACTGGAACAAGGCCTGGTCAGAAGCCCAGTCCCGCAACGGGGTCAACTAAAAAACAAAACCGCCTTCCCCGCACCTGGGGCAGCGTACCTGAGTCTCCGCAGCAGGTACATTGCCTCAGGTGTCACGAAGGCTTTCTGCCGGCTCCCGGTTGTGCGGAGGCCGGTTCAAAGCCGGTCACAGCCTGACAGGAGTCACTATATGAAACGCAAAGGGATTATTGAATATCTTAAGAGCCAGAAGGGACAGCAGCGGCTCATCATCGGGGCCTTCATTCTCGTTCCCCTCCTGCTCCTCTTTACCTTTACCTACCTCCCATTCGGCGAGATGGTCGGCTTCAGTTTTTATGACATGAAATACATAGGGCAAAGAACCTTCGTAGGTCTCCGCAACTACAGGGATGTTTTTACACGGGATGACATCTTCGGGGCACTTTCCATCAGCCTGTACTATATGGGAGGCTCCATCGTGCAGCTCGTCTTTGCCCTGCTTCTCGCAACGCTGCTCAGCTTCAGGACAAAGGGCGGCAGCCTCTTTAAGGGCATCCTTTTCTTTCCCTTCATGATCAACGGCATTGCCGTCGGTTTCATCTTCAAGTTTTTCTTTACCCACGGGTATGTTCTGGACACCGTACTCAGCTGGTTCGGCTTTCCGATCGAAAAGCTTCCCTACTGGCTCAGGACGAAGGGACTGAACAACGTCATGCTGGTCGGAACCTCACTCTGGCGTTACCTGGGACAGAACATGGTCCTTTTCATCGGTGCAATCATGTCGGTCGATCCGACCCTCTACGAGGCAGCCGAGATAGACGGGGCGAACCGCTTCCAGCAGTTCCGCCACATCATCCTGCCGAGCATCAAGACGATCATCACGCTGAACGTCATTCTTTCCATTACCGGCTCCCTGAGCGCCTTTGAACCGCCGTTCGTCATTACGAAGGGCGGCAACGGAACGGGAACCTACTTCATCATCATGGACCGGATTGCCCACACAAGCCAGAAGGTCGGCCTCGCTTCGGCAATGGCAGTATTCCTCCTGTGCATCATCTTTGTGGTCACGATACTGCAGAAACTCTTCTTCAAGTATATCTTCCGCAATGCCGGAACCGAAAGTGCAGCAGGAGGTGACGTATTATGAGCCAGCACGCATTTACCGCAGTCCACAAGACACGATACCCTGCCGGGATCGTCATAACAAATGCGCTTAAGTATTGTATCCTCGTATTCTTCGCATTCTGGACGCTGATTCCCCTCGTTTCCTGCCTGATCACGGCATTCAAGACCGATGCGGAATACCAGTCAACGTCGGTCATGATGCTGCCGACGGTCATCTACATCCAGAACTTTGCAAAGGCATTTTCCTCTGCCCACATGGGGCGGGCCTTCAGGAACTCCGCGATCGTCCTCGTGTTCGTCCTTGCGCTTTCCATCATCATCAGCGCACAGCTCGCATACGTCCTGAACCGCTTCAAGTTCCGGGGAAATACCCTCATCAGAAACCTCTTCCTCTTTGCGACCCTGCTGCCCGGTGTCGCCATGCAGGTTTCGGTCTACAAGATCATGGGCACGCTCGGTTTCATCAACCACCTCTACGGCTACATCATCATGATGTGCGGTACCGACGTCATTACGATCTACATCTTCATCCAGTTCATGGAAAACATTCCGACATCGCTCGACGAAAGCGGCATCATGGACGGGGCAAACTACTTTACGATTTTCTGGCGCCTCGTCCTGCCCCTCCTCAAGCCCGCCATCGTAACGAGCATGATCCTGAAGGGGGTCGGCTGCTACAACGAGTACTACTCGGCAAACCTCTACCTCCAGTCGGAAAAACTGCGGACGGTAGCCATCTCGCTCTACACCTTTACGGGCCCGATGGGAAGCCGCTACAACCTGATCTGTGCAGGCGTCATCATCTCGCTCATTCCTGCCCTGATCGTCTTCCTCCTCTGCCAGAAGCAGATTTACACGGGCATCACGGCCGGCGCCGTCAAGGGCTGACGCACGCCGTAAGCGGCTGACCGGCCGATGCGATCAAGGGCTGACCGGCGCGGCGAAAGGCCGGGACGTTACAGGAACAGCACCCCGAACACGGCGCCGAGCGCAATGATGACGACGGGGTGCAGCTTCGTCCGAAAGAGGATGATGAGGCAGACTTCAAAGAGGGCAACCGCAGGCCAGCAGAACAGGGCCTGGATGCCCCCGCCGCTCATACCGCCTTCCGCAGAAAACGCCTGCGTGTTCAGCAGCGAAATCGTAAACACCTGTACCATCGCAATGAGCACCATCCCGCTCGTCGCCGGGCGCAGGGCAGAAAACGCAGCCTTTACCAATGGCCTGTCCTGAAAGCGGGAAAAGAAGCGGGCAATAATCATGATGACGATGAGCGACGGCAGGATCTCCCCGAGCGTCACGACGACCGCCCCGACCGGCCCGTACAGTTCCGTGCCGATGTAGGTCGCCAGGTTTATCCCGATGGGTCCGGGCGTGCTTTCGCTGATTGCGAGCATGCTGTAAAACTTTTCCGCACTGATCAGATGGTACTGTTCGACCAGGGTCTGCTGCATGAAGCTTGCGGCAACCAGCCCGCCCCCGATTGCAAAAAGGCCGATGTAGAAAAAGATACAGAACAGATGCAGCAGGCTCATTGCTTCTCCTCCTCCGCATGCCTCCCGGCCGTGGGCTCCCCGGCGGCAGCATAATTACTGTCCGCGACAGGAGCACCGCCGGCCGCATGACAGTCCGGCACCGGAGGCTCCCCGGCAGCCGCTTCCTTACACAGCGTGCCCGCACGTAAAGTTCCGCCTGCCCATGCAATGAGTATTCCCGACAGGGCTGCCCCCACGATGATGAGGACGGAATGGACCTTGAAGAAGTACACCAGCACGAATGACAGGGCAAAGAAAAGCAGCTGCCAGGGCGTCCTGACGGTCTTTTTCGCCAGCCTGATGACGGAATAGACCAGCAGGGCGGTAACGGCTACGTTTATGCCCCGCAGGGCCTTCTGCACCCAGACAAACTGTTCAAAGTTCGCAATGAACGTCGCGATGATGCTGATTATTATGACGGAAGGCGTCACGACTCCCAGCGTCGCCACAATGCCTCCCGCAATCCTGCGCCGCTTGAATCCGATGAAGGTTGCAACGTTGACGGCGATGATTCCCGGCGTTGACTGCGAAATCGCATAGTAGTCAAGCAGTTCCTCGCTCGTCGTCCATTTTTTCCTGTCAACCAGCTCCCGGTCCAGAATGGGAAGCATTGCCATGCCGCCGCCGAAGGTAACGGCACCTATCTTGAAAAACGTTATGAAAAGCTCAAGCACGTCACAAATCATACGGACAGTATAGCACGAATCACAAAATGAGCAATGCCTTATGCCGGATTCTGCGTTTCCCGTATCACCGTACCGGGCAGATCACAGGACAAAGCTTCCGAACGCAGCAACCGCCTCGTCTATGGTCAGCGC
Organism: uncultured Treponema sp.; assembly: GCA_946410085.1. GTDB lineage: Bacteria > Spirochaetota > Spirochaetia > Treponematales > Treponemataceae > Treponema_D. The sequence goes on along the minus strand of CAMJZA010000064.1, from coordinate 5,288 downwards.
ACCCGTTGCAAATCCGTAAACGGCCATCCGGACCTGGATGGTCGCGTCGTCCGTCAGGCCGAACACTTCTGGCGACAGGACCCTGGACTCCGGGATATTTCCGAATGCGGCATACATGCTGTTAAAGGACAGGTCCCTGGTCGGCGACATAAGCCCCTTGTTCCGTGCCATTTCGTTCAGCTCCCGCGACGTGATGAGGAAGCGCATGAACTCATTGGCAATCTCCAGGTTCGGGCTTTCCTTGTTGACCGAGAACTGGATGTTCGGTATGTCCAGGAAGTATGCGCCCTCATCCGACAGGGGAAGCGGTACGTACGTATACGCAAACGGCCTGGCCGTGAATGCCGAGGAAAGGCTTTCGCGCTTTCTGGTTCCGGAAACGGCATCCCCGGAGCAGACCATCATGGGCACGTCGCCTTCAAGGAAGCGAAGGATCACGGCATCATAATTGTTCTTTATGGCGGAGCAGGCCTCAAGATCCACGCAGCCGTCGCTCAGGAACCGTTCCATCTTCTCAAGGGTCGGCCGCATATATGCACCGGCCGAAGGGTCCAGGGCATTCAGCTTTTTGACAGCCTCCCCGTCATGCGCCACGGTCGCACAAAAGAAAGGATAGCTCACGAGCGTGAAGATTGACGTCATCTCATTTGCGCTGAAGCCCATGACCGGACTCCTATAGCCCTTCTCACGGAAAGCCCCGCACACGGATACCAGCTCTTCATAGCTGGAAGGAACGGCAAGGCCTTCCTTTTTGAACAGGTCGTCGTTCACGAGCATGCCGTAGGTACTCGAGAAAACCGGGACCATCGGGAGCGTCCCGTCCTCCGTCTTCAGGAGGATGTTGCCGCGGATGCAAGCAAGGTCGAGCCCCAGGGAGGGATCTGACAGGTCCTCGGCATGTTCAATGAAAGCCTTGTACTGCTCGCGGCCATACATCCAGGAATTGCTGACGTAAACGTCAGGGGCATCCGTCCCGCTCAGCACCAGGCCCGCCATGTTGTTGTAGTCATCAATCTTCGTGTATGCGAGCTCCACGTCCGGATAGTATTCATTGAAGCGGTCAAACTCAATCTCCAGCGCCTCAAAGTTGTCATATCTGCCGGCAAAGTTGACGTGCCCCTTGACGGAGCTGTCCAAAGCAGGCCGGAACCCTTCCTCCGTCCCTGCATCCTGTTTTTTTGAGCCGCATGCCGTCAGCCCCATAAGCATCAGCAGCGCCAAGATTGCGTACGCCGTCTTTTTCATCACCGCAGTCCTCCATGTTCACTTCCCATTATACCGACTGTTACCATAAAAATCCAGTGATAAAGGCTGCGCCCCCTGTTCCCAGAGGGTGCAGCCCCGATCCTTATTGCCTATTCCCTCACCCCGATCGAACTGAGGGCAACGTTCTTCGCATAGCGGTCCGTTCCGGGCTTGGTGACGATTTTCACTTCATACCGGCCCGCAGGAATTCCCGACGGAACATAGGCTTCCACCACGCCGGTGCCGATGCGGTTATAGGTCCCGATGCGGATTTCATTACCGGCGGCATCCACAAGAAACACCCCCTGCTTCAGGTCATCGGCAGCAAACGAAAGCCGCTTTCCCCTCAGGCAGAGCATGGAACCGGCTGCAAAAACAAGCTCCCCGCTTTCGCTGCCGTCAGCATTCTTGGAATACAGCTCCGTAATGGAAGGAAGCGTAACGTATCCGCTGCCTGCAAGCCTGTACGCCGCATTCTTTACCATCTCGGCCTGCGAGTCGTCCTTGAACCTGAACACGGTCGAAATGCGGTGATTCGCCGTCCCCGGTACAAAACCGTCGTTCAGCTTGCGGACCGTTCCGTTCGCCCTGTTGAACACATAGCCGAACGGAAGCTCCACCTTGTAGCCGAGGTTCACGAAGTGCTTTACCCGATCGTTCAGAACGGTCAGCACGGCGCGCACATCGGCATCGGTGAGCGTCGAATTGTAACCGACGATTTCCTTCACCAGCTGATCAGCGTCAAGCGTCTGGTCAACGACGCTCCTGAAGCAGTACTTGTCCTTGCCCTCGGCAAGCTCAAGTGAATTCTGATAGGCATATACCTGTACCATAAAAAAAGTCCTTCTCCTGCTATTATTCCGCGGCAGGAGGCGCACGGGATATTTCCCGGATGTTTTTTTTGCGGCAAGAATGCGCCGCCCATCCCCGTGCCGCAGTTCCCCGCCAACGACGGAAACCAGTGGCACCCGGCAACGGCCGGTTACTCTGCACCGGCGTTGTTGCGGGAAATATACACCCAACGAGAGGAAACAGTTTGTAGTGTTTTGTCACAATTAACTGAAAATAGACTTATAATAAATCCTGCTTCAGGCTCTGCAGAAGCTGCTCACTTTTTGAAAAAGACGTATGCAGCAGCGAGAGCAGTTCCGCCGTCGTATGCGATGCTTCCGCTTCCTGCACGAACGGATTCTTTATGTCCAGATTCCAGCCGCCTTCTGCAATCCGTTCTATGGGAACACGCCAGGCCTGCTCGTTTTCGCAGCGCTTGTTCCACCACGCAAGGAGGGAAGCAAACTCGCTCTTTTGAATCGGCTTCGTCTTGGAATATGATTTCTGCCCTTCCGGCAGTTTGTGCTCCCAGTACCAGATTTCCTTTGTCGGCTCTCCCTTGGTAAAGAACAGGAGATTCGTCGCAACGCTCGCATACGGCTGGAACACCGAGTTCGGCAGGCGCACGATCGTATGCACATTGCATTCTTTCAGGAACTCCTCGCGGATCCGCTGCTTTACCCCGTCACCGGTAAGGGAACCGTCCGGCAGGATAATCGCCGCGCGCCCGCCGTCACGCAGGGAGCGCATCATCAGAAGCAGGAACAAGTCCGCGCTTTCAGTCGTGCGGAAACTTGCCGGATAGTTCGTTTCCACGCCGTCAGACACGCTTGCGCCGAAAGGCGGGTTCGCAAGAATCACATCCACCCGGTCCTTCGCGCCAATGCTCGTGTACTCGCGGTTCAGGCTGTCGCCGTTCACGACATTCGGAACTTCAATATCATGCAGAATCAGGTTCGTAACGCACAGCATGAAGGGAAGCGGCTTCAGCTCCTGACCGCAGATTGTGTTTTCAAGAGTCTTCAAGTCTTCAACAGAATGCACATCCTGCGCCCTGATATTTTCAATCGCACTCGTCAAAAAGCCTCCCGTTCCGCAGGCAGGGTCAAGCACCTTCTCACCGAGCCGAGGATTTACAATCTCGGTCATGATCTCGGTAATGGCCCGCGGCGTGTAGAACTCCCCGTAGTTGCCCGCGCTCTGCAAGTCGCGCAGGAGGCTTTCGTAAATGTCGCCGAATGTGTGGCGGTCCTCGCTCGCATTGAAATCAATCTCGTTCAGCTTGTTCACGACCTGCCGGATAATCGTGCCGTTCTTCATGTAGTTGTTCGTGCCCGCAAAGATGTCGCGCACCAGCACCGCACGCCTGTTCACGCCGTCCGCTTCGGACGCGCCGGAACTCACGTCAAGGTTCTGCAGGCCGGGAAAAAGCGTGCCGTCCACGAACTCCTTCATCGCATCGCCAGTGATTCCCTCGCTGTCAGCGGCCCATGTGCGCCACTGCAAATCCGGCGGAATTACCGAAACGTAATCATCGTCCAGAAGCTCAAGCTCCGCATCCTTGTCGTCCAGAATCTTGAGCGTAATCATCCAGCCGAGCTGCTCAATCCGCTGCGCATCTCCAGACACTCCCGCATCCTTGCGCATGATGTTCTGCAATGTCTTTATGATTCCTGCAATATTTGCCATGTCGTTGCTCCTTATCCTGCTCACTTTTTCACTATTTTCCAATAGCCTTTTTTCTTGGCCCCTTCCCGTATAATCAAAGAAAGCTCTGAAAGTTTCTTTACAATCCTTTCAACCGTTGCATGAGAGTATTCTGTTTCTTGTATTATTTCATTTGAGGTCATCGGTTGTCTCTGTATCAATCCATAAACGACCGTTTCTTTTTCCGAAAGATTTAATCCCTCATTTAATCCCTCATTTTGCCACTGAGGTATAACTTTATATCTTTTTACAATATCAATTCGTGTACTATGTCCTCGACAATTCATGTTTACCCCTTCAATTTCTTTACATCTTCCAGGAACAAATCAAAATCACTCTGATAGATTCTGTCCTGAATTATACGGTATTTTTCCCATTCTGTTTCAGCATGTTCCTTTGCGACTTCCATGCTGATTTTTCCTGCGTTAGTTAGAATCTCCTGTTCATTTGCTATCAGAATGCGGTCAAGATGTTTTGCCCAATCTTTCATGGTCATAGGAATATTGCGGTTTGCCTGCATTTCAGCAAAATCCAGATATCCAGAAACAATTAATTCTAAAGAGTGAAGTTCATTTTTACTAAGATAATTCTTTGCAATAGAAACATCAGACTTTCTGATTTTAGCATCAGGACTTCCATCCCAGGATGTAAGCCCCATGTTTTCTTTTGTACTGTCAGCCCGTTCATAAATTAATTCAGCTGCTGTATGTTTATGAATAGCCCAATGTAATTTATTCTGGACCTTAGCAAAGAAATCTTTTGTAGTCTTTGCAGTTTTGTCGTAATCAATTGCAGTCGCATATAGATCGGTTATTTTCTGGTAAAACTGTCTCTCAGAAATCCTGATTTCCCGGATTTCTTCAAGCAAACGCTTAAAATAATCCTTTGTCAGAATAGAACCGCCATTTTTGAGCCTGTCACTATCTAAAGCCCAACCCTTTATAGTGTAATCCTTTGCAATCTGATTTACCCATTTTCTAAACTGAACGGCACGCTCTGAGTTTACCTTGAAGCCGACGGCAATAATCATCTGAAGATTGTAGTGTTTTACTTCTCGTGAGACTGTACGAGCTCCCTCATTTTGAACTATTAAAAAATTTTTAATAGTTGATTCTTCTGTTAATTCAGAATCCTCGTAAATCCTTTTTATATGATAATTTATGCCTGCAACATCAACTTCATAAAGGACGGCAAGCATCTTCTGAGTAATCCAGATATTTTCATCCTCGTAGCGAACTTCAACACTGCTTTTGTCATCCCCAGTTGCAGCAACAAAAGTAAGATATTCCGCCGCTGAGCTACGGATTGAGATGTCTTTTTTTTCACTTTTCTTTGCCATATTGCTTGCTCCTGTTACTTTTTTATTTCTTTTGCAGAATTCACTCTATACCCTACAGAGATAATGGCATCAAGATTGTAAAAGGTCACATTTCTTTTTACGGACCGTGTACCTTCTTTTTGAACTGTTTCCAAAATGGAAATAGTTGAGGCTTCATCCAATTCCC
>CAMJZA010000063.1 GCA_946410085.1 uncultured Treponema sp. | reverse complement strand
TCGACAGGTTTCAAACATGTTTTTCATTTGCATAAACATTTTGGACAGTAGTGATGCCAAACCTGAAGGCGGTGTTCGACAAATACCCTGAGTACCGCGCGATGTGCACGGACTCCGAGGGGCACATCTGGGCCCTGCCCTGGATCGAGCAGCTCGGCTCAGGCAAGGAGGCCATCCAGGTCATAGACAACATGAGCTTCATCAACAAGAAGTGGCTGGATTTCCTGGGCCTTCCTCTCCCGACGAACACGGACGAATTCGAGAAGACGCTCGTCGCCTTCCGTGACAATGCCGCGCGGATTCAGAAGCAGTTCAACATAGACGGGAGCATCATCCCCATGTCATGCATCATGAACGACGGAGGGCAGGACCCCTTCGTGCTCATCAACGGCTTTGGCGAGGGCTACGGGGATGCGGACAAGGGCCGGCACATCGCCGTCACGGACAGCCGCAAGGTCATCTGCAGCGCCAACCAGGAAGGGTTCAGGAAGGGCTGCGAATGGCTGCACCGCCTGTATGAGCAGGGGCTGATTGACCCGGAGTCATTCACCCAGGAGTGGTCCACTTACGTGTCCAAGGGCAAGTCCGGCAGGTACGGTGTCTGCTTCAGCTGGGACGTTGCGAACATCGCGAACCTGGCGGACTGGGTTCCCCTTCCCGTGCTGACCGCCGACGTGCGCAATCTGACCGCCCAGAACGGGTCTTTCACGAGCGGATTTGACCGCGGCCGCTGCGTCGTCACGGCTGTTGCGAAGAAGCCCGCCCTCGTCTGCGCCTGGCTTGACCAGATGTACGACCCCTTCCAGTCCCCGCAGAACAACTGGGGGACTTACGGCGAGGACGATGACTTTGACATCTTCGTGCTCGGCGAGAACGCCTCCGGCAAGACCATGCTCAAGCATGCCCCGCTCGGTGACGCTTCCCCCGTGGAAGTTCGCGAGGCCGAGTCCGTCAACGGCCCCCTCGCCATACTGGACGAGTACTACGGCGTGTACGTCACCTGCCCCGATGACGCGCAGTACCGCTTGGACTGGATCAAGGACTACTACACGCCCGACGTGAACGAGAAGTACGTGTACCCCAACGTCTTCATGACGCGCGAGGACACGGAGAAGCTTTCCACCCTGCAGGCGGACATAAGCAAGACGATCAACGCTGTCAAGTCCGACTGGGTGATGAACGGCTTCAGCGACCAGGACTGGCAGGCTTTCTGCAAGAAGCTGGACTCCTACCACCTGGACGACTACCTGGCCCTCTACCAGAAATATCTTGACGCATACTACGCGTCGATGGGGAACTGATATGAGCGGGCGACTGCAAGACGCACGGGATTACGAGCGTAAGGCGGCCGCCCTCATCCGGGAGGATGAGCGGCCTGCGTTCCACCTGACTCCCTGCTGCGGCTGGATGAATGACCCGAACGGTTTCTCGTATTATGGCGGGAAATACCACCTGTTCTACCAGTACAATCCGTACGGCATGCACTGGGCCACCATGCACTGGGGACACGCCGTCTCGGAGGACCTCTTGCGCTGGGAATACCTTCCCGCCGCATTGGCCCCGGATGCCCCCTATGACTGCGACGGCTGCTTTTCTGGCAGCGCGACCCGGCTGGACGACGGCAGGCAGCTGCTCATGTACACCGGGGTCAGGCAGGAGAAGCTTGCGGACGGGGGCATACGCGACGTGCAGGTCCAGTGCCTGGCCACAGGTGACGGAGCTGACTACAAGAAGTACGAGGGGAACCCCGTCATAAGCTCTTCCATGCTGCCTGAGGGAGCGAGCACCGCCGATTTCCGTGACCCCAAGATATGGCGGAAGTCAGACGGCAGTTTCTGCTGCGCAGTGGCCAGCCGGGCCGCCGACGGGAGCGGGCAGATCCTTCTGTACGAGAGCGAGGACGGTTTCCGCTGGAGCTTCTGGAAAGTGCTGGCCGGGAACCACGGCAGGCTCGGCAGGATGTGGGAATGCCCTGATTTCTTTTCCCTGGACGGAAACCAGCTCCTGGTCCTCAGCCCGCAGGATATGGTCGCGGACGGCGAGTACCACAGCGGCAACGGGACGGTCTGCATCATCGGGGATTTCGATAAGAAGACGGGCTGTTTCAGGGAAAGGCAGAACCAGTGCATCGATTGCGGGATTGACTTCTACGCGCCCCAGACCCTGCTCGCGCCGGACGGCAGGAGGATCATGATAGCCTGGATGCAGAACTGGGATAGCTGTGCCATACGGGAAGGCGGCGCGTGGTCGTCGCAGATGACGCTGCCCCGCGAGCTGTCCGTCCGCGACGGGAGGCTGATTCAGCAGCCTGTGCGCGAGCTGGAAAGATTCCGTGGCGCGAAGCTTGCGGGCGGGGAATTCTGCTTCAGCGGCGAAAAGCGGCTTGAGGGCCTGCATGGAAGGCTCGTGGACATGGAGCTGGACATCAGGCCTGATGCCGGGGATTCCCCCTGCCATGTGTTCCGCATAAGGCTTGCCGAAGGATTGGGCTTCCACACGGACATCGTGTACCGCCCCTATGAGGGCACGCTCAGCCTGGACCGCCGCTTTTCGGGCAGCCGACGCGCGTTGCTGCACGTGCAGGAAAACCGCCTGTTCCGCACGGAGCCGGGGCTCCGCCTGAGGGTCGTGCTTGACAAATACAGCGTGGAGGTCTTTGCCAACGGCGGGGAGCAGGTGATGACGGCAGTCTTCTACACGGATATCCGTGCCGACGGCATCTCCTTCTGCTCGGACGGTAAGCTGAGCCTTGGTGTTGAGGCCTACAGCCTGGGAGCCTGAGGAAGCAGGGGTCAGCCGGGCCTCAGGCTGACCGGGCCGCGGTTTATGCGACGGACAAGTCCTCGGTCACGCGGAAGTGAGGGGCGTTAGTCTTGGTGGGGCTCGTCAGTCCGACAGGCGGCAAACATTGCCGGTTTAAATTTTACTCAAAGCGTGCCCGGACGCTGTCGGTCGCTTCCTCCGCGTCCTCGAAGCTTTCCTTGAGGCCAAGGAAGTAGCCGCCCAGCCGGGATTCCGCCTGCTCGCAGCCGGTGAACGTGATGTTCCAGATTCCGTGGGGTTCCAAGAGGCAGTCATAGAGCGCGTCAAGGTTCCTTCCGTAGTAGTCCGGCAGGGGCAGGCTCTGGGCCAGCTTGTCGTGCAGGGCATCCTTGTCATGTACGTCCGAGAGGTCAATCGTGTAGCATTCCTCGCCGTCTGCGCCGCTTGGGGTTCTCGCGTCGTCCGTGCTGTCCTGTCCCTGTGTTTCTTCACTGTACATATTCGGTTCGTTCCCTTTCCCGCTTATTCGCTTCCATATAGCAGCTCGAACGTCTCGTAGTGGTCGCCCGTGTAGTAGACGAGGCCGTCATTGGAGAAGACTATCCGCTTGGCCCCGCGCGACTTCTTGCCCATCGTGCCGATGTCGCATTCGGTGTAGGTCCGCCCCTTCTTCTTGGGGAGCAGGCCCTCACGGTTGCCGAAGCGGTCGCCGCCGATGCTTTTGCCGGGGGCGGCATCGTCCACGCTGCCGTATCTGTCGCCCCAGCCCAGGGCCTTGGCTTCCGCCTTTGTGATGAAGTTGGCCGGAAGGTGCCCGTATGTGTGGATGTAGAGGGCGACGTCCTCCTTGCTCGTGTACAGGCCGTCCTCGGCGATTTTCGCCGGAGGAGCTGCCTGCGCCGTTCCGGTACCAGCCTGCGCCGGGGTTCCTGGGCCTGACTGCTCAAGCGGGGAAGGGGTGGGGGCGGGCTCATCATCTGTGATTTCTTCAAGCAAGGGAGAATCCCCTATGTTAAGACCGCACCAGCCCGGGGAAATCGCGCCGTCTGTTTCCGCCTGTGCCGACGGGGCCTCAGGTCCGGCGGACTCATTGGAGTGCGCAGCTGTACTTGATTCCCCCTCGTCGGGAAGCAGGACTGCGACCGCCGGCTTGTCCGCTCCTCCTATAATCTCTGCGGTCCCGGCCTCCGTCTTCCGCATCCAGCTCCTGACCGCGACGATGGCGAGCAGGACCAGGCAGATTATGGAAAGGATTTTCCTCAGTTTTGCCGTGCGCCCGGCATTTTCAGTGCCCTTAGTTTTCATAGGCCCTCACCAGCGTTTCCACTTCCTGTGCGTACACGTCTATGCCGCTTTTCCAGAAGGCCTTGTCGCGGATGTCAAAACCTGCCTTTGCGCACAAATCCTCGCAGGACATGTTGCCCGTGTCAGCAAGGAGCTGCTCGTAGCGCTCCGTGAATGACTTCCCTTCCGTACGGAACTTGGCGTAGAGGGCAGCGGCAAAGAGCTGGCCGAAGGCATAGGGGAAGTTGTAGAAGTCCAGCCCGGTACTGTAGTAGTGGGACTTGACGGCCCACATGTACTCGTGCCGCTCTTCGTTCAGGCCGTCCCCGTAGCTCTGCTGCTGGGCTTCGGCCATCAGGCGGCAGAAGTCGTCTGCACCCAGTTCGCCCTTCTCCCGTTCCTCGAATACGGACTTCTCGAAGTAGAAACGGCTCAGGATGTCCACGAGGACCTGCGCTACGTCCTGCAGGTCCTGCTCTATGATGAGCAGGACGTCTTCCCGGGATGCGTTTGCAATCATGTCCTGCTTGACGAGCGTCTCCGCGAAGGTCGAAGCAGTTTCTGCAAGGGTCATGGGGTAGTCAAAGAAGAGGGGGCTTTTCCCTTTCATGCAGGAAAAGTGGAATGCGTGCCCCAGCTCGTGTGCCATCGTGATGACATCGCCGAACTTGCCCGTGAAGTTGCAGAGGATGCGGCTCTGGTGTCCCTTGGCAAAGTCCTGGTCGTAGGCCCCGCCGACCTTTCCGGGGCGGATTTTCGCATCGACCCAGCCGGAAGCAAAGGCCGTGCGGGCAAAGTCCCCCATGTTCGTGGAGAAGGAATCATACTCGCGGAGTATATAGTCCTTTGCCTCCTCAAAGCTCCACGTGCGGGTAAAAAGAGAGCCGCCTGCTTTTTCCGTTTTACCCGCTTCATTCGTGCCGTCCGCTTCATGCGTGTCGCTTTCAGCCGTCCCGGGGGCGGGGAGGGGGGCAAAAAGATCGTAGAAGGCAAGGCCCCTGCCGTCCGTTCCTGCACTGGTGCTTGCAGTCTGCCCGCTCTTGCGCAGGATGGCAGCCTTTGCCTTAAAATAGTTCCGCCAGACCGGCAGGGAATCTTCGATTGCCCCGGTCAGGGCTGCAAGGCTTTCCCTGCTCAGGCGGGAGGAATGCAGCGCCCGGTCCAGCGCCTCCTTCCAGTTGCGGCGGCCGTTCAGCATGAGGGTTTCACCCTTCAGGTTGTTCAGGCAGGCAGCGAACGCAATCCGGTTGGAACGCAGCAGCTCCAGCTCCTTCGTGTAGGCTTCCCTGCGTTCGTCCTTGTCCGCACTTGAGGCAAGGCCCCGCAGCTCGTTAAAGGTCCGCCCCTTTTCGTCCTGCATGCTGCTGATCAGCTGTTCCTGCAGGCGTTCCCAGGCACCGCCTCCCGTCTTCTGCATGTCGTCGGCAAGCTTTTCTTCGGGCGCGGACATCTGGTGGGCGCTGCTGTCGGTCAGCTCCTGCAAAAGATAGCGGTAATCCCGGTATGCCGGATAGCGGGTATAGAAGTCGTCCATATACTTCTGGTGGGAGGCGAGGACAAGGGCAAGGCGGCGTCCGGAGGAACGCAGGCTGTTGTTCAGGTCAATCGTAATGTTCAGCGCATTCAGGCGGTCGGGGTTCGTCGTATCCGTCGAATAGACGATGTAGGCATAGTTGCAGAGCGTGCCGCTCATGGCAACTGCCCGCTCGTATTCCTGCAGGAAGGAGGCAAGCCAGGCTGCGAAGTCAAAGTTCTCGTTGCCCTTGCGGGTAAAGGCATCGGCGCTTTCCAAAAGCGAGGTGATGTTCGTCATGCTTTCCCTGCACGACGCAAGGTATGCCGTATATTCGTCGGAATCGGTCGAACGGAAAATGCCGTCCAGATTCCAGGTCGGGATGTTGTCTGATTGTTCCATAGCCCTACTATAGCAGATAGATGGGAATATGTCAGTACGGGCTTATCTGTTCAGCCCGTTCCGTATTATAGTTGCTGTAAGGGACGCTTGCGGATTCAGGCGGCTTGCCCTGTCGGTAAGCTGGCATAAAAAAAAGCCCGCCCCACAGCTTCCCATAGTTTCCTACTCGTATTGGGCCGGATAGACGCCGTTCTTCATGATGATGCTGTAGAGCAGGAGGGAGAGCCTGGTGTCTTCCATGGCTGCCCCGCCCGAGCGGATGTCCATGTCGGTCGCCGCAATGAGCGACAGGATCGAGGCCGCAGCCCCGGGCCCCCAGACCCGTGCCGCCCCGCCGTACTGGGTCCGCTTCTTCTTGCCGGAAAAGCCCGCCGCCCGCAGCTGAGCTTCGTTCGGAACCGCCTGCCCCGCATGGAGGGCCTGCCAGCTCCGCAGCTGGCGGAAGCAGTAGGCAAGGCCGGCGAGCAGGGCCGTTCCCGATGCATCCCGGGAGAGCCGGATTTTCTGCAGGATTGCGAGGGAGGTTTCCAGCCGCTCCTTCGGGGCTGCGGCCGGGTCTGCCATCGCCGCAAAGAGGGTAAATGCGTTTTCTTCGCGGTTGTGGGCAAGAATCTTGTCCACGTCTTCCGTGCTGATCTGGTGCCCTTTTTCGAAACAGAAGAAGAAGCGGGAACATTCCGCCCTGAGCGTCTCGGTGTTGTTTTCCACCATGTCGAGGATCTGATCGACTGCATCCATCGAAATCTGAAAGCCGTTCTTCTGGAAATAGCGGATGACCCACTGGGGCTTCTGGTTGTCGAACATTTCCCAGAAGACCTTCTTGCGTGAGGGGGGAAAGAGGGCTTCCAGCGATTTTTCAACCGAGTTTTCGTCGGATTCGAGGATGAGGGTATTGGGACTGTCCTGAGAATTTTTTATATAGGAGGCAATGAGGGCAATATCGTCCTTACCCTTGATGAGTTCGGCGTTTTTCAGGACAACAAAGAGGGCCGCCGAGAAAAGGCTGACGTTTTCCAGCTGTGAGATGACGTCAATGATGCGGGTTTCCCCCGCATAGTAGCGGTAAAAGTCGACTGCTCCGTTCTTTTTTTCGGCGGCGGCCTTGAGACTGCCGGCGGCATCGTTCTTGTCGCCGTTTTCAGGCCCGGTAAAGAGGTAGACCTCGGCTTCCAGCGCCGCCGTCTTTGCTGCGGACATGCGGAGCCTAGTCCTCCTCGAACTTTGACTCGAACAGTTTTTCTATTGCTTCAGAGGCATCCTTTTCGTCAGAACCTTCCACCTTGAGGGTCAAGGTCGTATTGTATCCGGCTGCCATCGTGATGACACCCATGATGGACTTGGCATTCACCGTCGTGGTGCCTTTTTCCATTATAATCTCGGAAGCAAACTTATTTGCCGTCTGGGCAATCAGTGCTGCCGGACGGGCATGAATGCCGGCCCTGTTGCGCACGGTCAGAATTTTCTCAATCACGATAAAACTCCCTTATTGAAATAATATAGCCATAGAATGACATGTCAGTAATAATCCTCTCTGCTGTAGTAGGCCGTCTTGGCGTCGCCGGATTCAATCCACTTAAGGATGTTCTGGTCAAACTCCTTTGCCGAGAAGTAGCCCATGCTTTTCAGGCGCTCGTTCATTGCAGCCGACTCTATAATAATCGGCAGGTTTCGCCCGGGTTTTACAGGCAGTTCTATTGAAGGTACGCTGACTCCCAGCAGGTCAACCTTGCTGGCATCCGTACCGAGCCGGTCGTAGACCTTGTTCTGGTCCCATGAGGACAGCGTTACGACCAGCTGGACTTCCTTCTGCTCGCGGATTGCGCCGACCCCGTAGAGCTGGGATATGTTGATGATGCCGAGACCGCGGATTTCCATGTGGTGGCTGATGTATTTGTTCGCCCCCCGCCCGATCAGGGTATTTCCGTTTACGCAGGACAGTTCCACGATGTCGTCGGCGACAAGGCGGTGGCCGCGTTCAACCAGTTCGAGGGCGGTTTCGCTCTTTCCGACGCCGCTTTCTCCGAGAATGAGGATGCCGATTCCGTAGACTTCGACCAGAACCCCGTGCAGGGTTTTCTTGGGGGCAAAGACATTGGAAAAGACGCGGAGCAGGCGGGTGGAAAACTCCGTGGACTCAAAATCCGTCTGCAGGACGGGGCAGCCTGAGTTTTCCGCAAAATAAAGGAAGACCCCGTCAGGAGTCAGCTTGTGCGTAAAGACAACGCAGGGAATTTCGTATTCAAAGAAATGCTTGATGCCCTCAGTGTTGCTCTCCCGCTGCATCTTCTGCAGGTAGGCGTACTCACCCCGTCCGAAGAGCTGCAGGCGTTCGTAGGCAAACGCATCATAAAAGCCCGCCAGTTCCAGCCCCGGCCGGTTGATGTCGGGAACCGTGATGAGCCTGGACAAACCGCTCCTTCCTGCTATGCAGCGCAGGTTGAGGGAGTCGTGACCTTTCAGTTTCAGGTCGAGTAAATCCAGAACGGTAAAGTCCTTATCGGGCATAGTACAAGTATACTACGAAACAAAGTTAATTTCAATGACTTAATTGCAGGGCCGGCTTTCAGTTCAGGCAAAAGGCCCGGACATAAAAAAAAGCCCGCCTCGGGCGGGCTGTATGGGAAAGGGCATGTGCCCCTCACCCCTTGTATCTGATTCCCCGGAGGGTAATCTGCGTTGTGGTGCCAAAACTGCCCGGCAGGCAAAGGCATCCGGGCAGTTTCCGGCTGCTCTATTTCTTCTCCTGCACCCGGTCCTTCTCTTTCTTGACCTTCTGATCCAGAATGTCCATCATCTTGTTCAGGCCGGCGGCGAAATCATAGTCATCGCTCGTCACGTGGGCGTTTGCCCCCCAGCGGAAGTTCACCGTCGTATCAAAATAGTACTTCTTGTCCTCTTTGACGCGGAGAATCAGGTCCACTATCAGGCTGTCAGCATAGTCAATCCGCTTGAGCTTCTGGTTGATGAGCTCAGACTGATCCTTTTCAAGGGTAAAGCCCTGTGCCGATATAGATTTTGTCATAGATATTTTCTCCTTATATATACTTGTAATATACCGGGCAGCGCGGAAAACTTCCGGCGGAAAGCCCTGCTTCACCTGCCCTATCTTTAGTATACAACCATATAGGCGAAAAAGCAAAGTATTTTTATATCTCGAGCTGTTCGCTGCCGAGCCGATCCAGCTGGGAGATGTCTCCGGCGAGTACCGCATCACATTTAGCCTTGGGCATGGGCCTGCCCCGGTAAAAGCCCTGCAGGACGCTGCAGTGCATCGTTTTCAGGACCTTGAGCTGCTCTTCCCGTTCCACCCCTTCCGCGATAGTCTCCAGCTCCAGCTTGTTGCCGAGCGAAATGATGGATTCCGTCAGTTTTGCCTGCATGTTCGGGTTTTCCGTCAGGTTTGAAACGAAAGCCTTGTCCACCTTGAGCGTGTCGATCGGCAGGAACTGGAGGTAGCGGAAGGACGAGTAGCCTGTGCCGAAGTCGTCGAGCGACACGAGCACGCCAAGCTGCCGTATCTGCTGCAGCAGGGGGACGATGCGGCCTATGTCGTGGATGAAGATGCCTTCGGTGATTTCGACTTCAAGGCTTCCCGGCTGTACGCCGTAGGTCTTCAGCGACGTTTCCAGGTCCTCGATGAAGCCGTTCCCCAGAAGCTGGCTGGGGGACACGTTGACGGACATGATGCCCGCAAAGCCGTACTGCTCACGCCAGGTGCGGAGGGTTTCGCAGGCCCGGTGCAGGACCCAGCTGCCCAGCTCGCAGATGACGTGGGTTTCTTCGGCAATCGGGATGAACTCGTCGGGGCTTATCATGCCCAGGGTTGCGTCGTTCCAGCGCAGCAGGGCTTCAAAACCCCGGAGCCGGTCGTTGCTGAGGCTGAACTGCGGCTGGTAGTACTGCTCAAAGCTGCCGTTCGCAGCGGCGATGATGAGCTTCTGCTGCAGGAGCGAACGGCGCAGGAAGTTTGCATACATCCACTGCTCAAAGAAGACCACGGTGTTCTTGCCGTTCCGCTTTGCCGTCTTGACGGCGAGGTCGGCGAACTTGAGCAGGTCAGCGGCGTTTGCGCTGTCGTCGGGACAGCAGGCAATGCCGGCGGAAATCCTGATGCCGATGTTCTGAAAGCTGTCAAAGATAACGTCGCTGATTGTCGCAAGCCGGTCCTTTGACGGCAGGTCTGTCTGCAAAAGGAGGAACTCGTCGTCCCCGTAGCGGAAGACGAGGCAGTTGTCCCCTGCGAAGCGTTCCAGCAGGTGGGCACTGCGGCGCAGGATGCTGTCGCCCGCAAGGTGGCCGGAACTGTCGTTGATGCTCTTCATGTCGTCCAGATCGATGAGGACAATGCCCGCCGTCCTGCCGTTTATGACCGCCGCATCGATGGCCTGATCAAAGACCCGGTTAAAGTAACTGCGGTCGGGCAGGCCCGTCAGGGCATCCAGACTGTCGCTGGCGTTCAGTTCGGCCGGGGAAAGGCGGATTTTTTCTTCCCCCATGAGGGAGAGCAGGTAGGTTCCGCCGCTCACTTCCGCTGCCTGAATCCTGAACCGGCTGTTCAGGCTGGCGGACTCCAGTTCCATCTCAAAGAAGGGCTTGCCGCTCCCCGCCTGCCGGGCCGTATTGAAGAGCGGGGGAAAACTGTCCAGTTCCGCACGGAACTGCTCGTTTTTCCGCCCGTCGTCCGTCAGGATTCGCATGAGGTTCGTGAATGCCGGGTTCTCGTACAGCACCTGGAAGTCGGTGACAACGCCTTTCCCGTCTGTTTCGGGAAATACGATGAGGGACGGCTGCGGAACCGCATCAAATACGTTTTTATAGTCTATTGCCTGCGTCATATACTTTCAATAATTTCTTCTATATATATTATTTCTCTAGTATAGCACCCCTTTCCCCTGCGGTCAAATTCAGAATCCCGCTGTCTTCGTGCGAGCCGGGGGGCTTGCGGCAGACCTCGTGTGTACTGTACGGCAGCCCGTACTTGTTTCCGGCCGCCCATTCCGCTACAATGGCGTTACTATGAAAAAATACATGCATCAGGTACACTACTATGAGACCGACAAGATGGGAATCACGCACCATTCCAACTACATCCGCTTTATGGAAGAGGCGCGGGTGGACTTCATGGAGCAGATAGGTTGGGGCTACGCTAAGATGGAATCGGAGGGCATCGCCTCCCCCGTCCTTGCCGTAAGCTGCGACTACAGGCATTCCACGACCTTTTCCGATGTCATCGAAATAGACGTTGCGGTCCTCAAGTGTTCTGCCGTCAAGCTCCATCTGGGCTACACGATGACGAGCGGCGGCAGGGTAGTCTGCACGGGGACGAGTACCCACTGCTTCCTGGACAATGCGGGCAGACCCATCGTGCTTCAAAAGGTTATGCCCGACTTCTGGAATGCCGTCAGCAGTCTTGCCTCCGGTGCGGCTACAGGCCCGTCAGCTCCTCAGCCTTCGCTTTAACCGTTTCGTAGAGCTTTTTCCCGTCAGCCCTGTTTGCCTCGATGAGGCGGACAAAGACGCTGCCGGCAACGATGGCTTCTACCGACGAGGCAAGGGCTTTTGCCTGTGACCCGTCCTGAATGCCGAAGCCGCCGTAGACCCTGCTGCCGCCTGCGCTGACCTTGTTCAAAAAGGCGACGGTCCTTTCGTCGATGGTTGTCGATGAGCCGGTAATGCCTGTCCTAAGCGCCGCATAGATGTGGGCAAAGCCTGCGTGTGCGAGCGTGTCCAGGCGGTCAGCCGCCATGCTCGGGGCCGCAACCGGGATGTTCTCCATGCCGTTTGCCCTGCAGGCGGCAGTCAGCCCTTCATCGTGGTCAAAGGGCAGGTCGGGGATGATCATGCCGTTGACGCCGGCTTCCGCCGCTTTCCTGCAGAATGCTTCGACTCCCGGCGTGTAGATGAGCGAGCCGTAGCTCATCAGGTAGATTTTTGTGCCGGGAAATGCCTTGTGCAGGCGGGCGATAAAGGTAAGCCCGTCTGCCGTCCGGTAGCGGCGGGCAAGGACTTCCGTACAGGCCCCCTGAATCGCCGGTCCGTCTGCGCTGGGATCGGAGAAGGGCAGCTGTACTTCCAGAATGTCTGCGCCGCCTGCGACCATTGCAGAAGCTGCCGTAAAGGCAAGTTCGTCCGTCGGGTATCCGGCCACCAGGTGGCTCATCAGCTGTATCTTGTTCATCGTAATTTCTCCTTAAAAAAAACGGCGCTTTCTTATGCTTCGTGGACGTCTTCGTCTGCTTCAAGCCGGGCGATTTCCGACTTGAGGAACTCCTTCCATTCCTTGGGGCGGAAGACGGGGCTTGTGATGAACACATCCTTGTCCCCGCGGCCGCTCATGTTTATGATGACTGCCTGATCGGACGGTATCTCCCGGGCAATCTTCATGGCGGCGGCTCCGGCGTGGGCGCTTTCCAGCGCAAAGAGGATGCCCTCGTTCCGGGCAAAGAAGCTGACCGCTTCGAGTGCGTCCTTGTCCAGCACTGCGGTAAACTCAACCCGTCCGCTCATGCCGAGTGCGGCCAGCTGCGGGCCGATGCCGCAGTAATCCAGCCCCGCACTGATGCTCCGCGTGGGCAGGGCCTGCCCGTCTTCGTCCAAAAGGAAGCGGCTCTTGTAGCCCTGCATGATGCCTTCCCGGCTTGCGTTGCCCGTCATGCGGCTCGCGTTCTCGCCGATTCCCGGTCCGATGCCCCCGGCTTCGGCAGCAATCAGGCGGGGCTGTTTTTCATCGATGAAGGGGCTGAAAAAGCCGATGGAGTTGGAGCCGCCGCCGCAGCAGGCGACCATGGCTCCGATTTTAATGCCCCGCGCTTCGCATTCGGCCTTGACTTCTTTACCGATGACGGACTGGAACTCCCGCACCATGTCCGGGAAGGGGGCGGGTCCGAGTGCGCTGCCGAGCACGTAATGGGTCGTGTCGGGGTTGGCCGCCCAGTCACGCATTGCCTCGTTTACTGCATCCTTGAGCGTGCGGCTGCCCGAGGTAACCGGGTGTACTTTTGCCCCGTACAGTTCCATCGCGGCAACGTTGGGCTGCTGGCGGCGCACGTCAACTTCTCCCATGTAGACCGTACAGTCCAGGCCCAGCTTTGCGCAGGCGGCGGCGGTTGCAAGCCCGTGCTGGCCCGCACCGGTTTCCGCAATGATCCGCTTTTTGCCCATCTTCTTGGCGAGCAGGCACTGGCCGATCGCGTTGTTTATCTTGTGGGCGCCCGTGTTGGCAAGCCCTTCCAGCTTGATGTATATCTGCGCTCCGCCCAGAATCCGGGTTGCCGCGGGGGCAAAATAGAGGGGGGTAGGGCGCCCGATGTAGTCCCGCCTGATTGTATCGAGTTCTGCGAGGAAGTCTTTGTCCGCCATGAAGCGGGAAAACGCTTCTTCCAGCTCGTCAAGCGGCCGCCGGAGAACCTCAGCGACGTACTTGCCGCCATATATATCAAAAAAACCGTCTGTAGAGTGTGCCATCATACGTCTCCTGCTACTTTTATTAGAAACATAATACGGCAAGCGGGGCTGTGTGTCAAGCCGTCGTTTTCCGGTGCAGGGTCAGTTTCCGTCGCGGGTGTCGTTTGGAGCGACCGTATAGTCCCAGTTGTGCTTGGGGTAGCGGCCCTTCATTTCCCTGCAGATTTCCTTCCAGCTGCCCGACCAGAAGCCTTCAAGGTCGTCCGTTACCTGTAATGGCCGGCGGGCAGGGGAGAGGAGGCGGAGCAGGACAGGGACGCCCATGATGCGGGGCGTCTGGAAACAGCCGAAGAGCCGCTGGATGATGACCTCCATGACGGGGCGGACGGTCTTGACCGCAGTCCCCGTCTCGGACGGCGCGGCGATTTCCTCGTAGCAGACCGGACAGCGTTTGCCGTTGGGCAGGATGATGCTGTCGGGGACTGCGGCGTCTACTGCCTGCCCGTCCAGGGCATAGCGCAGGGCGTTCAGGACGCTTTCCGGCGTGAGCGAGTTTCCGGTGATGAAGGGCAGGAGCCAGTCCGAAACCCGGTCCCGCAGGTCCGTGAGCAGGTCTGCCCCCGGGCTGACGGCCTCGCCTGTGTCAGGGACCGGGCCTGTGCTTGAGCCGCCGGTTGGATCTGCACTTGTGCCGCCGGCTGGGCCAAAGGCCGCAGTTCCGCCGTATTTCTGCTGCCGGTAGAATTGCGCCCGCAGCAGGAATGAGTGAGCCGCTTTTGACAGGGGGAGGGCGGTAATGCCCTTTTCCCGCACGAGCGCACAGAGGGCCGCCCCGTAGTCGCCTGCATCGGCCCGCAGGATAACCCGTGAGAGTTCGATTTTCCCATAACAGACCGCCTTGACCTTGCGGATTTTCGAGCTGTCGCCTCCGACAAAGCTGCAGGAGGTTTCTTCATGGGTCCGCCCGGCGAGAAAGCCTGCAATACAACCGTCCGAAAGCTCCTTCCAGCTGTAGATGCGTCCCTGCTTTTCTCCCGCATCCACATCGGGTGCGAGGATCCACTCGGGGAAGGCAGCCCGTTTGTCCCGGTCTTCGCGGGGGAGGGAGGCAACCCGGCCCGAGGGAAACTGGTACAGCCCGTTCTCGTCGCAGCGGTGGGCAAGCCGGTCCGGGAAGCCTGCAAGCAGGGGCTCTGCGGGGGGCGGGGGGAGCCGGTAGTGTTTCAGGCAGGCAGTCCGCCGCCGTTCGCAGTCGTCCAGAAAGCGCCGCTGCAGGGAAGGGGCCGTCTGCGCATACTCGCTGTAGGGCAGGATGCAGGCAGCGCCCCCTGCGAGGGCTGCACAGGCGAGGCGGGGGGAAAGCCCCATCTGCAGGGCTGCCCGCCCCAGGTCCGTGATGCCTCCCTGCCCGTCAAGGCAGGAAAGTTCCTGCAGGAGTTTCCGGGCGGCCTCCCAGGCGGTCTGGGGCGGTTCGTCAAACCAGTCTAGCGCCTTCCGGTCCGTAATGCCCCAGTCGGCGCACTGGAGGACGACGGAAGCAAGGTCGCTGCGGAGGATTTCCGGGGCGGTTGCTTCGGGCAGGACCTCGTGTCCGCTCCACAGGCGGACGCATGTTCCCGGTCCCGTCCGCCCCGCCCGGCCTGCCCGCTGCTGTGCAGAAAAGAGGCTCTCCCGTTCCGTCACGAGCGTTTCCATGCCGGAACGCACGTTCATGCGGTTCAGCCGCATGAGGCCGGAGTCTATGACGACGGACACGTCGGGGACGGTCAGCGACGTTTCGGCAATGGCGGAAGAAAGGATGACCCGCCGCTTTTCCCCCGGACCGGGCGGGGAAAGGATTTTGCGCTGTTCGGCCATGCTGATGCTGCTGTGCAGGATGCAGATGTCTGCCCGTTCCGCGGCTCCGGCGGCAGTGAGTTCGGCTTCTGTCCGGCGGATGTCGGCGATGCCCGGCAGGAAGACAAGAATGCTGCCATCCTTGCTGTTGGTACGATCCTGCCTGTGGGCAAGTTCCTGTATGACTGCCTGTGCCGCGGAAAGTGCCGGTTCGTAGCGGACCTGCACGGGAAAAAGGCGGCCGGGTATCTGCAGAACGGGAGCCGGATGTGCTTCCGTTCCCAGGTAGACTGCCGTTTTCTGCGCCTGCACCGTCGCAGACATGACGAGCACGAACAGGTCGTCCCGCAGGCTGACCGCCTCCTTAAGGAAGGCGAGGGCAAGGTCCGCATTGATGCTCCGCTCGTGGAACTCGTCGATGACGACGACCGACACCCCTTCCAGGGCGGGGTCTTCGAGCAGCATGTTCGTCAGGATTGCTTCGGTCATCACGGTCAGGCGGGTCTTGCCGCTGACTTTCCGGTCTAGGCGCATGAGGTAACCTGCGGTCTCTCCTGCCTCTTCGCCGAGGATTTCGGCGACCCGGCGGGCGACGGCAAGTGCAGCAAGGCGGCGCGGTTCGAGCATGAGGATTTTTCCGGGAAAGGACTTGAGCAGGGCAACGGGAACGGCGGTGGACTTACCCGCACCGGTTTCGGCGGTCAGGACCATAAAGCGGGAAGGGGAGTTTTTGAGTGTCGTGCAGATTTCGTCCAGATGCCCGGTGACGGGCAGGTCTGCAATTAAAGTCGGCCAGTCTGTCAAATGCCGTCATCATACGGTATAAAGGAAGAATTGTCAAAGGCGGGGGGAAATACCTCGGCGGAACCGTATGGAGCGGGGGCCGGCCGGACTGGGGTATGTGTACGGGTCGAACTGGGGGGTGGTCAGTCCCGTACGGGGGCGTCAGTCCCGGCTGGATTTGCAGGCAAAACTTCCGGTTTTTTTTGAACCTAAAACCCGCTGAGTTTCGGATATCAAAACTATACAGGTTTTAAAGGACAAAACTCTGCGAGTTTTAAAAGCAAAACCTAGCAAGTTTCGGAAGCAAAAACTATACAGGTTTTTGAACTGCGAATTGACGACCAAAACGGAAACGTATAGCCTTGACGCTTCGCTGGCATTTCCCCTGCTCCATACGTTTTTATGGAAGACTTTCCCGTGAAAACAGGTACGGAGAGCTTGCACAAATCACAATCTGTGGTATACTAGGCTGAAAGACTGGCAGGTACGTGCCGGAGGAGCAGCGAAGCATGGACAGGAAGCAGATTTTTGCCCGGACGGGAAGGACGGGACGCACGGAGCGGAAGGGCGCTCTTCTCTTCTCTTCTCTTCTCTGATTATCTTTTCGCTGGGCTTTGCCTCCTGCACCGGTAACGGCGGGTCGGCGGACTCATGGGGCGCCGTCTATAACCCCGACGGAAGTTCAACCGGCAGTTCAGGCTCAGGCTCGGGAAGTTCCGGTTCCGGCACGTCTTCCGGCGGCTATACTGCCGAAGACCTCATGAACGCAGCCAGCTCCGGCGATGCCGACAAGGTAATCCAGCTTATCAGTAAAAACAATGGCGGTACCGCGAGCGCACAGACGCAGACCGTCACCATGTCCGCGGCGGACTTAGGGCTTCCTGCGGGCGGCTCGGTCGTCCTGAGAATAGAAGAAATAGGCTTCCTTGCAACTGCCACGGCAGACGCAAACGGCAACGTCATTTTTGAAGTCCCCCTCATTCAGACGAACACATACGTCACCATAGAACTGTCCGTCAAAGACGCGAACGGCACGGTCCTCTGGTACGGCAGCGACACCCAGGAAGTGAACGGCACGGGCGACCTGAGCATCAGCCTCACCCGCCAGTACTGGACCCTGACCCCGGGCAGCATCGCCGTCTCGGCAACTTCATACAGCCTCCTCTACGACCCGGCAACATGGACAAGCGACTTCACGACGCTCAGCGTCACCGGCCTTGAAGGCGCACCCGCAGGGGCAAGCTTTACCTACGAGTGGAAGGATGAAAGCGGGAACGTGATCGGCACTGACCCGACGCTGACGCAGACCGTGTACCAGCTGTACGGCAGCCCGGCAGGGGCAGGCTCGCTCCCGCCCGGCGACATTACCAAGACCATCACGGTGACCGTCTCCTACACCGACGCGGGCGGAACGGACGCCGCCGCCGACGCGTCAGCTGACATTGCACTCGGCGGTCCCGTGGTCCTGCCGACCTTCAGCCTGAACGCCGCCCCGCCGTCAAATCCGGCAGACTATGACGCGGCAAACAGCAACCTCTCTGCACCCCTGTTTGCCCTTACCAGCCGGTCGGCGGGCATCGTCATTACGACGGACGTAACGGATTTCCCTGCGGGGACCCAGTTCACGCTTACCGTAAACGGCACGGCGTTCCCGGCGCAGGCAAGCCCGAGCTGGACGGTCAGCCTTGCCGACCTGGGCTATACGGACGCCACCGCCCCGACACTGGCTTCGCCTGCAAGCCTCAGCATCAGCTGTGAGGCAAGCAATACCCGGGCGCAGGTTCCCGAGAGCGCAAGCTGTTCTGCAAGCGTCTGCCTCGTCTGCACCATCCCGTCCTTTACGATAAGCGTAACGCCGCCCGCCTATGCAGCAGCGAAGAGCGATATAGCTGCAAAGAAATACGCGCTCGCAGACCTGGACGGCAACTTCTCCTTCACGCCGGTGCCTGCGGCGGGAACAAGTTTCCCCGCCGGGACGGCCTTCACCTGGACGGTCGTTGCCGGAAGCGCCAGCCCCTCCACGCTGACCCCGGACACCGGCGTCGGCGAATCATGCATGAAGAGCCTCTCTGACTTCGGGCTGACGGATGCCACTATCGGCAGGACGTCCGCGACGGCAACCGGCATCACCGTCAGCTGTACCGCACGGAATGACCATGCCGCAGCGGACCGGAGCGCAGATTCTGATGCAGCACTGTCCGCCTTCCTCCTGTACACCCTGCCGACATTCACGATAAGCGTCTCGCTGGACACGGCAGGCTACAATGCGGGCAACAGCGACCTGACCGGCACGGTTCCCCTCTATGCGCTCATAAACATGGGCAAGAACTTTACCCTGACTGCCACCCCGGACTCAGGAAGCTTCCCCGCCGATACGGAATTCGAGTGGACGGTCCGCGGAACGACGCTCACCGGCGAGGCGCAGAAGGACCGCATCATCACCATAACCCCGTCCGCGATGGGGCTCACGAGTACCCCGGGACTGGCAAACAGCGTTTCGACCGCAAGGACCTCGCCCACGAGCATCAGCATCGCCTGCAAGGCAAAGCATGCAAGCGCCGTTGCGGACGTGAACGGCACGGCAGCCTCCGCTTCCGTCTACTGGCTCACGATACCGGCCGTCAAGGTGACGGTGAGCGACTCGGGCGGCATTACCCCCAATGCAAGCGGCGTCTACTTCCTGGGCTCGTCTAACCTGTCGCCCACGCCGACAAGCTTTAAGTTCAAGGTAGAAGCTGCCGCGGCAGGTGACGTCATCCCCAACGGGGTCACTTATACCTGGAAGGTCGGAACTGATCCGCTCGGAAGCGGCACGGATGCGGCGGCCTACACGGAAATCACCAAGACGCTGGTACAGCTCGGTCTTTCGACCCTGCCTTCGAGCGAGACGTCCAAGACGGTCAGCTGCGAAGTGTCCCTGACCGGCTGCACGAGCAGGAGCGGTGATGTAACCGTCAAATTCGACGCATTCACTCCAAGCAAGCTCTCCGAATATATTGCGGGCATTGACCCGGCTACGACGAGCGTCCTAAGTCCGCACACGCTGCCGGAGATAGCGATAACGAGTCCGTCCGACCTGACTGCGATAAAAAACGTGCTGAAGAATCTTGACCCTGCCACCGGCCCCTTCGTGGACCTGTCGGCGACGACCATCCCGTCATGCATCACAAGCCTGACCGACGCCTTCAAGAACTGCGAGACGCTGGTTACGCCGCCGGTCATACCGAGCGACCTCAACATATCCAGTATGTATAGCTGTTTCTCCGGTTGCAGGAACCTGACCACTGCACCGACTATACCCGATAGCGTGACAGATATGACTAGTTGTTTCGATAACTGCAGGAAACTGACCGCTCCCCCGGCCATACCTGCCGGCGTAACTTCGCTGTACGGATGCTTCAATCAGTGCTCTGAATTGCTTACAGCCCCGGATTTGTCCACCTGTGCAAACTTAACTAATATGAGCAGCTGCTTCTATTACTGCACGAAATTGACTGCTGCCCCTGATTTGTCTGCCTGTACAAGCTTGCAAAGTTTGAATGGCTGTTTCACCGGCTGTTCACACATGCTCACGGCAACGGACATCCCTGCCAATGTGAATGATATGACAAGCTGTTTCCAATTCTGTCACAGCCTGAACAATGTCACCATCACCGTTAACACGACCATTGTCCCTTCAGCAAAGTGGCAAGTGGCTT
The DNA here is from genome assembly GCA_946410085.1 of uncultured Treponema sp. Classification (GTDB taxonomy): domain Bacteria; phylum Spirochaetota; class Spirochaetia; order Treponematales; family Treponemataceae; genus Treponema_D. The sequence continues at coordinate 1,565 of CAMJZA010000063.1, read as the reverse complement.
TCGGTGATATTGAGACAGACCAGCACGTGACGGTCATAGCTCCCAACCCGACCGTAAAGGGTTATATCACCGATCCAAACCGCTACAACACCGGCGTCGCCGTAAACACCCCGTAACCCGCCCCACGCCCGTTGGGCCCCTGTCCCCGCACCTGCGTGTATGCCGGGACCTGCGGTCTGCCCCCGCCCGTTCAGGCAGGGGCGAAAACAGGCGGTGCGAGACGAGGAAACGTATGGAGCGGGGGAACCGCCAGCGAAGCGTCAAGGCTATACGTTTTTTGAGTGCGTTTTATGCCGTCGCCGGGACTACACCTTCGCCAGGGCTACGTCCGTTGGACGGCAGGCTCTGCCGCCAGCTTTTCGATCTCTTCAAGCGACAACTTCACCGCCTGAGCAATCTGCTCGTGAGTCAATAGTTCCATTTTCAGCAGGTTCCGGGCAGCCTCCAGCTTGCCCAAGAGAACTCCCTCATCTATTCCCTCACGGCGGCGGTTGCGGTCATACTGCTCCTGATCAAATTCCGTAAGGCTCATGTTCAGCACCTCCATCTTCTGGTTCTTGAAGAATCCGTCCAGCAGGTTTTCCCGTATGGCATACTCCAGGGCTTCCTCAACGGCCTCCCTGACAGGCAGTTTTTTCCGCAGGTTTTTCTTGACCTGGTTCACATAGCTCGTATAATCATACAACGCTCTGCACTTTTTGTGAAGCTCCTTGTTGTGCTCCCCGCCAATGTTGAGAACCTTCGCCGTCCACTCGAAGCCTTCTCCGCTTCCAGTGGGCTCGAACGCGTCTGAGAGCTTCTGATAGGATACGTCTGGCAGCTTCCGATTTCCGTTATAGAATACAATGAAGCTGGGAGTGGGAATCTTCACGAGTGTAGTCCCGAACAAATCCTTCTCCTGCTTGGACAGGTACATCTGATACAACTGGGCGAAATACATGAGGCCACGCAGGGGCATATTTGGATTGAAGCTTGACTGCTGTTCGAAGAGATTCATTTGGCTTCCGATGAGGAAGGAGATGTCGTTTTTCATCGTAATGTATATCACGTTTTCAATCGTCGTGAGTGACAGTGCGTCCGGGTCGGTATAGCTGGTGCCGTTTAGGGCGTTGTATAAGTCCAGCCGCCAGCGTTTGCTCTGCTCGCTGTCCCGACCAAAGATAGCCTTGAATAGCCGGTCCTTGTACTCGCGGTTAGTTTTGAAACTGCCGCTGTCGGCAGCCATCAGCTGAGTCATTTCCATCGGGGCGTAATTCCCCACATTATTGATGTTCTGCATACGTTATTCCTCCTTGTAAGTATTCTTGAGACGCAGCGGGACCCGCCCGTACTGGAAACCGGGTCTGTACCTTGTTTATCTGTGGAGGACTCAGCTTTTTGTCCATTTTGCGGGGGAAAGAAATGAGAAACGTAGAAATTTTGAGCGGACAAAGGCTTCCTTTCAAAAACGCCCGGGGCGGGTGCCGGTGCTGCCCCCTCTATGCGAAACGGGCGTTTTATACTATACTGCGTAGCTATGTTAGACAAGATGAGGAACATCGGCATCATGGCCCACATCGATGCCG
>CAMJZA010000062.1 GCA_946410085.1 uncultured Treponema sp. | reverse complement strand
GACTATTACAATGGAAGCCCGCTTAAGCAGCTTGAATGTTTGAATAAGGCTGTTGAGTTTATTCAGGCAAGTGAAGAATTAGAAAAGCGTTTTATGGATGCTGTTCGCAGAATGAAGAAAGCATTTAATCTTTGCTCTTCCAGCGAAAACATTACAAAGAATGATAAAGATAAAATCAACTTTTACATTGCGATTTGTTCTATTTTGTTCAAGTTGACAAAAGGCGACGCACCTGACATTACGACAATGAATCATCATGTTGCACAACTAATCAATGAAGCAATTAAAGCCGACGGTGTCGAAGAATTATTTCAGGTTGGAAAGAATGTAAACTTTGCCATCTTTACTCCAGAATATCTTGAAAAGATAAATGCAATCCAGCTGCCGAATACAAAAATCAAAATCTTACAGCAGCTGCTCCAGCAGGTAATTGCTGACTATAAGCGTACAAATAAAATCAAGGCAATGGAATTTAGTGAGCGAATGAAGAAGCTTGTTGAAGAATACAACAACCGCCACCTAGATGATTTTACTGTACAGGTTCTTGATGAAGTTACCAAACAGTTGAATGAATTACTCAATGATATTCAGAAAGATAAAGAACACTTCAAGGAACTTGGAATAAGTTTTGAAGAAAAGGCTTTCTACGACATTCTTGTAAGCTGTGCCAAGAAGTTTAATTTTGAAGACCAATATCCTGATGCCAAAATGAAAGACCTTGCAAAGAAAGTTAAGGCTCTTGTTGATGATAAAACAAAATATACTGATTGGGACCAGAGAATCGACATCACTGCGGAAATGGAATCAGACTTGATGATGATGCTTGACGAAAACGGATATCCGCCTGTCCCAAGGTATGAAGTATATCGGGAAGTGTTTGAACAAGCCGAAAATTTCAAGAAATATGCGGAGTAAATAAGCTTTGGAAATGATTACTTCGCCGCAAGCTTCCGGCCTGCAACCCGAAAGGCCGTCCGGCACACGGTCTTGAAGGGACAGGACGTACAGTCTGCGTACGAGTCTACCGCATTGTATGCGTCTCCGCCCGCTGCCACCGGGGTCAGATTCCCGGACGACAGCTTTTCGTAAAAGACTTTGGAATAGTTCTGGAAGGCGTCCATCGTCACGCCGAATTCTTCCCGGTCAACGCTCTTACTCCTGCCCTTCTTTTCCCGCGGCTGCACGATGACAGTTGCAGCAGCCCCTTTTATGGAATAAAAGGCAGCTGCCTCTATGTCGCCCGCCTGCCCGGACTCCTCGCAGAGCTTTACATACATGGGCATCTGGAAGTCACCGAGCGATCCGTCTTCGGCGGCGATGCAGGATGAAACGGTTGGAGTATTCCCGCTCTTATAGTCCACAATGGCGAGATTGCCCAGCCCGTCTTTCAGAATGCAGTCCACCTTGCCCTCACAGGCCCAGCTGCCCGCTCCGCCTTCCGCGGAAAGCCATTGCTCCGCCGCAAAAATTCCCCAGCCTCCAAAAGAAAGCTTTTTCTCTTCCTCCGGCCGGCACATCGCGTGCAGACAGTCCAGCACCATGCGGGCAACCGCGTCCTTCTGGCTCCTGAAGGCAAGCCTGGAAAGTATGCTGTCCCTGAAATCCATGGAGTAGTCATCGATGCTTTCCCCGGCAAACTGCCGGAGCCGGTCAAAAATCTCCTGTTCCTCCGCACCAAAGCTTCCGTCATCGGCGGTCACGGGGAGCATTCCTCCCCGCTCCTCCATACGCCAGCGCATAAAGCGCTCCAGAACCTTGTGATTGATGTTCCCTATGTCGAACGGCCCGGACAGATCACCGGTCAGGCTGTCCTCGTCCAGCCGGAACAGGCGGTTAAAGAGCCAGTAACGCTGGCAGGGAAAAAAATCGCGCAAATCGCTCTGAGAAATCCTGATCCTGCCGTCACCGGCGCTCTGCTCGCAGTCACCAGCGCTGCCCCGCTTCTGCATTACGAGCGACAGGATTTTGTCCTTCAGGACTGTCTTGTCCCCCACATCCGCAAAATTCCTGCCTGTCTCCAGCCAGCGCAGCGCCTCTTCCTGCATTTTCCCGCTGAACGCGAAGGGCGCGCCTTCCCCGCCGGAAAGAAACCATGTCCGCTCTGCCGCAATGAAGTCCCCGGCGTCAAGATTCCGGTCAGCTGCAACAGGGTTCAGGAATGAATGCGCGATTGCAAAACCGGAAAAGGAGTTCTGGGCAAATGAGAAGACAGGTCCAGACGATCCTGAGCTGTCCGGGCTGCGAAGCCCCGCATACAGGCGGATGAACGGCACGGACGGATTCTCCGCTTTCTCCAGTTCTAGCAGCCCCAGTTCCTGCCGCTTGGCTGCACTCAAAAACGAAAGCCGCCTGACGGGAACCTCCAGATTGGACTGGCTTGCGTCGATGACGAACTGGTATTTGAAGGCAGCCCCGGCAGAAAGCCGGTATGGATAGACCTTGACCCCGCCCGATTTATCCTGATAGGCGTACCTGGCAGTTTTAAGCTCGGTCAGGAAGAACTCGTAGGGATTCTCAAGGGCAAGGCCCGTCCCCTTCACATACTGATCCCAGATGAGAATGAGCTTCTTGAGTTCCTCCACACAGCGGCCCAGTATCAGGTTGGCGTCCGATGAAAAGTCATCCGGTTCAAGCAGTTTTGACCTGAACTTCATCCATGCGGAAAGGATATGGGCAAATGAGTCCGCCTTGCAGAGCGCATCTATGTTCGCTTTAAGCTCTTTATAAAAGGCAAGTTCCCATTCATTCCTGCTGCTCGTCGCTGAAAGGGATTCCTCCCAGATGTCATGCCTGCCGTCATACTGGCAGACGCAGTGCATCTGACAGCCTTCGCGGACCAGGTTTTCAATGCGAATCCGGAATTCCTGCTTCCAGGGGATGTGAGCGTCCAGAAGGAGCGTCCGCATGCTGTCGTAGCTGAACCGTGAACTGTAGCAGTCGTACAGCTCGCTGAACACGGCGGCAGCGCTGGACTTGAGCAGGCTTTCCCCCGCATGAATGACGATGGGCACACAGTACTTTTCTGCCTCACGTTCGACATAGGGGCGGTAGAGGTCCATGTCAGGAATGCTGACGCTTATATCCTGCCAGCGGGCTTTCTGTTCCCCGACCAGCTGCCGGATGCGGAGCAGGGTCCGGCGGAGTTCCATCCGCGAGTCAGCATAGCCGCAGCAGTCCGGACCGGCAGCCCCCTCCGGAAGTTTTTTCAGATGAACAGCGGTGACGTTCGAGGCAGAACGGAAGGCTTCGCTGTAATCCGAAAAATCCTCCAGCAGTTCGGGGTAGATGATGTAATAGTCCGCTTTGCCCGTAAAGTCAGGTTCAATCCACGACGGTTCGTACAGATTGAGTGAATCAAGGAAATCTGCATATTCCCGGTAGAGAAAGCAGAGGTCCTGGTTTTCGGCATCCGTATCCTGCGCTTCGCTCATCCCCTTCGCCTGCAGGAATGCCCGGTAGCGTTCGTGCCAGAAGTGCAGCGGGGGCAGCATGGAGGTTATCCAGTCCGTAAAAGAAAAGGCTTCGTCTGCATAGTCGGACTCGATGAGGGAGCGGAAGCATTTTTCCGTCCTGTTCCTGCGTATCAGGTTACTGACAAAGAGCTTCCTCAGCAGGGCAGGCACAGTACTTCTACCGGAATCCCTGTCCCGTGACGAGGCGAAGTCGCCCTTGAACTTATCCCATGCCGTAAACTTTTCGAGCGGGACGGCAGTTACTCCCGTCCGCGCCGGATTGCTCACAATCCAGTCAATCCAAGAGTCCTTCACTACATCGGTGGAAAACACAAAAAGGCTGTCTGCCTCGATCCGTTCTTTACTGAAAAAGGCCGGCAAATCTCCGACATCAAAAAAGAGTTCCTGCATTACAAAGATAACTCCCGTTCTATCATCGCTATTGCAGCGGCGGCACGCGCTTCCTTGTCTGCCGTCTCCGGGAGCCAGTGTATCGTAACTCCCTTGCGCTCCATGCCGCGGAACCAGGTCTCCTGTCGTTTTGCAAAGCGGTGAATCGCATGTTCCAGCTGCGAAAACAGCTCTTCACGGCTGGCAATCTTTCCTTCCAGATATTCGCTGACAAAGCGGTATTCCAGCCCCAGCCGCTCCAGCCGCTCCCAGCTGTAGCCCTGCCGGTGCAGGCCCTCCACTTCCTCGATCATGCCGGCGTCAAGCCGCTCGGCAAGCCGCTTCGTTATGTTGGCCCGCAGCTGCTCCCGGGGCAGGGTCGTCCCGATGACAAAGGGCTTTACCCCGTGACGCTCCGCCGCGGTTCCGCTCCGCTCCTTCAGGGCACGGTACTCTGCGCCCTGCATGTAGGTCTGAATCTCTATGGCATGAATTGCCCGCTCCCGCTCCTGCAAATCGCTCGTGTTGTGCAGGTCGGGCTTTATGCGCCTCAGCTCCTCCGCAAGCTCTTCCAGGCTCATCGCTTCCAGGCGGGAACGCAGGGCAGGATTCTCCGGCACTTCCACCAGCTCATAGCCGCGCACGACGGAGTCCACGTACATGCCCGTCCCACCGACGATGAAGGGCATGTTCCCCTGCCCTCGCATGACATCGAAAATCGCATAGAAGTCTTTCTGAAAGTCGTAGACGCTGTACTCGTCGGCAAGCGTTACGACGTCTATGAGGTGGTAGGGAATCTGCCGCACACGGTCCGTCTCCCCGTCCCTGACGGTATACTCCGAGAGGTCCTTGCCGCTGCCGATGTCAAGGCCCTTGTAGACCTGCCGGCTGTCTGCGGATATGATGTCCCAGCCGAAACGGTCTGCCACCCGCACCCCTATCGCAGTCTTACCGACGGCGGTCGGGCCCAGGAGGACAACCGTATTGCAGGCTACAGCACCCTGCATATCGCGCACTTGAGGTACTCGCTCTTGGGGTAGCCCAGCAGGATGGGATGGTCAGGCGCCGCCCCCCGCTTTTCCAGCACCTGCAGGCGCCGGTGGCTGTCCATTGCCGCATGGGTGAGCATGGAATAGAAGGTATTGGGATCAAAATAATAGGAACAGGAGCAGGTAATGAGGATGCCGCCTTCGTTCAGAATCCGCATTGCCCGCAGGTTTATCTCTTTATAGCCGCCGTATGCCTTCTGGATCTGCTTCGCGCTCTTGGTAAAGGCCGGAGGATCCAGGATGATCACGTCAAACTTCTCGCCGGCCGCTTCATACTGCTTGAGCAGGTCAAAGACGTCGGCGCATTTTGCGGACATGACGGCCCCGGCTCCATTTTCACGGATGTTGCCGTTGATGAGCTCGACGGCTTCTTCCGAAATATCAACCGAAACGACGGACTTTGCCCCGGCCTTAAAGGCATTCAGGCCAAAGGCTCCCGTATGGGAGAACGCATCCAGCACCTTCTTGCCGTGGCAGAAATTCCGTATCGCCATGCGGTTGAGCTTCTGGTCAAGGAAGTAGCCGGTCTTCTGCCCCCTAGCAATGTCAACGCGCAGGCGGAGGGAGTTTTCTTCGATCGTAATGACGTCCCTGCCGCTCTTGTAAATCCAGCCGCACTTTTCTTCCAGCCCTTCCTTTGCCCGGATTGCGGCGTCGCTGCGCTCGTAGATCGCCTTGGGCCGGCAGGTCTCTATGAGGGCATCGACAAGTTCCTTCCTGAACAGTTCGCAGGCAAGGGCAAGGAACTGCACGACCAGGTACACACCGTCAGCGGTCACGTAGCGCTCAACGATGAGGCCGGGAATACAGTCAGCTTCACCGAAAACAAGCCGGATGCTCTCCCCGTCCGCAAAAGAGAGCCGCCTCACATTCACGGCGTTCCGCACGGCCTTCGCCCAGTAGCCCTTCGGGTCCGCCATAATCTGGTCGGCATGATCCCGGCCGATGAGCCTGACCGCAATCTTTGACTTGCGGTTCAGGACACCGCTTCCCAGGAAGGCTCCTTTATGGCTGTAGACTTCGACGACGGCCCCGTCTTCCGCCGGAGACTCGGCAAGCGGCGTAGTCTTGACCCCGCTGCCGTCAGCGGCAAATGCCTTTACGGAATAAATCTCGTTGTCATACACCCAGGGAAAGCCCTGTGCCAGCTCCCGGTCTTCTTTCGCCTTCAAAATGATGTGAGGAAACTCTTTCATAGCAAAACTATAGTAAAGCATTTTCGGGGAAAAGACAAGGCAGGCGGGCAGCCGCAGCGTCTGCCGGCAGCAGCGGGGCCTACGGCAGCAAAGACCGGGACAAGCAGGGCTTTTTATGCTATACTGGGAACATGGACTATGACTTGACTTCCGTTCCGTCGCTGATTTCCCACATCCACACGCTTTCTGCCGAGTTCACGAACAGCAGGCTGGCGGAAAAAGGGAACTTCGTTTCATCGCACGGCTTTATCCTCTACCTGCTTTCCCGGAAAGGCCGGATGAAGATGGGCGAAATTGCCCGGGTCATAAACCGCAACAAGTCCACGACGACCGTCCTCATAAAAAAACTGCGGGAAGAAGGGCTCATACAGGAAGAGACAGACGAAAGCGACAGCAGGATGAAGTATGTCTCGTTGACCGCAAAAGGGAAAAAGTACAATACGCTGACCGCATCAATCTCGCGCCAGCTGCTTGAAACCTGCTACCGGGGCTTTTCCCAGGCCGAAAAAGAAGAACTGCTGCGCCTGCTAGTCAAGCTGAACGAGAACATAGAAAAGCGGGAACTGCGGAACACGGGCAGCGAATAGTTCGACATAAAACTATTGACATTATTTTGATATCGAACTATATTCTTGCAAGAGGTTACAGAATGAAAGTTTTCAGGAAATACGGACAGGGGCTGCTTCTGCTGCCCGCACTGGCACTCATCAGCCTTTCCGGCTGCACGGGTACAGAGAAAAGTACGCATGCCGCATCGATTGCGGTCTTTATCCCCGGCATCATGGCGGACTCCCCGACATACGCCCATGTTGCGGAAGGCGTTCAGGAAGCAATTGAAGCATTCAACGGCACGGCCGCATCCGAAGCGGAAAAGGCGACGGTCTACATCATGGAAGCCGGAACGAATCAGGCAGAATGGCCCGGCAAGCTGACGTCCCTCGCGGCAACAGGCAGCTACGACCTCATCATCTCGTCCAACCCCTCCCTTCCCGAGATTGCACAGCCGATTGCACAGCAGTTCCCCAAGCAGAAGTTCATCTTTCTGGACGCTGCCCTTGCAGGCAACCGGCAGATATACACGATAAGCTACAACCAGCGGGATCAGGCATACATCTCAGGCTACATGGCAGGCCTCTATTCCCGGAGCCACAAGGTCGCCCTCGTTGCGGCACAGGAGTATCCGATCATGAACAACATCCTGCACCCCTACTTTGCCCGGGGAGCAGCGGACGCATACGCCGGAACGAGCTGCGAGTTCAGGATTGTCGGCAACTGGTATGACGCTTCCAAGGGAGCGGAAATTACGAACGCCCTGGCGGATGCCGGTATTGACGTCATCCTGCCCATCTGCGGCGGCGCCTCGCAGGGGGTCATTTCGGCTGCGGGAGAACGGGGACAGCACATCGTCTGGTTCGACGAGAACGGCTTCAAGAAAGCGCCCGGCACCATCATCTCCTGCTGCATGACCAGGCAGGCAAAGGCTGCAAAAGAAGCAACGCTCCAGTACCTTGCGGGGGATACCCCCTGGGGAACAATAAAGGAAGTAGGCTTCAAGGAAGGCTATGCAGAATTCTTTGACAGCGACGAAAACTACATCAGGCATGTCAGCGAAGACATACGGAACAAGATGAAGGAACTGACCGCCGGCCTGCTTGACGGCAGCATATCCCTGCCCGACTCGCTCGACTCCTGAACGGCAGATGACCATAGAAACCCGTTCGCTGACAAAGGCATATCCCCTCAAGACCGCGCTCAAGGACGTGAGCATACTGCTGGAAGAAGGAAAAATCCATGCGCTTGTCGGCGAAAACGGGGCGGGAAAGTCAACGCTCGCAAATCTGATTGCAGGAAGCCTCGTTCCGTCTTCGGGAACGATCCTCATAGACGGCAGGGAAGCGGCATTCAGCTGTGCCGCTGACGCACTGGCACGGAACATCGTCCTTGTCCGCCAGAGGCCCCTCCTTTCCGAAAGCTTAAGTGCATGGGAAAACATCATCCTCAAGACGCCTGCTGACGGGAAACGGAGCGGCTTCCGGCCGGGAAGCTTTTTTCTGAAAGCACCGTCAGACGAGCTCATGCAGCTGAAGGACTTCTGGTGTCCCGCACTCAACCTCAAGGCGAAGGTACGCGATCTGGGCGGCAACATGCGCTTTTACATCTCGCTCATCGGCTCGCTCATGCGCCGTCCCGTCTGCCTCATCCTTGACGAGCCTTCCGCATTTCTTTCGGTTGAAGAACGCAGGATCCTGTATGAAAAACTGCGGGACTATGCCTCAGGCGGCATGAATGTCATCGTCATAACCCATTCATACTCGGAAGCCGTCAGCTACCCGGACAGCATTTCCCTGCTCAAAGACGGACAGCTGGTCAGGCAGTTCATGAGCAGGGAGGAATACAAGGCGTATTACCAGGCCAGTGCAAGTGCGTCCGGGACCGTGCAGGACACACGACAGGCCGTTCCCGCATACACTCACCCCGGCTCCGGCGCAGGCAGGCCCTGCCTGCGTCTTGAAGGTGCAAGCGTACGCTCCAGAAACAAACCGGCCCTGCTCAATGCAACGCTTACAGCCTGCTACGGGGAAATCACCGCCGTCACCGGTGTCAAGGAGGCTGCGATGGAAACGCTGGAAGACCTGCTGACCGGCCTTGAAGATGAAAAGGAAAACGGCCTGTTTTCCTTCACGGACTGCAGCGGGAAGGAAGAAGAACTGCAGCTTTCTTCAAAAAAGCTGAGCGCATCGTTCATACGGAACAGGAAAGGAGCCGTCGTGCCGTCCGACAAGACCTTCCGCGCATCAAATCCCGGATTGAGCATCCTGCAGATGCTGAGCGTCTACGAAAAGAAAGAAGCGGACCGGGAAGCACTGGCACGCAGACTGGCGGCACAGGCGGACATAACGATAGACCTGCATGAAAGCTGTGCGGCACTGAGCGGAGGCATGCTGCAGCGGCTCATCCTGGCACGGGAGCTTTCAACCAGCCCGGACTTCCTCATCCTCTGTAACCCCATGCACGGACTTGACATAGACTCACAGGGCCGCCTGTGCAGGCAGCTTGAGCAGCTTGCCGCACAGGGCAAGGCAATTCTCCTGCTCGGCGCAGAGGACTTTCCCCTGTCCCTGTGTTCCCGGGTCTACAGCCTTGAGTCGGGTATGACCAGACTGGTATTCTCCAGGGAGGCAGCATGAAAGGACTGGCAGGCAGGCAGCTGCTCCGGACGACAGCGACAATCCTCATTGCACTGGCAGCATGCTGTACCCTCATCCTGCTCTTCGGCAAAACACCGGCCGCTGCCATGCAGAGCCTGTTCTTCGGAAACTTCAGCTCCCCCTACTACTTCGGAAGCATGCTGAACACGGCAGCATTCTTCATGCTGGCGGGAACCGGTTCTGCCATCTCCATAAAGAGCGGCAACATGAACCTCGGCGGAGAAGGACAGGTCTATCTGGGAGGCTTTACCGCATGCCTTGTCCTGAACAGCCTCAGGCTGCCGGCGTTCCTCTGCGCTACGGCAGCACTCCTGCTCTCGCTCTCTGCCGGAGCTGCGATGGCCTGTGTTTCGGCATTCCTGGAAGAAAAACGGGGAGCACGTCCCTTGCTGACAAGCTTCCTGCTTTCTGCCGCTGCAATCCCCCTCATCGACGGCTTCATTACTTCCAGCGATGCGGCACGGACCACAAACATGCTTGCCCTCCCCCCCATTGCCGAAGAGTACAGGCTTCCGCAGCTGCTGCCGCCGTCACCGCTGACCGCATCCTTTTTTGCCGCACTGGCACTCTGCCCGGCAGCCTGGTACCTCATGTTTAAAAGCCGCTACGGATCCAGAATGCAGGTCTGGGGAACGGCACCGCTGTTTGCCCGCTTTGCCGGATACAGTTCCCCTGCGAACTCATACAGCGCACTCGCACTTTCCGGTGCCCTTCATGCCCTGACGGGATTCTTCGCCGTTACCGGCTGCTACTACACCTGCCACAAGGGATTCTCCACGAACATGGGCTGGAACGCGCTAAACGTCGCCCTCCTGTCCGGTTCAAATCCGCTTTCCGTCATCCCCGTCTCCCTGCTCCTTGCATGGATTTTTACGTCTGCATCCCGCGTATCGCTGACGCAGGGCTTCGACTTTGACATAGCGGGAATCGTCCAGGGGATAATCCTTTTTTCCGTTTCGCTGACCTACGTCAGGGGACTGCGGAACCGGAAAGGCCGAACCGCCAGTAAGGCCGGTAAGGATACAAAAAGTCCTGCGGGAGGGAAAGCATGAATGCGTTCATTTCGGTCATGCATATTGCAGCCCCGCTTCTGGTCGTGACGCTCGGCGCCCTGATAAGTGAATACGCCGGCCGCATGGCGATGTTCCTGGAGTACATGATAAATCTGGGAGCCTTCCTCTGCTACGCCTTCACGGTTGCAACGGGAAATGCAGTCCTTGCTGTGCTTCTCTCGCTCTTCGTCTGTACGCTGCTGGTCCTTGCACTGGAAAAAACGGCGTCCCGCTTCGGGGCAAACATGTTTCTGGTCTCACTCGCACTGAACATGCTGTTCGGGGCAAGCGTGTCCCTGCTTTCATCCGTGCTCTTCGCTACCCGCGGGGTCCTGTACGGTCCTGCGTTTCAGTTCAATCCGGCAGCGGCACGGACCGTGACAAGCATTGCCTGCTATGCCGTCTCACTGCTGCAGATTGCGTTCCTGCTCCTGACACGGCCCGGCCTTGCACTCAGGATTACCGGAAGCGATGCAGACATGCTGGAAGCACAGGGAATCCGCCCGGCACGCTACCGGAGCCTTGCCTGGATCATTGCGGCGGCAGACGGGGCATTCTGCGGCTGTGTCCTCGCCCTCCGCCTCTCGTCATTCGTTCCGGGTGTTTCGAGCGGACGGGGCTGGACCGCACTCGCGGCGGTATTCCTCGCACGGAAAAAGACAAACGCCCTCATTCCGGCGGTATTCGTGTTTGCCCTTGCGGAATGGCTCAGTTCCAACATCCAGAACTATGCCGCATTCAGCGGCACTCCTTCTTCCGTCCTGCTCGCCCTTCCCTACCTGCTCTCACTCACCCTCATCGCCTTACTGCCGGGAAAGGAAAACTTGATCTAACAGGTCTCCATGATAGACTTCTGCTGGTAAAGGTACTTACAATTCCTCAACAAGGAAAACCTTGCCCCCCGCTTGTTGAAGATGAGGGCTCCGAGTATTTTCCGCAGGACGGTTATCTGCATCCTCTTGTAGTCGAATTCCAAGAAGAACACCGCCCAGTCCTGATCGTCATTAAACGGCTTCATCTGCTGCAGGCTCGTGATTTTGGCAAAGTCGCTGTCCTTCAGCCCCAGGTCCTCGGGGTAGTATTCCCAGTTCGCATCATAAGCGTTGACGGCGGGGCTGTCCTCGCTGATCGGCCAGCCGAGCCTGTCCATAAGGTATGCGAGCGTGTTGTCTATCGTCGTAAGATTTTCAATTGTGGTCATGTTTTATTTGTCTCCTGCACCATCAATAGTATCTAAAAGAATTTGCCAATGGCCGCCTTTACGCGGTCCGACAAATTCAATTTTTCCTTTTAGTTGCTTTATCTGCCATTTTATACCATCAACAGAAATTCCACATTCTTCCGCCATTTCATCTCTTGTTATGCAGGGATTCGCTTTTATTAAAGCAAGGATTTTTTCCGAGGTATTTTTTGGAGTAGTTCTTTTTGCCTCAAAAGGTTTTATGGGGTAGTTTTTCTCAGTTTTTGGGGTAGTTATAGGGTAGTCCATATTGTTTTTTTCCCCGTTTTCTGGGGTAGGCCCATTTTTACTACTATCCAAAGACTTCTGATATTCAGCAGCTAGTTCATAAATCGTATCGCTCAAATCCGCTTTTTCCAAAGTTTCCCAAGGAATCGGTTTGTGCACGGGAGTACCGCCTATAATGAGTTTTACATATTCGTTTTCAAACGAATACTCTGGCAGTGCAAAACCGCGCCGCATCTGGAGCTTAAACATCTTACGGATTCCGCCGCCCTAGGTTTCAATGAGTCCTAAATTGCGCATAGCTTCCGCAAGAAATGGATTTCGATAAACCGATGCAGGACAATCGCTTTTTATTACGTCTTCAACAACTTTTGGAATAAAAGAGCCTGCATTACGAAAAACAAGCCTGTTGTCCTCAAATTCCACAAATTCAACGCGCGCACCCATCGTATAATCCTGATGGGCAATACAGTTGTGCAAAGCCTCTCGGATGGTGAAGGAATCATAGCGCATGAACCCGTCGGGGAACATGGTCTGCGTCTTTGTATCCACAATACGCAGGTTGCGGACTTTTGCTTCGGCGGCATCAACGGAGAGCAGCATGGGAATATTAAGAATCTCATAATCCAAATTCGCACCGCCTTTTTTAAAAGCCTGCGGATTTTCATTATTCCAGGGGAAAGCAGATACTCGTATTCATCTTTACCCAAAAGAATAAGGGCTGCACGTGTTATCTTACCGTTTACAGCGAGTTTTACCTTGTTCAGAAATTTTTCATCGTCCCACTTGCGTATTTCGTCTGCATACTTTGGGTTCCGCTTCGTGAATTCCGCCCTTGCCTTGTAAACCGCATCCGGGTCTAAATGCTTAATCGTTGCTTCCGGCACAATCTGAGCAGTCCAGTCTTCACCGATTATTACTTCGTGAACAATAGATTCCTGCCTCTCTCTTGTCATTTCAATAAGAGAATCTCCACGCCGCATATATGCTTTTCTGTGCGCAATTACAGCCCTGCGAGGACTGTGTTTTGGAATCTGTATTATCCAGACAGTTTTATTTGTATCGCTTGTAGTATAATCATCTACAGAAAAGTTTTCTTCGGGCAAATATGTGCATAAGTCGTATATGCGGAATTTTAAATTCTCCGTTGTGTAATCATGAAACTCCTTCCTGTTTTACAGAGCCAGCCATAATCTCCCGGCGGTCATTTTCTCCGTATCAGTATAGCATGAAACAGGCATTTTTGCCATATTATAGAAGAAGCCGGCTTGTATAAGCCAGGTTTTAAATGTTGCTAAGCTGTTTTTTAAATGTTACTCAGCCGTGTTTTAAACGGTACTGAGCCGTGTTTTAAACGGTACTCAGCCGTGTTTTAAATATTACTCAGCCGTGTTTTAAACGGTACACGGCCGCTGTCTGAAAAAAAACGGGCGGTATCCGCAAAGATATCGCCCGACTTCATCCGGTATGACACCGGCAGTATACATCAGAAAAAAACTCAGTAAAACTCAGTAAAACTACAGCCTGAAAATACGGGAACCGGTCAGGACCTCGTTGCCGGTCGCCGTGATGAGCACGTCGTTTTCAAGCCGCACACCGCCGAGCTTCGGGTCATACAGGCCCGGCTCCAGCGTAACGATGTTGCCTGCTTCAAAAAGGACATCCTCGCCCGACCGCTTGCTGACAAAGGGTGCCTCGTGAATTTCAAGGCCCGTCCCGTGTCCCAGACCGTGCGGCATGGCAAGGCCCGCAGCAGCAAAAATCTCGTCTGCCTTCCGGGCCGCATCGCGCACCTTTCCGCCCGGCACATAGAGCCTGCGGCACTCGGCAGCGGCAGCCTCCACTAAATCAAGCAGCTGCTCCTGCGCTTTTGACAGGGGACCGCGGGCAACAGTAATCGTACAGTCGCTCGCATAGCCTTCATAGCAGACGCCGAAGTCAAGAATGGAAAGGCCCGCTGTTCCCCAGGAGCCGCCCGTATAGCCGGGGAAGGCATGGATTGCAAAGGACCGGGCCGGTCCTGCCGCAAGGGTGTCAAAGCTCGTCCGCTCGCAGCCGTCCGCCCGCAGCTGCTTTTCGATATACAGGGCAACGTCGCTCTCATTCGCAAACTCCCCTGACCTGACTTTGCTCCAGATTACCTCCGTCATCGCATCGGTAATGCGGGCTGCCTGCTTCGTACAGTAAATCTCGTACTCGTCCTTGCGGGAACGGAGGGAAACGACATACCGGTGGACGGAATCCTCGCTGCAGTCAAGCTTCCATGAAGCGGCGGCAGCACCCAGGGCTTTCTCATACCTGCAGAAGTTCCGGTAGGAGATGTCCGGTGAAAAGGCCACCCTTGCCCCCGCAGGACAGCCGCACTTTTCCAGCAGGGCCGGCAGGGCTTTTTCTGCCGAGCGGTCATAGGCCGTATAGGGCACAAGCTCACCGACATGAGCCTTCTGCGCCGCAAGGTTCTCGTCCCAGGGGCACAGGCACTCCGCGCCGTCCGCCGTCAGGACAAGCAGGGCGTCACTCGGGTGTCCGGTAAAATAGCGGATCGAAACGTCCCGCCGGTCCTCGCTGTCTTCAAATACCGCAGCGGCAAGCGCATGCTCCTTCAGATACGAAACGACCTTTTCGCGCCTCGTCTTAAAAATCCTGTCCAAATCAAATTCCATGATAAAATTACCGCCGTCCTTCCTGCTGCATTCTAGAACACGAGGTCAATGACCTCTTCCGCCCGCGTAACGGGAATGAACTTGAGTCCTTCCTTCACGTGGGCGGGGATATCCTCAAGGTCACGCTCGTTCGCCTTGGGAATGATGATTGTCTTTATCTTGTTCCGCTTGGCGGCAACCGTCTTTTCGCGCAGGCCGCCGATCGGGAGCACCTGACCGGTCAGGCTCAGCTCTCCGGTCATCGCAAGGTTCGCCTTAATCTTTTTGTCCCGGAAGAGGGAGACGAACGCCGTCGCCATCGTAATGCCTGCGGAAGGTCCGTCCTTGGGCGTTGCCCCCTCAGGAATATGCAGGTGGACGGTATTCTTCTCAAACCAGTCCGCATCCTTCATGTCATGGGCAATCGCATACTGCTTGGCCCAGTTCATCGCTATCTGCGCGCTTTCCTTCATGACGTCGCCCATCTGCCCGGTTAGCTGCATGCCGCCCTTGCTGGATGCGAATGAAATGCTTTCAAGCAGGAGGGTATCACCGCCCATGCTCGTCCAGGCAAGGCCGATTGCCGTGCCGGGAACGGACGCACGCTTGATCTGGCTTTCGTCAAAGACCGCCTTGCCCAGATACTTGCGCACTTCGGCAATACCGACGGTACAGCTCTTGCCGGCGAAGGCGGCGCGGATCTTGTCCGCCTCTTCCCTTGCAAGGGCTTCCTTCTGCCTAACCAGTTCTTCTTCCTTATCGTGCAGGGTCTTTTCTTCGACCTTTGCCCGCTCTTCCTTTTCCTTGTCGGTCAGCTTTGCAGAAGCCTTCCTGGCGGCCTCAATCTTTTTCTGTTCGGCTTTGCGGAACTCTTCGGCGGACGGCAGGACGGGAACCGGGTTCTTCAGTTCGTACTGCACGACCTGCTCATGAATGAGCTTGCGGGTAATCTTGTCGATGCACTTTTCAAAGTTGCGCACGCCCGCCTCGCGGGCATATTCCGTCGCGATGAGCGACAGGGCATCCTTGCCGTACTTGATGGAAGACTTCTTGAGGCCGTTCTTTTCGAGGTTCTTGGGAATCAGGTACTTCTTCGCGATTTCCATTTTCTCCTGATCGATGTAGCCGGAAAGTTCGATGATTTCCGCCCGGTCAAGGAGGGGCTGGGGTATCGTGTCCAGCGTATTCGCCGTCAGGATGAAGAAGACGTTGCTCAGGTCAAAGGGCAGGTCCAGGTAGGAGTCACGGAAGTTAGCATTCTGTTCGGGGTCCAGCACCTCAAGGAGGGCGGCGGAAGGGTCGCCCTGCGCACTCGCATTCATCTTGTCGACTTCATCAATCATGAAGACGGGAGCCTTTGACTTGCTTATCTTGAGGCCGCTGATAATCTGGCCGGGCATGGAACCGATGTAGGTGCGGCGGAAGCCCTTTATCTTGGACTCATCGTGCTCGCCGCCGACGCTGAAGCGGAAGAAGGGCTTGTGCATCGCCTTCGCAATCGAGTGTCCCACGCTCGTCTTGCCCACGCCGGGCGGTCCCACGAGGATCAGCACCGAGCCCTTGCCGTCGAGCTTGAGCTTGCGGACGGCAAGATATTCCAGAATCCGCTTCTTCACGTCCTCAAGCCCGTAGTGGTCGCCGTCAAGGATTTTCTTCGCTTCTTCAAGGCTGTAGCTTTCCACCGGCCTGTCATTCCAGGGCAGGCTGCACACCAGTTCCAGATAGTTGCGGCTCGACATGTACTCGGGATCGTGGGGGTCGGTCAGGTTGAATTTTTCCAGTTCCGACGTGAGCGCTTCCTGTATCTCTCCGCTAAAATGGAAGGATTCTATCTTTGCCTTGAACTTCTGGTAGTCGTTCGCCTTGGAATTGCCCGCAATGCCGAGTTCTTCCTGTATGCTCTTGAGCTCCTCGCGCAGAAAGTAGTCCCGCTGGTTCTTTTCGACCTTATCGTTTATCTCGGTCTGAATCTTCTTCTGGACGCGGAGGATTTCTTCTTCCTTCTTGATGTAGACGAGGACCTGATTCATCCGCTCGCGGACGTTCAGCATCTCCAGCACCTTCTGCTGCTCGTCCTTTTCGATGTTCAGGATGGAAGCGACGAAGTCAGCAATTTTGCCCGGATGGTCTATATTCACCATGTTCAGCCGCATTTCCTCGGTGAACATCGGGTTGTTCTCGCTGATTTCCTTCATTTCGCTGACAATCGCCCGGGTCAGCGCCTTTATCTCAAACTGGTTGTCCTCAATGTCGTCCAAGTATTCGACGGCTGCAACCATCGGATTGGAGGCGTTCAGTGACTTGCGGATCTTGAAGCGCTGGATCGTCGAGACAAACACGTTGATGCCCCCGTCGGGCAGGTTTATCTTCTTGATGATGCGGGCAACGGTACCGACATTGTGCAGGTCGGCGATGGAAGGGGTTTCAACATCGTTCTTCAGCATGACGATGCCGATGTAGCCGTCGTTCTTGAAGGCTTCCTCAACGACCTTGGTGTCGTCGTTGTTGTTGACCATGAGGGGCGTAAAGATGCCCGGGAAAATCGGCCTGCCGCCGATCGGTATTATATACAGCTTGCTGGGGAGCACGTCTTTTGCGGGCAGTCCCAGGATGTCGCTGTTTTCGCTCTCGTTTTCTCTGCTCATGCCTGTAATATACAATAAAAAGGCGAAAAAGCAAAGTGTATGACGTGTTGCATAAGCACGGCTCAAAATGCTATACTGTCGCTCCAGAGAGTAACTAGAAACATAAGAGGTGGCTGTATGGCGCTGACATTGGCAGAAAAGATTCTTCAGAAGCATATCATTCCTTCGTCCCTTTCCTTTACGGCAGGTACGCCGATTGAACGGGGCGTTGACATCGCAATAAAGATTGACCAGACCCTGACCCAGGACGCAACGGGTACGATGGCCTACCTCCAGTTTGAAACCATCGGCATTCCCCGGGTCAAGACGGAAGTTTCCGTCAGCTACGTTGACCACAACACCCTGCAGACGGACTTCAAGAACCATGACGACCACCGCTACCTGCAGTCCATTGCGGCAAAGTACGGCCTGTACTTCTCCCGTCCCGGCAACGGCATCTGCCATCAGGTACACCTGGAACACTTCGGCAAGCCGGGAAAGACCCTGCTCGGCTCGGACAGCCACACGCCGACCGGCGGCGGCATCGGCATGATTGCAATCGGTGCGGGCGGCATTGATGTTGCCGTTGCGATGGGAGGCGGTGCCTTTCACCTTGCCATGCCCAAAATCTACGGGGTTCACCTGACCGGCCGCCTCAAGAAGGGCGTGAGCGCAAAGGACGTCATCCTTGAGCTGCTGCGCAAGGAGAGCGTCAAGGGCGGTGTCGGCGCAATCTACGAATATTACGGGGAGGGCGTTGAAAGCCTGACCGTTCCACAGCGGGCAACGATTACGAACATGGGTGCCGAGCTCGGCGCAACCTGCTCGGTCTTCCCGAGCGACGGAGCAACGAAGCGCTTCCTCGAAAGCATGGGCCGCGGCCAGGACTGGAGCGAGCAGCAGGCAGACGAAGGAGCCGTCTACGACAAGACGATTGAGATAGACCTTTCCGCCCTTGTTCCGCTTGCCGCCTGCCCCCACTCCCCCGACGCGGTCAAGAGCGTACAGGAACTGGCGGACATGCCGGTAACCCAGGTTGCCATCGGCAGCTGCACGAACTCATCGCTCGACGACCTTGCGGCGGTTGCTGCAATCGTCAGGGGCAGGCACATTGCCCCCGGCGTTGAGGCGGCAATCGCACCGGGAAGCCGGGCCACGCTGATGATGGCAGAAAAGGCGGGCATCCTCGGTGAGCTCATACAGGCGGGCTTCAGGATTCTGGAAAGCGCCTGCGGTCCCTGCATCGGCATGGGATTTGCCCCCAACTCGGCAGGCGTCTCCCTCCGTACCTTTAACCGCAACTTCAAGGGCCGCAGCGGTACCGCCGACGCAGGCATTTACCTGGTCAGCCCCGAGACGGCGGCGGCAAGCGCAGTTACCGGCCGCTTCACGGACGCACGCACGCTCGACTACGAGGACGCAACATGTACGGCAGAAGGCCGGATTTCCCTGCTGGAAGGCAAGGATGCCCGCCTCTCTTCCGCCGACATACAGAAAGCAGCTCGGGATGAGGGCATGACGATTGCCCCGCTGCCCGCAGAGCAGGCGAAGAACGTGGAAATCCTGCGCGGACCGAACATCAAGCCCTGTCCCCCCTGCAAGCCCTGCGCAGACTCGCTCAAGCTGCCCGTCCTGCTCAAGGCGGGGGACAATGTTTCCACCGACGACATCATGCCGGCAGGAACCAAGGTCCTGCCCTTCCGCAGCAATATCCCCGAGATAAGCAAGTTCGCCTATGAGCGGATCAGCAGGGACTTCTACGCAAAGGCAGAGGCACTGGGCTTTTCCGGCTGCTTTGTCGTGGGAGGCGAGAACTTCGGGCAAGGGTCAAGCCGCGAACATGCGGCGCTCGGCCCGATGTACCTCGGCGTCAGGGCGGTATTGACCAAAGGATTTGCCCGCATACACAAGGCAAACCTGATAAACTACGGCATCATCCCGATCACCTTCAAAAACCCTGCCGACTATGACCTGATAGAGGAAGGCGACACGCTGGAGCTGTCTGGCATCTTCGACAGCCTCAGGACGGGCTCGGACTTCCGCATCAGGCTTAGCGGCAAGAGCGGCGTGAAGGAGCTGGCGGGGGTCAATGACCTAGCCGAGCGGTCCCGGAACATCCTGCTTGCAGGCGGCCTTGCGCTCTACACGAAGGCAGGCGGCCAGTAAGGGCCTGCCGGAACCGCAGTGACTGCAGTGCCGCTGCGGTTCCTGAAGGATTTTTTGAAAGCGTCTCATTTCGAAAAGATTCCTTGCTTTTTATGTTCTACTGGCTTATAATGGAATAGAAGGAGTTTTTGCACTATGTTAAACGTCCACAATATAATGGAGGAACAGGTCATTTCCCGCGTCAACCAGCTGTACCGGCAGGTAAAGGCAAAGGGAACATCCTGGCTTACCTGCGACTGCGAGAACTGCCGCCTCGACACGATAAACTACGTCCTCAACAGGATTCCGCCCCGCTATATCGTCAGCGGACGAGGAGTTGCCTACAATCAGGGAACTCTCCTCAAGGACTCTCAGCTAAATGCCGACATAGACCGCATCTGTCTGGACGGGATGAAGCTCGTCAGTACGGCAAAACGGCCCTACCACAAGGTTGCCACACTGATGGACAACAAGGATCAGGGAAGCAGGCAGCCGATGTTCAACTTCCCGACCTTCATCGGAAACGTCTTTGACGGTTCGACCTTTGAGCCCATTACGGGAGCAAACATCCTCCTCAAGCTCAACGGCAAGGCTGCATTCATGATGGACTCCAGCTGGTCAAACCCCTGCGAGACCTATGCGGCTTCACACGGCAGCTTCACCTTCTGGGTAGCCCCGATAGCGGCTCAGGAAGAAAAGGAAAACAGGGAATTCACCTTCATCATCGAAGCGACAATGGAAGGCTACAGTCCGGTTACCTACTCCTTCGTCGTTCCCCTCGTCAGCGAAACGCAGGACAAGCGGGAGCTGAATTCAGTCTACAGCCTGAAAATTCAGGATATCTTCCTCTTCCGTTCGGACATTGTGAACGAGCAGGAATAGGAAGCACGTCCGTCTGAAAAAGGCACCCTGCATCGGGGTGCTTTTTTTGACTCCCGCACGCCGCACCGGCGAACCGCTTATGCCGCAGCCCCGCTTATTCCGTATCATCGATAAAGCCGTATTTGACTACCGGATGCTGGAAGCCGGCGACAGAATCCTCGTCGGCGCATCCGGCGGCAAGGATTCCACGGCCCTCATCCAGTATTTTGCCAACCGGCAGAAGCGGCGGGATGCGGACTTCAGCTTTACCGCCTTTCACGTCCAGAGCGAGATTACCCCGCCCCTCAGCGGGGAACTGCTGCAACTGTTCGAAAGCTGGGGAGTAACGCCCCTCACGCTTGACGTACGGGTGCTGGGACGGCTCAAAGCGGGACGGAAGATGAACTGCTGGTGGTGTTCCACGCAGCGGCGGACGGAACTTTTAAACTATGCGCTTGCAAACGGCTACAACAAGCTCGCGCTCGGCCACCATCTGGATGACGTGCTGGAAACCCTGCTGATGAACATGCTGAACCGGGGCGAGCTGTCTACGATGGCACCCGCCATGCGCTACCGGGACTATCCCCTTACCGTCATCCGCCCCCTCTACTATGCGGATGTCGACAGTATTATCCGGCACGGCAAGGACAACGGCTTCATAAGCAGCACCTGTACATGTACTTTTCAGGACAATTCAGGCAGGAAAGAGGCCCGCCGCCATCTGGAGGAACTGACCGGCGGCGATCCTGCAAAGAAGCAGCGCCTGCTTGCCTCGCTGGACAACATCTGCCCGGAGTACCTGCCGCATCTGGGAAAGCGGGACCGGCTGCCCCGGGAGACGCCCTAGACACCCTGAAAACAGGCTCCGGGACTGCTGCAGCGGCGGAAACGGGCAAAAAAAAAGACACCCTCCGCGGGGTGTCCCTTGTATGACCGGCAGCAGGTCTATCTCTTGTTGACCAAATCCTTCAGTGCCTTTCCTGCCTTAAACTTGACGTTCTTGGAAGCCGCAATCTTAATCTCTTCACCGGTCTGAGGATTCCGGCCCTTACGCGCAGCCCGCTTGCTGACATCAAACGTACCGAAGCCAATCAGCTGAACAGGTTTTCCCTTAGAAAGTTCCTTAGAAACAGTCTCAATGAAAGACTTCAGGGCAGCCTCAGAATCCTTTTTTGTCAGTCCCGTGGCCTTTGCAATAGCCTCAACAAGTTCTACTTTACTCATTGCTATCTTCTCCAAATACTATGATAGATTCATTCCCAGAGGGATATGCCGCTATTATAGTATATGCATGATTAAATTTCCAGTAGAAATCCCCTTTTCCCGCAGGAAATTTCGAAGCGTACAGGGCAGTACCGTCCGGAACCGGCAGTTTCCCGGACCGTTTCCGGCAAGGACAGGTATTTTCATGAAAACACTTCTTTTAAGCGGTCTAAGCCTTGACATTGCAAGAGAAAAACAGATATAATCAAGGCATATTTTGGACGATTAGCTCAGCTGGGAGAGCACCTGGTTTACACCCAGGTTGTCGGCGG
>CAMJZA010000061.1 GCA_946410085.1 uncultured Treponema sp. | reverse complement strand
ATCACGAATTACAGACTTTAAACTGTACCTAATTCATTTTGGACAGTAATGGTTTTTTATAAACAAGACGCAGCCTCGATTTTTATAAACTATATTGTTTATACTGTTCTTATTTTTATACAGTTATTTGCTTCGCAAACTAGGAAAACTTATTCCCTTATTTGTGCATACCCACATATTTTGTATTTTATATTTTTTTTAGGTATTCTATATATATTAGGGGAAATAATTATCAGTGTCTTATTTTTCAATAGTGGTAATAGTGTTTTCCTGTTCATATTGGCAGGATGTTCCTCTGCTTGTTTTATAACATACTATTACATCGATTTTTAAATAGCAATATCAATATGAAGTTTCGCATTCTTCCTGATTTCTTTTAGATTGTATTTCCAGTGATATACAACCGGAACCTCGTTTATCTCGTCAAAATATTTGTATATTCGGGAGACGAGCTCCTCCTTCGATTCGACACGTATCCCCCTGAGCATCTGCCGCGTCATCTTTCCGAAGAAGCCCTCTATCATATTGAGCCATGACCCGTGCTTCGGATTAAATATGAACTGGAACCTTTTAGGCCTTGTCTTGAGATACGCCATTGTTTCCTTGGACGTATGAACACTATGGTTGTCCAGAATAAGGCGTATGATGTCGCCCTCTGGATATTTCTCGTCAAGTTTTTGCAAGAATTGTATAAAGTCGGAGCTTTTGTGGCTGTCTCTTACCAGAGGAATTGCATCCCCGGTCAGCAGGTCTATCCCTGTAAGGAGGGACACTGTCCCGAGCCGCTTGTATTCGCTGTCCCTTTGTATGAAACCTTTTCCCTCCTTCGGCGGCAGGTCGGGGGCAACCGTTGCGATGGCCTGTATGCTGGGTTTTTCGTCATACGAGATTGTATGTATTTGGGGGGCTTCTTCATCCTTTACTAAGAGCTCCCCATTTCCGTCGAAATTGAAGGAAAGCTGCTTGTACACGACGAGTACATTATGCATCTTCTCGTCGAAATCGGAATCCCTTTTCTCGCAATAGTACCTCATCCTGAACGGTTTGATTTCGGCTTCCTCAAGGATTTTCCAGACCGTTGCCTTTGAAACGGTTTCAAGCATCTCATGCCCGGCAGCCATGGCACTCCTGTTGATATGTTCGGTCAGTTTCGCATATGTCCATGCCTCAGCCGAATAGCCTATGTCCTTCGGCCTTTTGCAGGCCTCGCTTATTATCCACGCCTTGTCCGAGTCCGTAATTTCGGAATGTCTTCCCCGCCCCTCGGCGTCGTACAGGGCTTTCTCCAGACCTCCGTCTTTATACCTGCTCACTCGGTCCATGACGGATTCTCGGCCTATGCCGACCTTGTCCGCGATGGCATCCGTGCTCAGGCCCTCCGCCTTCAGCAGCAGTATCCTCGCACGCTGCATTATCCGGGCCTCTATAGTCGGGGTCCTCATTATTGATTCAAGTTCCTTCCTGTCCCTTTCCTTCAGTTCAAGTGCTTCTGCTTTTGGCATAAACAACATTCCCGTATGGCGTATTATAGCACATAAGTTCCTTTTTGGATAGATTTATTTCGTAAATGATGTACTATGTTTACAAAAACACATGAATCATATATATAATTTGGATACTGAAAAAGAATACTCAGACTCCCATGTGTACCACTACGCGGGCAACAACCCGATACGCTATACAGACCCGGATGGAAGTGACGTAGTTGTTTTAAATCGGTCTTATGGGGCTGGAGGATTTGGCCATAATGCTATTATGATTGGAAATGATAGTTTTGGGTGGACTTTCTTTTCTAAAGATGATATAGGGAAGAACACATATTCTATATATCCAACT
This sequence comes from uncultured Treponema sp., assembly GCA_946410085.1. Lineage (GTDB taxonomy): Bacteria > Spirochaetota > Spirochaetia > Treponematales > Treponemataceae > Treponema_D. Next base: position 20,371 of record CAMJZA010000061.1, on the reverse strand, counting down.
TTTTTTCTTTTTTTATTGAAAATCAGAATTTATCTTCGGCAGAACGTTATGATAGATGTTGTATTATTCATACAACATTGGAAGAAGATAAAGGGATGGGGATTCGATTGCGCAAATTATACCTCTGATGTATTGACAAAAATAGGTATAAAACATGTCTTGACTCCTGGTGGACTGGAAAAGCAATTGAAGAAGTCTGTTCCAGCCGAAAGAATCAAAACTTATAAGGATGTTTCTGATTGTGAGTAATTCATTGCTCAAATTAATATTTTATTTTTTCATAATACTATATGTGGTGTTGGCATCTTTATTGTTTTCTCTTATAACGTATACACATGATAAGAAAATCATATTATTCTTTTGTATTTCACTTTTTGAGAATCTTATTTTGATGATACCAAAGAACAAAGAAAAAAGGTTTTTAATTTGTGCACTTTTGTTAAACATCTATTTCGGACTAGTGTTTTTTTTTGTTGGGGGAAAAGCTTTTTTTCTTTCTTTATCATTAGACCGAAAACTGGGATATATTCTGTTTTCTTTTGGCAAAATTCTTATAAGTGGAAACTGGATTTTGCCAATAATATATAATTTATATATGGTAATATACTCTACAAAAGTGGAATAACAACCGAAAAATGTTTAATCATTACTAAGGATTTCACAGCTTCTTCCCCCGACAAACTCCTGTTTTCTTCGCCCAAGTCCGCCCCTCCCGTAGCCATACAAATCGCCGTTTGTCGGGGCAGCAGGGGCAAAAAAACGGTGTTTCATTGAAAGGAACTTAAATTTTCCCTGTATACCCGAGGCTTTCCCCTTCCTTTCCGAGAATTCCTGTGACGACTTTTGACGACGGAGGTCACAGAATGAAGGAGCTTTTCATGCTGGAAGTGAGGACTCGGCTCGCACCCCGACTCACGCCGGAGCAGCTGGCCGAGCTTGACCGGGTGCTGGGCGAGGAGCTGGAGGGGCGGAATCTCCCTTACTTTTTCAAATACACCATCAGCAGCATGATGTCGCTGCTGCGGATGCCGCTGATGCGGGAAGCCTGTCCGAGCGTGACGGGGCGGATTTTTTCGAGCTTGAGGCGCGACTCTGCGCTCAGCGAAACAATCCTGCCGTAGTCAAAGCCGTCGGGTATCCGCGCCCCTTCCATGCGGTGCAGCTTTGCCACCCGCTCGTCCTGCTTTTCAATGTAATAGCGGTACTTGTAGTCTTCCTGGGCCTGCTCCCACTCGGCTTCGCTGAAGCCGTCGGGCTTCGTGCTGTCCGGGTGCGCTTCCAGATAGTGCAGGGCTTCATCGACCTGCCCGTATTTGCGCGTCAGGGTAGCCATCTGCGCTGCACTGATCAGGCCCGCCTTAAAGCCCTTTTCGCGCAGGCGGCGGTCGGCGGTGTCGTGGCGGAGCTTGAGCCGGTACTCCGCCCGCGCCGTAAACATGCGGTAGGGTTCCTTGGTGCCGAGCGTCACGAGGTCGTCGATGAGCACGCCGATGTAGGCTTCGTCCCGGCCCAGCACGAGCGGCTCGTATGCGGGAATGTCGCGGAAGCGGTCTCCCTGGCAGGCTGCCGTCTTCTGTTCGAGGCTTTCGTGGTCGGAAAGCACCGTGTCGTCGCTCAGGGGCAGGGGACCGCACAGGGCGATGTGGGCGCGGGCGTAATAGCCTGCGTTTATGCCGGCGACGAGGCCCTGTCCGGCAGCTTCCTCGTAGCCTGAGGTCCCGTTGATCTGTCCCGCATTGAACAGGCCCGCGACCCGCTTGGTTTCAAGGCTCGGGTACAGCTGGGTCGGCTCCACGTAGTCGTATTCCACGGCGTAGCCCGGACGGCTTACCGTGCAGCGCTCAAAGCCGGTCATCGTGCGCAGGAAGCTGTCCTGCACGGACTCCGGCAGGGAGGAGGAAAGGCCGTTCAGGTAAATCTCGTCGGTCCCCAGGCCTTCCGGTTCCACGAAAATCTGGTGCCGCTCGCGGTCGGCAAAGCGCATTACCTTGTCTTCTATGGACGGGCAGTAGCGGGGGCCGACCCCGTGAATCTTGCCCGAAAAGAGGGGCGACCGGCCGATGTTTTCCCTGATGATCCGGTGGGTTTCCGTGTTCGTGTACACCGTATGGCAGGGAACCTGCGGCCGGTTTACCTGCCCGTCGTCAAAGCTGAAGGGGATTATGTGGGCATCGCCTTCCTGCAGGTCCAGCCGGGTAAAGTCAACCGTGTGGCGGAGGATCCTCGGCGGCGTCCCCGTCTTGAGCCGGCCCGTCGTAAAGCCCAGGCGGTTCAGGCTTTCCGTCAGGCCGTATGCCCCCGCTTCGCCGAGCCTGCCGCAGGGAGCGTCGTATTCGCCGATGAAAATCCTGCCGCCCAGGAAGGTGCCTGTCGTCAGCACGACGGCACGGACGGGAATGACCCGGCCCCGTTCCGTCACGATTCCGATGACTTTCTGCCGCATTTCCTCCTGCCCGTCCCTGCTGCTTTCCGGCGGCAGGGGGGCGGAACTTCCGGCGGTGAGGATGTCGACCGCCGTGTCCATCAGGGTGGAAAGGCCTTCCTGTGTTTCGAGGGTGCGGCGGGCGAGGGCGGCGTACTCCAGCTTGTCGGCCTGGCTTCTCGGGGCCTGTACGGCGGGGCCGCGGCTGCGGTTCAACAGGCGGAACTGAATCATCGTCCGGTCAATCAGCTTTCCCATCTCGCCGCCGAGCGCGTCTATCTCGCGGACGATGTTGCCCTTCGCGATACCGCCGATGGAAGGATTGCAGCTCATGCGTCCGATTGAGTCCACGGTCTGTGTAATCAGCAGGGTCTTGAGCCCCATCCGTGCTGCTGCGAGCGAGGCCTCTATGCCCGCGTGTCCGCCGCCGACGACGGCGACATCAAAAGAACTGTAAAAAGACATCGCCGTGCATGATAGCCTAAAAAGGCGCTTTCCACAAGGGGAACGGCGCGGCTGTCTGTCCGGCGCTTGCCCGGCTGCTTGCTTGCAACATTTCTGCAATAGTGGTACAGTTCACGTAACAGAGGTAAACGATATGGCAAAGAAAGATTTAGATTGGGGTAATCTGCCTTTCGGATATATGAAGACAGACAAGAGCTTCGTTTCAAACTTTAAGGACGGTGCATGGGATGCCGGTGAGCTGACCGCTGACCACAGCATTACGATGTCCGAGTGTGCCGGAGTCCTGCAGTATGCGCAGACCTGCTTTGAGGGCCTCAAGGCCTACACGACCAAGGACGGAAGCATCGTTACCTTCCGCCCGGACCTGAACGCCGCCAGGATGAAGGATTCCTGCGAGCGCCTTGAAATGCCGGTGTTTCCGGTAGACCGCTGGGTGCAGGCCGTGCTGGACACGGTAAAGGCCAATCTTGACTGGGTGCCGCCCTACGGTTCCGGCGCAACCCTCTACATCAGGCCCTATATGTTCGGTTCCAGCTCCGTCATCGGCGTGAAGCCCGCCGAAGAGTACCAGTTCCGCATCCTCGTCACCCCCGTCGGCCCCTACTTCAAGGGCGGCGTCAAGCCGATTACCGTCCGCCTCTCCGATCTGGACCGCGCCGCTCCCCACGGAACGGGCGACATCAAGGCGGGCCTCAACTACGCGATGAGCCTGCACAACATCATGGACGCCCACCGGCAGGGCTTTGCCGAGAACATGTACCTTGACCCGGCAAGCCATACCTATATAGAAGAAACCGGCGGCGCGAACATCCTCTTCGTGACGAAGGACGGCAAGCTCGTGACGCCGAAGTCCACTTCCATCCTGCCTTCCATTACCCGCCGTTCCCTCGTGCAGGTTGCCAAAGACTACCTGCACATTGAGGTCGAGGAACGGAAGATCCACAAGGATGAGATCAAGGACTTCCAGGAGTGCGGCCTGTGCGGAACTGCCGCCGTCATCTCCCCGATCGGCCGCATCGTAGACCACGGAACGAACATTGACCTGCCGTCCGGCATGGACAAGATAGGTCCCGTCCTGGGCAAGCTCCGCGAGACGCTGACTGGAATCCAGATGGGAACCGAGAAGGCTCCCGACGGCTGGATTTACAGGATAGCATAACTTTTTGAGGGACTTCGCATGGACCTTCCTGCACTCAGGCAGTCAATCCTTGAAAACACCCGGCTGTCCTTTGCCCGTTCCGGCGGCAGGGGCGGCCAGAACGTGAACAAGGTGAATACGAAGGTTCATGCGGAACTGCCCTTTGCCCTCATCGGAGGCCTGAGCATGGCCGAACGGGAAGCCGCCCGGCGGGTGCTGGACGGCATGATAAATAAGGAAGGCTGCCTTTCGCTTTCCGTGGACGATGAGCGCGATCAGGCGGTGAACCGCAGCATTGCCCTGAGCCGCCTGGAAAGCCGCATCCGGCAGGCAGCCCATCTGACAGCTCCCCGCAGGAAGACGAAGCCGGGCCGGGCTGCACGTGAGAAGCGCCTGCAGGGCAAGCATCTCCGCAGCGAGCTCAAGAAGAGCCGGGCAAAAAGCCGGATCCTCTCATTCTGATTTTCCCTTGTCCTGCATTTTTTCCGGCGTTTTTATTCGACGTTTTTTGCCTGTTCCCTGATGTTTTCGAGGGCATCCTTTGCGGTGACGACCAGCTGGCTCACCTTGGCGAACTGATTCTTGCTGCCGATCGTATTTACTTCCCGGTTTGCTTCCTGACAGAAGAAGTCAAGGCGCTTTCCCGGTACGGGATTACTCTGGATTTCGTGCCGCAGGGCTTCCAGGTGGCTTGACAGGCGGACGATTTCCTCGTTTATCGTGTACTTGATGAGCATTGCGGCGGTTTCTTCCAGAATCTTGTTCTCGTCTATCCTGTCGCCGACAAGCTCTTTGAACTTTGCCGTAATGATTTCCTTGAAGCGCCCTTCCATTTCCGGCTGGAATGCCCGGAATGAGGCTGCACAGGAGTCGAGCGTGTCAAGCTTTGCAAGCAGGTCGGCTTCGAGTTTTGCCCCTTCCCGCGTGCGCGATTCGAGGAACTGGGTGAATGCCTCGTTGAATACCGGTTCGACCTTCTGCCAGTAGACCTGGGGATCATAGCGGTGGCTGATGTTCAGCACCCCTTCCTGTGCGATGATCAGCGACAGGGGAATGTCGTCGGCGCTCTTGCCCAGGGCCGCCGCTATCTTTGCGATTTCGTCCCGGTACTTGACGGCGGCGTCGGTGTCGGCCGTGACGACTGCGGCGGCGTTGTTTTCGTGCAGCCGTATCGTCAGGTCAAGTTTGCCCCGGGCGATTTTTGCGGAAACCCGCTGCCGGATGTCCAGTTCCAGCGGATTCATGAAGGAGGGGAGGGTGATGTTCAGGTCCAGGAAGCGCGAGTTGACGCTGCGGAATTCCACGCTTATTTCCGTACTGCCGTCAATGCGTTCCGTGTAACCGTATCCTGTCATGCTGTTCATATACTGTTTCTCCTATTCCACCCGCTTTCCTTTTGCGGGGCCGGTGAGCCTGTCCAAAAGGAGCTTGCCCACTTTCCAGTTGTCGCCCGCTCCCATCGTGACGAAAAGATAGCCGTCGGGGTAGTCTGCCCCGCTCGGCTCCGAAATCTGGCGGAAGGCTTCGTCAGCTGCCTCTTCGAAATCGCCCCGGTAGCAGACCGCCGGGTGCTGTTCTGCGGTCCGTGCCGCAAGGATTTCCCCGGTTACGGGCGAGGCCGACGCATCTTCCCGGGCCGACCCGTAAATCCTGTTGATGATAACCGCGTCTGCGCTGGTAAAGCTTGCGGCGAATTCGTCGAGCAGGGCCGCCGTCCTCGTGTAGGTATGGCTCATGAAGTCTACGATGATCCTGTGGCCCCTGTAGAACTCCCGGTAGCCTGCGAGCGTCGTTTCGATTGCCGTCGGGTGGTGGCCGTAATCGTCAATGATGATCAGCTCCTGTCCGGACGGAGTCTGTGTCCGGGCGATGATTTCCGACCGCCTGCGGCCGCCCTTGAAGTTCAGGAGGCCCCGTCGCAGGGCTTCCGTATAGTCTTCCGGTTTTCTCCCGTATCTGGCAAGGAGGCGGCAGCAGAGGGCAAGAGCGGCGGCCGCATTCTTCACGTTGTGCCTGCCGGGAACGCAGAGGGAAAATTCACCGAGCTCCCCGACGGTAAAGTACTGCCGGCCGCCTTCGACCCTGCCGAAGCTGAGCCGGTAGGCGTCAGGTGCATTGCCTGCAGCTTCTGTTCCGTAGGGAATGAGCGTGATGTCCGGGCGTTTTTGGGCAACGAGCGATGCCGTCTCGCAGGCACCCCTGTCGTCTGCGCAGTAGATGAGGTCTCCGCCTTCCGGCAGCAGGCAGCAGTAGTCAACGAAGGCGTTGCGGATGTCCTCATAGGTCGGGTAATAGTCCTGATGGTCGCTTTCCACCGCCGTCAGGATGATCTTTTTGGGGTGAAAGGCCATGAAGTGCCGCTGGTATTCGCAGGTTTCGGCAACGAAGATGCTGTCCGCACTCTGCCGGTAGGAAGCAGCGGTCATCGTGCAGCTGCCGCCGGCGGTGCTGTCACCTGATGCACTGTCGCCGGATACGCTGTCACCGAACGAGGCGATGATGCTGCCTGCGAGTACCTGGGCGGGCAGGTCCAGTTCCTTCAGGATGGTGCCAGTGAGCCCTGTCGTCGTCGTCTTGCCGTGTACGCCGCAGATGCCGCAGGCATAGGACTGGGCAGAGACGGCCCCCAGTGCCTCGCTGTAGAGCAGGGTCGGGATGCCCCGCCTGACTGCTTCGGCAAGGTCGGGGTTCTTTTCGGGGCTGTAGGCGCTGGAATAGATGACGCACTGCGTGTCGTCCCGTATGTTGTCTTTGCTGAAGGGGCGGGCCTGGATTCCCCGCTTTTCGAGTATCTCGTCGGTATAGAATCGTTCTGAAACGTCGCTTCCCGTAATGACCGCCCCCCGGGCGGCAAGAATTTCCACAAGGGCTGCCATGCCGGTCCCCTTGATTCCCACGAAATGCAGGCGGGCTCCTTGCAGGTCCCGGGGCAACGCCTGTGGCAACGCCGTGTGTACTGTTTTCACTTCCTGGCTCATAGACTGCCAGTATAGCAGGTTCCCGTTTTCTTTACAATTACGGGGCCGTCATGCTATAGTAGCTGTGTTATGGAAGAAATCACCTATAAAACGACGGGAACCTGCGCCTGGGCAATTCATTTTACGCGGGACGGTGACAGAATCTCGAACATCAGCTTTGAAGGGGGCTGCAACGGCAACCTGAAGGCGCTGAGCCGCCTCTGCGACGGCATGAGCGTGCAGGAAATCCGCGACAAGCTGCTCGGAAACCTCTGCGGCAGCAAGGGGACGTCCTGTGCCGACCAGCTTGCGCGCGCCGTCGGCAGCTGAAACCGGGCCGAAATAGGGCATTTGAAACATATTGCAAAAAATGCTATACTGCCGCCCGTTATGCTAGAGTTAACAGTAAACGCAAAGTCACCTGCGGCGATAACGACTGCATTCAGGAGGATGCACGAGATGGTGATGACCGGAACCGTGGAACGGGGGTCTCCCTTCCATCTGGTTCTTGGCCCCGGCGTGTACCGGGAAAGCATACGCTACAATATGTCAAATCCCCTTATCATGGAAAGCGCGCCGGGCCTGTCGGCTTCCGACTGCGTCATTCAGGCGGACAACTGCGAGGCATTCCACAAGGGCCGGGAGAACCGCTCCATATTCTGCTTCGGGCCGAATGCGACGAACGTGACGCTCAGGAACTTCACGGTCGAGAACACGCACCTGAAATCGGTCGAAGCAGAGAACACGAAGCCCGACAGCGCGGAAGCATTCGTCTGGGACAATCAGTCGGGAACCCTCAAGGCCGAGGGCATGGCGTTCATCGGCAGGCAGAACACGCTCTTTGTGCGGGGCTTTTCATGGTTCCTGAACTGCCGGGTAGAAGGCGATACCGACATCGTCTACGGCGAGCCGGATGTCTGCGTCCTTGAGAACTGCCGGATTCACGTGCGGAGCGACAACCGCGGCGATTACAACGGCTATGCCGTCAAGAGCAGGACCGATGCCGGCAGAAAGGGCTTTATCCTGAGCGGATGCAGCTTTACGGGCGACGTGCGCAAGAAAGGTGCCCTGTACGTGTACCGGACGGCGGGTCTGGGACAGGGGACGACGGGTAAGAATTTTGACAACGCTGCGTTCATAAACTGCCGGGTGGCGGAATCCTTCAGCCCCGAGTTTGAATGGGATGACGATATGGAGCTGACCATTTATCCCCGGGGAAATGCGGAATCGGGAATCCGTGAGTACGGAACAAAGACGGTCATGGAAGACGGCAGCGAGCAGCCTGCCGACACGTCCCGCCGCAACGTGAAGTCCTATACGCTGACGGATGACGATTACTTTAAGATGTACGCGAGCCGCTACCTGCTTTTTGAGGGAACGCCGCTCGCTGCACGGCTTGAATAGGGATGCGCCGGTGCTGCCGGATAGTTTTCGGGAATTTTTTTTATGGAAGGTTTGTGCATGAACGGAAAAACAATCGGTTGCATAGGATGCGGAACGATGGGCGGAGCAGTGGTGAGGGCCATTGCGGCTTCCTCCCTGGACGTCCGGCTCTTTGTCTCTTCAGGCCATTTCTCCAAGGCGGAATCGTTTGTTGAGTCCCTCTCGGACCTTGCGTCCGGCGGCAGGGCACATTCATGCCAGACGAACCTGGAGGTCGCCCAGAACAGCGACATCATATTCATCGCCGTCAAGCCCGTTTTCGTGGAAACGGTCATTGAAGAGATCGCTTCCGCATTTACGAAGCCGAAGACTCTCGTTTCCATGGCAGCGGGGATTACGCTCGATACCCTGCAGGGGACGGCCGGGCGGGTTGTTTCTGCGGACGGGAAGTCCATCCTGCCGCATATCTTCCGCATGATGCCCAATCTGCCCGCCGTGTACGGGGAAAGCATGACCGCCCTGTGTGCCGGTTCAGCCTGTACGGACGAAGAAACGGAGCTGGTGACGGCCCTGCTCAGGACGGCGGGGAAGGTGGAATGTGTTGCCGAAAAGCTGATGGACGGCGTGACTGCCGTTTCCGGTTCCGGCCCGGCATACGCGTTCATGTTCATTGAAGCCCTTGCCGATGCGGCGGTCAAATTCGGCATTCCCCGGCAGCAGGCGTATGTGTATGCGGCACAGACGCTCAAGGGAGCCGCCGTCATGGCCCTGCAGGACGGCAGGTCCATCAGCGAGCTCAAGGATGCGGTCTGTTCTCCCGCAGGAACGACGATCGAAGCCGTTGCTGCCCTGGAGCGGGGGGGCTTCCGCGGGACCGTCATTGAAGCCGCAACTGCCGCCTACAGCAGGTCCGTCGCCCTGGGGAGGAAGAGCTGACCGCTATGAGCCGGGATTCCAAGATTGAAAAACCGCTCGTCTTTTCTGCCATGGAAGCCGCAAAAATCTGCGGGGTGGTGAATCAGACGGCAATCAACTGGATACGCAAGGGATCTCTCAAGGCTTCCACAACTCCCGGAGGCCAGTACCGGGTGTATCCGGAAGATTTAATAGACTTCATGCAGCGGAACAACATGAACGTTCCGCCCAAACTGCTGGAAAGCGTACAGCGGCCCCTTTCGAAACCGGAGCAGCAGGAAAAGAAAAAGACGGTCCTCGTCGTTGATGATGACCGGGGCCTCAATGATGTCATCTGCAGCTACCTGACGTCAAAGCTGGGCGGGGTGCAGATACAGCAGGCCTTTGACGGCTTTGAGGCGGGATCCAAGATGGCTTCGCTCAAGCCCGGGGTCGTGGTCCTTGACCTGGACCTGCCCGGAGTGGACGGGGTCAAAATTTGCCGGAACATCAGCGAAAGCCCGGATTCCTTCGGGAAACCCGCGGTTATTGTCGTAACGGCACTGGACGATCCGCTGGTGGAGCAGCGCTGCAGGGAACTGGGCGTTGCCCGCTACTATCACAAGCCCCTGAGCCTGCCGGTACTCTCGCAAAGCCTGAAAGAACTGCTCCCTTCCCTGACGGAAGGAGCGTAACGGCGCATCTGCCGAAAGGCTGCAGCTGCCGGTACTTCCTGCCGTACGCAGTCCGTGCAGGTCCGCTGCTATTTCCGGTACAGGTATGCCGGATACTCAATGTCCGGCTCGATGACTTTCCGGACGGCTTCGGGCAGGCCGCCTGCGTTTTCGGCCTTGAGCCTGCCGAGCCTGTCTGCCGCACCCGTCAGGTAGTAGTAGAGGCCCTTTTCCGGTTCGTAGCTGTAGTCAACGACATCGTAGTATACGTCGTCAAACTCCGTTGCCGCAATCGTGTCGAGCAGCTCGTCCCAGCTGCCGACTGCATCAATCAGCTTGTTTGCCTTTGCCTGCTTTGCCGTATAGACCCTGCCGTCGGCGAGCTTGCGCACCTGTTCTATCGGCAGCTTCCTGCTCTTTGCGACGATGTCCGTGAACTGCCCGTAGCACTCGTCGCAGATTGCCTGCATGATGTCCTGCTGTTCCTTGCTGAACGGCTCGTCGTAGTGGCCCATAATCTTGTTCCTGCCGGAGTGCACGGTCTTTGACTTGACACCGTATTTTTCCATGAGGCCGGTCAGGTCTATGAACTGCCCGGCGATGACGCCGATGCTTCCCGTCCAGCAGTTGCGGTTTGCCATGATGTACTTGGACGAACAGCCGATGTAGTAGCCGCCGCTTGCCGCCATGGAAGCGAAGTATGCGTAGACCGGCTTGAATTCCGCATACTTGAGCAGGCGCAGATAGGCTTCGTCGGCCTCGTAGACCGTACCGCCGGGAGAATCGATGTAGAGCGCGATGGCAAGGTTGTTCTTGTCGTCCTGCAACTGTTCAATCGTGTCCAAAAGCCATTCCTGATTATAGCTGTCGCCAGCTTCCTGTATCGTACCGGTGATGTAGAGCCGTGCAATGTAGGGATAGTTCGGCGAGGCGTTCTTGCCCTTGCTGCCCAGCACGGAACTGAAGCCGGGAAAATCCTTGAATACCTGCGGAACGGAAGTCTGGCTGCTTTTGCCGCCTGCCTCGCTTTCGGCGGCGGTGCGGCTGCGGACTATCTGGAATACGGACACGCCGACGGCGATGACGACGACGATGATGAATGCTGCAAGTCCCTTGTTTTTCTTCATTATGCTACTCCTTACGGTGCTCTCTTCTAGATTTCGCTGCTGCTTCCGTCGCTTCCGGGGGGCGGCAGGTTGATGACATCTGCGGGCGGAACCGCCTGCTGTTCCGACGGGGCCGGGGAGTCCGCAGCCTGCGGGGCTTCATACGCAGTGACGTCCTCTGCCCCTGCCGTATCCCAGCCGTCCTGCCGGCTGTATGCGTCCTGCGCAGTTGCAGCGGACTGCCCGCCGCCCTGCTGCGCAGCGGTGTCCTGTGCGCCGGATGCGAAGCCGCTGCCCCCCTCGACCTGTCCGCCGAAATCGCTTTCGCTCACACGGCCCGACCGTATGGCCATGGCCTTGAGCATCTTGTAGGCATTTGTCTTGGACATCTGCATGTAGGGCATGACGTAGAGGGAGAGGATGCCGCCGGTCAGTACGGTGAGCAGCATCCAGCCCAGGAAGCTCAGGTCCATGATGAAGAGTTCGCCCTTGTAGCCCCGGGTAAGCTCGATGCTCAGCTTCATTGCCCTGCGCACACTGATCTTCGGGTTTTCTGCGATGATGAAAAACAGCTGCGAATACGCATACGCCTTGACGAAGCCGGGAATGAAGAAGAGCAGGGTCCAGAGGAAAACCCAGAGGTAGAGCCAGAGTATTCCGAGCACGCCCTTGAGCCAGTGGGAAAAGCCTGCAAGGAAGGCAGAGAAGGGGAGTGCGTCCCGTGTCTTCCACAGATCGGTGAAGAGCTTTGTGTAGGCAAGCGCCGCAATGCCGGATATGCCGAGCATGATGATGCCGGTGAGTCCTTCAACTGATGTTCCGTATGAGAATGAAACGGCCGTACCGGCGGATTCCGTCCAGCCTTCAACGATTTCAGGGGCGCTGATGATCATCATCAGGACGAGCGTACAGAGCGTTGCCAGGATGGGGGTCTTCCACCTGCCCTTGAGCTGTTTCTTTGCAATCCGTTTATATTCAACCCTGTCAAACATGTTCATAACCTCCGGATGATGCAGCGGTAATGCGTGCATCCAGATTCAGTATAAAGATTCTGTCCGCCTTGGACAAGGGGAACGCAGCGCTGGCGGCCGCTAAAACCGCAGGGGCCGCCATTTGCCTTGACATTCCCCCCTTGTTGCATTAAGCTTCCTATTTATAGGAGAATATACATGACATACACTGCAGAAGTGGAGCATATGTGCCCCCTGGCTAAGGGCGCATATCACGGACCGGCCCCGATCCCCGAAGAGGGCGCGTGGGTCAAGGTTAAGAAAGTCGAGGACGTGTCGGGATTTACCCACGGAATCGGTTGGTGCGCACCCCAGCAGGGAGCCTGCAAGCTCACCCTGAACGTGAAGGACGGCATCATCGAGGAAGCCCTCGTTGAGACCATCGGATGCTCCGGCATGACTCATTCGGCGGCTATGGCTTCCGAGATTTTGATTGGAAAGACCCTGCTTGAGGCGCTGAATACCGACCTCGTCTGCGATGCCATCAACACGGCGATGCGCGAGCTTTTCATGCAGATTGTCTACGGCCGCACCCAGTCGGCATACTCAAAGGGCGGCCTCAAGGTCGGCGCTTCCCTCGAGGACCTTGGCAAGAACCTCCGCTCCCAGGTCGGAACGATGTTCGCTACCCGCAAGACCGGTCCCCGCTATCTGGAGATGACCGAGGGCTACGTTGAGACCTGCGCCGTCGACAAGGACGGACAGATCATCGGCTACAACTGCATCAACATCGGAAAGCTGATGGACGGCCTCAAGGCTGGCGTTGAGCCCAAAGAGGCGATTGAGAAGGCCCGCACCCACTACGGCCGCGTGACTGCCGATCAGGGCATGGTCAAGCTCATCGACCCGCGCAAAGAGTAAACTGGAGGAATAGATACTATGGCATTGTTTGAAGATTTTGAAGGCCGCATTCCCCAGGTGAATAAGGCTCTGAAGGAATATGGATTTAAGGAAGGCGAGGCCGGACTGAACGAGGCCCGCGAGCTGTGCAAGAAGCGCGGCTTTGACCCCTATGACATCTGTCAGTCTACGCAGCAGATCTGCTTTGAGGACGCCAAGTGGGCATACGTGCTCGGTTCTGCCATCGCCATCAAGGAAGCGGAGAAGACCGGCGACAAGTCCGGTTCTGCCGCTGCAGCCAACATCGGAAAGGGCCTGCAGGCATTCTGCCTCCCCGGTTCCGTTGCCGATGACCGCAAGGTCGGCCTTGGACACGGCAACCTCGGTGCCCGCCTCCTCTCTGAGGAGACCCAGTGCTTTGCCTTCCTGGCTGGCCACGAGTCCTTCGCCGCCGCAGAAGGCGCAATCAAGATTGCCGCCAATGCGAACAAGGTACGCAAGAACAAGCTCCGCGTCATCCTGAACGGTCTCGGAAAGGATGCTGCCCAGATCATCAGCCGCATCAACGGCTTTACCTACGTGCAGACCGAGTTCGATTACTTCAACGGCGAGGGAACGGACAAGGCCCTCAAGGTCGTCAAGGAGATTCCCTACGGTTCAAACCCGGACCGCCTGATCGTCAAGTGCTACGGCGCAGACGATGTGCGCGAGGGCGTTGCGATCATGTGGCACGAGGACGTTGACGTTTCCATCACCGGAAACTCCACGAACCCGACCCGCTTCCAGCACCCCGTTGCAGGCACCTACAAGAAGGAGCGCCTGCTCGCCGGCAAGAAGTACTTCTCCGTCGCTTCCGGCGGCGGAACGGGCCGCACCCTGCACCCGGACAACATGGCCGCGGGGCCTGCCTCTTACGGCTTCACGGATACGCTCGGCCGCATGCACTCCGACGCGCAGTTCGCCGGTTCGTCTTCCGTTCCTGCCCACGTCGAGATGATGGGCTTCATGGGAATGGGCAACAACCCGATGGTCGGCTGCACGGTCGCCTGTGCCGTCGCGGTTGCCGGCAGCTTCTAATTGAATTAAATACTTGAGAAAGCCCTTGAGCCTGTCCAGCAGGCTTGAGGGCTTTTTTTGTGCTGAGGTCGGTAGCTTCTGACAGCCGCGAGTCCCTGCGGTTTTTTGCGTAAGCAAAAAATGCGAGCCATCGCGAGCAAACAGGGACTCGTTGCACAAAGCGGAGCTTTGTGCGTTGTATCTAGTGTTTTTTCGCTTGACATACACTACTAATGGTGGTATTATACACATGTAGGGTGACGCAGGATGTAAATCCGTGCCGTCTGAACCTCCCACCCGTGCTCCGGCAGTTTCCCACTATTATCCACTGACGGAGCATTTTTGTTTTCACGCTCTAGTTTCTTCTTTTCTTCGTTGTTCTCCCGGCTTAGGGAAGGATTACACGCCATGCGCTGCAGAGCCGGTCAAAGGTCCAGGCGGCGTTTGCGGGGCTTGTTGAAGGCAGGCAGACTGTCTGCCGCTGCGTCCGGGGAAGGATGTATTTTTTGTACAGGGCATCTGCCGTTTTTCCGTTCGTGAAGATTTTTTCAATCGGCGCCGCGTTCAGGAGGGGCGAAAGGTCGTTTGCCGTCACGCTGCTGATGGACGCATCGCTTGAACCTTGTATCTCGCACGAGGCGATGACGTCCCAGAGGGCTAGCCGGTTGGACAGCAGGAAAGCGCGCTTTTCTGCAATGCTCACGGGTACGTTCTGCCCGTAGAGAAAGGCAAGCAGCTTCCAGAAGCGGTTCTGCGGGTGCCCGTAAAAGAAGCCCGTCTCCCGTGACCGGGCGGAAGGGAAGGAACCTAAAATGAGGATGCGGGAACGCCCGTCATAGACCGGGGCAATCGGATGGCTGAGCATGCGGGTAGTATAGCATACATGCCGCTGTTAAAACAGTTCCGGCTGGAGCGGATCGCCTGCGGGAAAGGCTTCGATCCACGCAAAAACCGGTTCAATGCCGAGCATGATGTTGTGCCGCCTGCAGCGAGCGGCAAGGTGCGCCATGAGGCGGCGGTTGTCGGGACTGGAAACTTCGTAGCTGTCGCCGTAGCATTTGCTGTAGCGTTCCCTGAGGCTCACCGGTCCGCTTCCGGGGGGACTGCCGGGCAGGCTTCCGGGTATGGGAGCCGCCGCGGGGAAGAGCCGGTCAAGGGCGGCATAAAAGTATTCGCGGTTTCCTTCCCGCAGGGTCAGGCCCATGCCGAAGCAGATGATTGCATGGACCCCGGCCTGCACGCAGTAATCGACAATGCCGTCAACGTTTTCGATCGTGTCATTGATGAAGGGCAGCAGGGGACTGAACCAGACGACGGTCGGTATGCCTGCGTCCCGGCATGCCTTGAGGACTTCAAAGCGGCGGCTGGTCGGACAGACGCCCGGCTCGATCTTCCGGCACAGCTCGTCGTCTGCGGTTGTCAGCGTCATCTGGACGACGGCCTTTGCCTTGCTGTTGATGCGGGAAAGCAGGTCCAGGTCACGCAGGATCAGATCCGATTTTGTCTGCGGGCTTACGCCGAAGCTGTAGCGGTCTATGACTTCAAGGCAGCGCCTCATGAGGCGCAGGTCTTTTTCCGCCGGAATGTAGGGGTCCCCCATGGAACCGGTTCCGATCATGCAGCGCTTCCGCTTCCTGCGGAGGGCGGCTTCAAGGAGTTCCGGCGCATTCTGCTTTACTTCGATGTCTTCAAAAGCGTGGGTGAACCGGTAGCACTTACTGCGCGAATCGCAGTAGATGCAGCCGTGCGTACAGCCGCGGTAGATGTTCATGCTGCGGGGCGTCAGGATTGATTTTGCGCTTACAAAATGCATGTTATGACGGGTCAGCTTCGAGGTCTTCGATTGTTTCGATTGCTTTTATTGCAACCCGGTATTTTTCCAGTACGCATTCCGGATAGTACGAACGCTTTGCCTTCCGCAGGCCTTCAATGCCCAGGTCTTCTTCCCGGTTGAGGTATTCCGTTCCTGCCCGCTTTGCAAACTCGTTGTTTATCACGGCATATCCGCCGTCGCGTCCCCAGGCGGAAAGGCATTTTTCAAAGTGGACGTCGGTTACGCGCCGGCTTAACAGGCTTGCGAGGCAGAAGGCGACGGGCTGTCCGGCAGCAAAGAGGATGCCGCCGCTCATGCCGCAGGCTGCGGCAAAGCGGTCAAAGTGCTCCAGCGCAAAAAAGATCATGTCACGCTCCAGTTCCAGTGCCGCAAGGCTGCTTCCGGCTGCGGCTTCGTCCGCCGCTTCATGCAGCCATGCTTCTTCGACCGTGCGGATGGCGGAAAGCTTTTCTGCCTGCAGCGGTTCAAGCGGTTCAAAGGTATAATCGGGATGGCTTTTCTGAAACTGATGGATATGGTTCCGCTTCCGGCTGTATTTCTTTCCGGCAAGCCCTGCCAGATCTTGCGTGCGGTAGATATAGTCCCCTGACTCCGGCGTGGGGACCGTCTCTGCTCCGGGATACAGGTCTGCGAGCATGTCCTTTTCGTCTGCGGTCACGTTGGTAAAGACGAGCGTTCTGTTTGTATGCAGGTCTGCCTGCCGGTCTGAGCGGACGGCGTCTCTGACCAGCCGTGCGAGGGCGTCCCGTATGGCCGTTCGGTCACTGTCGGTTCCGCTGCCGTCTGACTGCCGGCAGCCGCCGATGGCATGCGGGAAACTGAAACATTCCATGCCGTTTTCCATGGACTTCTCAAAAATCCAGCCGTCCTCGACTGCAAGCTGCGAGTGAAACCTGCGCTCGTACAGGATGGAGTTTACGGCACCGTAATTGTTGGCGAAAAAGCCGTTGTTCAGTGCGCAGGCCTGAAGGACTTCAAGGTCTGTAATCGACGGAATATGCCAGTTCATGCTTCTGACAGCATAGCGCTTTTTTTTGTTCTGTTCTAGGGCCGCTTTTTTTCTGCAACATGGACATTTTTGTGTGGTATCCGCAATACAGAGGGTAAGAGGTGTTTGTCATGTGTATGAAACAGATTGCGGCACGTGCCGCTGCCCTGTGTCTCCTGTCCTGCTTCCTCCCTGCGGAAAGTCCGCCGGAAGGCGGCGGCCTGCTGCCCCCGGGGGAGGCGCCTGCGGTCCCGTCCCTGGAGGCAGCATTCAGGGGGCTTGAGTTCTTTACGGGGCTTGCATTTCAGGAAAACCGGCGGGAGGAAGCCGGGGAAGGGGCGCCGGACCGGAAGGTCAGGGCGGACTCCGGCGCCGCCCTCCGCCTGCAGGACGTGAAGCTCATCCTTGCCGGCGGCCTGCCCTATACCGCGCCTGCGGAACTGGGGGAGGATCCTGCCGCGTGCTGGGCTGACAGGGGGGTGAAGAGGGGCGGCATTTCCGTCCGCCTTGCCGATAACCGCCTGCGCTATGTACCGGAGGTCCTGTACGGGACCCTGCATTTTGCCGCATCCCTGTCCCGGCTCAGGCAGCCCTGCCGCTCTGTTCCCTGGAACTGCGGGTCGCTTTCGCTGCCAGCGCCGGGGCTTGCCGCCGCCCTGCCGGGATTCAGTTCCGCAGAAAGGCCGCCTGCGCTTGCGCTCGTGCTTGAGCCTGCCGGCGGACTGCCGCTTCCCGTGCTTGAAGTTGCCGCCGTAGAGGGGGGAGACATCTATGCGGGCTTGCACGCGGAACTGCCCGTTCCCCGGAGCAGCTCGTCCTGCATCGTCCTTGCCGTCAACGGCGGTTCCTTCGTGTACGGGGGGAAGGAGGTGAAGTCGTGGTTTTACCGGGATCCCTTTTACCGGGAAAGCCGCTACCTGTCGGCGGATGCGGAACTGGGCTTTCGCCTGGAGCGCGCGGTGAGCGCCCATTTTGCCGCCGGGTTTTCGGAAAACCCCTTCGGCAGCTTTACGGAGGCTTTTTTCTGGCGGCGGGAACAGCTTGCCTGCTCCTTTGCGGGGCTGGGGCTGACGGCTTCGCATTTTGCGGCGGAAAAAGCTGAGATGATCCTGCCGGGCGGCAGCCGCCTGAACACGAAGCGGCGCCTGTCGCTGAATCCGTCAATCCGTTTTCCGCTCGGGCAGGGCAGGGCTTCCCTTGCCCTGCTGGGGGCGAAGGATGAGAAAGTAAAGGACGGGACTGAACGGGATGTGGTCAGCTTCGGCATGAAGGGGAGTTTCCGCCTCCGCCGCAGTCAGTGGGACCTGCAGTATACGGACCGCTTTTCGGAGGAGCCGGGGGATGCGGATGCACAGCGGATCAGGAAGCTGGGGCTGGGATTTTCCTGCCGGGGACGCAGCTTCAGCTCCTCGTCGTCGGTCAGCGTGAAACGGGACGGGGAGAAGGACACCGTCAGCTTCAGCCAGAAGTTTACGCCTGCCGGGACTGCCCTTTCTGAGATTTCGCTGGGAATCAGTTCCGTGTATGCGGAGGGAACACTGGAAAAGCTCCGGCTGACAGCGGGAAGCGGCTTCCGCTTCCGTACGAGGCGTACTTCCTTCCGGGGAAAATTCTTGTATTCAGCAACATTTTACGGTGAATTTTGACATATAGACGAAAATACTCTTGAATTTACCGCGTTTTTCTTATATAGTATTGCAGTTATTACATAATGCGGTTTTCTCTTTTGTGTTTTCGTCTGCCGCCTTGTGTAGCTAATTTGAAACTTTTTTTGAGAGGTGTACAATATGAGCTTTGATATTACAAAGGTTCGTAATATCGGAATCAGCGCCCACATTGACTCTGGCAAGACAACGCTGTCTGAGCGTATCCTGTTCTACTGCAACAAGATTCATCAGATCCATGAGGTTCATGGAAAAGACGGCGTCGGCGCTGTTATGGACAGTATGGATTTGGAGCGCGAGCGCGGCATCACGATTCAGTCCGCAGCAACGCAGGTTAACTGGAAGGGAACGACAATAAACCTTATTGACACCCCTGGACACGTTGACTTCACGGTTGAGGTCGAGCGTTCGCTCCGCGTCCTTGACGGAGCAATTCTTGTCCTGTGCGCCGTTGCAGGCGTTCAGTCACAGTCAATTACCGTTGACCGCCAGCTCAAGCGCTATCATGTTCCGCGCATCGCCTTCGTCAACAAATGTGACCGCCAGGGTGCAAATCCCCTCCGCGTCTGCCAGCAGCTGCGCGACAAGCTCGGCCTGAACGCCTATATGATGGAAATCCCGATCGGACTGGAAGACAAGCTGCAGGGTGTCGTTGACCTCATTGCAATGAAGGCCTACTACTTTGAGGGCCATGACGGTGAGGAAGTCCGCACTGCCGAGATTCCTGCCGAGCTCGTTGAGCAGGCAACCCAGAAGCGCGAGCAGTTGCTCGATGCCGCTTCCATGTTCGACGATTCCCTGATGGAAGACATCATGGAGAACGGCTATGACAAGGTTGACTCAGCCAAGGTCATCGCCGCCATCCGCAAGGGAACCCTTGCCGAGCAGTTTGTCGGCGTCTTCTGCGGTTCCGCCCACATGAACAAGGGTATCCAGCCCCTGCTGGACGGTGTTGAGCGCTACCTGCCCAATCCGACTGAGGTTCACAACTATGCCCTTGACCTGGACAACAACGAGGCGCAGGTTGAGCTGTTCAACGTTGCCGACAAGCCCTGCGTCACCCTCGCATTCAAGCTGGATGACGGTCAGTACGGCCAGCTGACCTACTGCCGCATCTATCAGGGAAAGATCACGAAGGGCGACGAGCTCTTCAACACGAGGAGCCAGCACAAGTTCAAGGTCGGACGCATTGTCCGCATGAACGCAGCTGCAATGGAAGACATCAACGAAGGTCAGCCCGGTGACATCATCGCCCTCTTCGGCGTTGAGTGTGCTTCCGGCGATACCTTCTGCGGCGGCGGCCTCAACTATGCAATGACTTCGATGTACGTGCCGAACCCGGTTATTTCCGAGGCGATTGAGCCCCTCAACAAGGCTGACGCTGCCAACATGGCAAAGGCCCTGAACCGCTTTACGAAAGAAGATCCGACTTTCCAGACCTACGTTGATCCCGAGTCCAACCAGACGATCATCAAGGGAATGGGTGAGCTGCACCTTGCCGTTTACGTTGAGCGCATGAAGCGCGAGTACAAGTGCGAGGTTAAGGTTTCTCCGCCTGAGGTTGCCTACCGCGAGACGATTACCCAGCGTGCAGACTTCAACTATACGCACAAGAAGCAGACGGGTGGTTCCGGACAGTACGGCCGCGTTGCCGGATTCATGGAGCCCTTCACGGAGAAGGAATACGAGTTCGTCGACAGCATCAAGGGAGGTGCGATTCCCAACGAGTTCATCCCGTCCTGCGACAAGGGATTCCGCAAGGCAATCGAGAAGGGTTCCCTCATCGGTGCTCCGGTCGTCAACGTCCGCTGCACGATCAACGACGGTCAGTATCACCCGGTCGACTCTTCCGACATCGCATTCCAGACGGCTGCCATCGGTGCATTCCGCGAGGGCTATGCGAAGGCAAAGCCGGTTATCCTTGAGCCTATCATGAAGGT
>CAMJZA010000060.1 GCA_946410085.1 uncultured Treponema sp. | reverse complement strand
CGCTTTTCCATATTTCCTCCATTATGCGACCCCCTATTTTTTTTGTCTAGTTCAGTGTAGCCGATTCATTAATTTCCGAAGTAATAGCAAGACGTGGCGTTGTGGTGCCGTGGACTTTTGCAACTGGCCTAGATACTATATACACGGCCCCATTGTCAAATAGTGACAAGGGACATCAGATACAATGACAAAAGTATAGAGCAACTCAAAAAACTGTAGTTCTTTAGGATTTATTATACTACCATTTCCAGCAGATTTCCAGTAAGTTCTACTCATAGTTTTTTAATCTTCTGCAGGGCAGTATTTTCAATATGGCGGACACGTTCCTTTGACACCCCCAAGACATCCGCAATCTCCCTCAGGCTTCTGCAGGCACCGCCATCAAGGCCATACCGCAGACGCAGGACCATCGCCTCTCCCGGAGATAAAGTATCGATCATTTTATCGATATATTCTCGCATAATAATGACATTCTTTGCCGGAACGTCCTTGTTCCAGTCCCGGCACTTCAGGACGGAAGCCCACTGCTCCCTCGTGCCTTCGTAGATGATTTCCGTGAGGGCGGTGCAGCCGGAGAACGCGGCTTCGCCGATCACCGTCACCCCGGAGTGTATCGTGACCGACGTAAGCGACATGCAATCCTTAAAGGCATTCGTGCCGATTTCCGTAACGCACTTGGGTATGCGGACGGAGCTGTCCGAGCCATCGTACTCGAAAAGCACGTCGTCATCGATGTCAAAGTCGTCGTTGCTGCGTTCAGCTATGGCCTGAACGAGTTCTTCAATGGTATCTTGAGAAAGGTCAGAAGCATGGGAATCCGATGAATCCGACGATATGGCTGCAAGCAGCTTGTCAACCTCTTCTCGGCGTCTAATCAACTCGCTGCTGTCGGGCCTTTCAAGTTCCACCCTGCCGTCAGCGCAGGTCACGAAGCTGGCGGAGCACCATTCATCCTTTTCATCGGCACCTAGTTCTCCCCTTATAAAGATGTCATTATACTGTGCAACAGTACCGGTATAGTTGATTTCCTTGAGCGACGGGCAGCCTAACGCAAACGATTCTATTTCCCTCACGCTTGCGGGGATTGTCACGGATTCAAGCGACGTGCATCTGCAGAACGCACCTATGCCGATTTTTGTCACGCCCCGGGGAATTGTCACGCTTGTTTTCTGGTTCGCGCAGTACCAAAGAATGCCGTCCTGTATGGCAAGTCCATTCCGTATCGTCAGGCTGGGATGCGACAGTTCGTTGATGTTGCATCCTTCAAATGCACTAATGGCGATCTCGGTGTATATGTTCCGGGGAATTGAGACGGAGGAGAGCGACGTGCAGTCGCGGAACGCGCCAGAGCCAATTTCCTTCACAGACTTGGGTATGGCCACGGACTCAAGCAGCGGGCAGCCAGAGAACGCAAGCGAGCCAATTTTCTTCACGCCCTCGGGGATGGTGATGGACGCGAGCGACGTGCAGCCAGAGAACGCAAGCGAGCCAATTTTCTTCACGCTCTCGGGGATGGTGATGGACGCGAGCGACGTGCAGCCCTCAAACGCACTCTCACCAATTTTCTTCACGCCCTCGGGGATGACGACGGAGGCAAGTGACGTGCAGCCATGGAACGCCCCCCCGCCGATTTCCGTCACGCTCTCGGGGATGACGACGTTCTCGGTCTGCTGCCTTGTGCAGTCCACCAGTGTGCCATCCCGTATGACCAGCCCGTCCCGCACCGTCAGACAAGGATGGGACAGCTCGCTGATATTGCAGGCATGGAACGCCCCACCGCTGATTCTTGTTACGCTCCCGGGGATGATGACGGATGCGAGCGACGTACAGCCCTCGAACGCCTTAAAGCCGATTGCCTTTACGCCCTCAGAGATGACGACGGAGGAGAGCGACGTGCAGCCGGAGAACGCCTCTGGGCCGATTTCCGTCACGCTGGCAGGGATGGTGACGGATGCAAGCGACGTACAGCAAGCGAACGCCCCCAGGCTGATTTTGATTTCCTTCACGCCCTCGGAAATGGTGACGGATGCAAGCGACGTACAGCAAGAGAACGCCTCCCCGCCGATTTCCGTCACGCCCTCGGGGATGCTGACGGACGTAAGCGACGTGCAGCTGCAGAACGCACCTATGCCGATTTTTGTCACGCCCTCAGGTATGATGACCGAAGTTCCGCTGCCGAGGTACTTTTTCAGCACCCCGTCCTGGATGTCAAAGTCATTGTTCGCATTGCTCATAGGTACTTCCTCCTGCTAAGGTTCAATCTACTTCTATATATACACATATATACACAGCCCCTTTCTCAGATAGTGACAGGGGTGCACAGACATACATGACAAAGTATACTGTCGCTTCCGTCAGATTTCCAGTGAGTTTCACGCACCGTTTTTGAGTCTTTTTTCCTTTTCAGGCTGTTTCACATCCCTTCTGCGGGCGGGGCTCCAGCCTCACTCCGCGCCGGCAACCTTCCAGCCGACAAGCCCCTTGCCCTCGCTGGAGAACACGAGGGCGACCTTGCGCAGGGCCTTCCCCGCCACGGCAAAGCGGTCCGCATAGCCGTTCGCGTCTATCTGATGCAGGGCCTCGGCTGCGACCTCGTCAAAGCTCCGCCCCCTGTCCATCTTGAGCTCAAAGATGTACACCGCATCCTTCGTCGCCACGACCACGTCGCTCCGCCCCGCCACCGACTGCAGCTCGGATGCCACCCGCCAGCCGGTCATGCGGAACATCAGGTGCGTCACCGACTCGTAGTAGTTCTCGCACATGTCCTTCTTTACGACTGTGGGCAGGTCGGCTATGGCGGCCTGTATGATGGCAAGGGCCTTGTCCATGTCCTTGTTCCTGAGCGCGATCCGCATGTTGTCTATCGCAAGCCCCATGTCGTCATAGGGGACGCTGACGAATTTTCCCAGCAGCACGTCCAGGAAGCCCTCCTCCACCTCGCGGTTCGGGAAGTCAAGTGTGTAGAATCGGTCCTCCTTCTCGAAGCCCTTTATGGTCAGGTAGCCGGACTGGTAGATTACGGGCAGCATGTTCCCCGAGCCGGGGTCGTAGTTCTTAAACTGGTTCTCCGTCGCGAGCCTGCCGTTCACCAGGTTCTCCAGCTCAAGCGGCTGGTTCTGGATGGATTTCACAAGGAAGGACGGGGTGCCGCTCTCGAACCAGTAGGAGCCGAAGTCCTTGTATTTCAGGCATTTCAGGAGGCAGAAGGGGTTGTACACGCCCTCGACGTCGTGCGTGAAGTGGTAGCCGTCGTACATCCGGGCGAGCTTTTCCTTCGCCTCGCCGACGCTCATCTCCTGCTCGCCCGCCAGCGCCTCTATCTCCGGGGTGAAATAGCGCTCAAGCTCTGCCCTGGAGATTCCGCAGAGGGCTGAGTAGTCCTTTGTAAGGCTGATGTCGTCCAGCTGGTTCAGGCCGCTGAAGATGTTCACGTGGCTCACCTTGGTGATTCCCGTGATGAATAAAAAGCGGATGTACTTGTCGCAGTCCTTGAGCGGGCTGTAGAAGCTCCTGAGCTCCTGCCGGTTCTGCTCCTCTGCCTCCGTATAGAGCGCGTCGAGGATGGGCTTGTCGTACTCGTCAATCAGGATGACGACCTGTCTCCCGGTCTTCTCATAGGCCGTCTGGATGACAGCTGCGAGGCGTTCGGCGGGGTCGTCGCCCTGACGCTCGATTCCATACAGTTTCTCGTATTCCGACACGATGGCGTTGAGCCGTGCCTTGAGCCGCGCGTTGTCCTCGTAGCTGTTCAGCCCGAAGCTGATTTTGAGCACCGGCCATTCCGTCCAGTCTTTCTCCAGCCCTTCAATCGCAAGGCCCTCGAACAAGTCCTTTCTGCCCTGGAAGTAGTATTCCATCGTGGAAAGCAAGAGGCTCTTGCCGAAGCGCCGGGGACGGCTGAGGAAATAGGGTGTGCTGGTCTGTGCCAGTTTGTAGATGAGGGCTGTCTTGTCTACGTAGACATGGCTCCCCTTGCGGAGCTTCTCAAAGTCCTGTATGCCAATCGGCAGAAAGCGTTCTTCCATAGAAAACATAATAGCACGAAACCCTTGCTTTTTCTACAGGTGCGAAACAAGCGGATTACAACTGGAAATCTCGAAAAAGCTCAGTTTTTCTAAGAAAGCCAAATTGTCGGCACATTCCGCACCCCCCTTGTTCCAGCCCCTACTGCGGGGCCATGGCGACTCTGAAGACCTTTTCCCTCACGATGTGCTTCTCCTTGCACCATTCAGAATAGGCATCGAATGCCTCGCCCCCAAGGATGGAGTTGCGAGGGCCGAATGCCTGCCGCACGGAAAAATCGGGGGTCACCTCTATGCAGATTTTGTATTTGTTCTGGTGCATCGCATAGACAATCGTCGCCTTACGCTGCCGCACGGCCTTTGAGTAGCCCCAGCCCACGCAGTTGTCCATCTCGCTGCCAATCCTCTTCAATGTATGTGAGTCCCTGGCAACGTAGAAGCACCAGCGCTCCTCATCCGGGACAGGTTCCCTTTCCTTCGTCTTAGGATTAGTGCGGAACGCATCTCCGCTTTTATATTCGAGCGCAAGGAACTGGGGTTCCAAATAGAAGACCACATTTTCCTCGGCCAGGGCACTGTTCCTTCTCTGATTAGGAGTGAGGGCTTCATACCGCCTTAGGAGGAAATCGTGGATATACAGGTTGAAGCCTTCCCGCAGGATTTCCCGCTTCTCGCGCTCGGTCAGGAGCTCCGCCATTCCCTGGTACATATTGAGGGCATCAGTGATGTTCCTTCTGGCCTCGTCGTTGCCCGCATTGAAAGATTTGACCGTCCGCTCGATGGAGTTCCAGACGGTCTTCTGGTTTGCTACGGCAAGCATATCCTGCACGAACATGCGGAGCGGGGCCCTGACATCATAGGTTATCGTGCCGCTTCCAAACGAAATCAGGTAATGGTTGAAAAACTCGTACCAGTTGTGGCCCGTGCTTCTTTGGAGCAGGTTCACGTCCGTGAAGCCCAGGTCGTGCGCGGCGGCATAGCCTATTATGCCGTATGGGTGCATCTGATACAGCTTCCGCACGCTCTTTGTCGGCCTGATTCCCATGCTCGCGAACATTTCGTTTTCCGCGGACGGGGTGTCGCCCGAAGACAGGGACGTGAAGTTCTCATCATAGGGCTGCAGGCCCCAGTGCCGCGAGATGACATAGAAGTTGATGTTGAAGGGACAGAGCATATAGCCCAGCACGAGCGACATACCCCTTAGCCCAGAAGAGACGGACGGCTTTATCCCGTACTGCCGCTCGTAGCTGTCGCCGAGCCTGTCCATGATGGCCTGAGTCAGTTCAGGGCATGGAACATCGTACAAATCGTCCGCGTCACACAATTCCCTGTCGCCCAGGCGGATCCTCTTTTTGTCCGTGTCAATCTGGTAGTGCATGTCAAAAAGCCTGCGGTAGTCCGTGGAAACGACCTGCCCTTTCGCGCACAAATCCCAGACACCTTTATTCTCATGAATCACGTAGCCATAGAAAAAGTCGCTCCTTCTCCCAACAAAGGGCCCGTCATAAAGCTTTCCGCAGGAGGTCTTGAGCTTGTTGTCCGAGAATGCCGTGATGTACTCCCAGCGGTGGCAGGTCCGGCACCAGACAGCCTTCTTTTTTACATCGACGATTGTCGGGAACGCGGAGAAAGGCTCCTTCGTTACCGGTATGTAGTTGTTCTTGCCCGGGTTGTACGCCCAGCATGCCGGTATGCGATGTTCCGCGGCCGCCTTGCTGCCGGCCGCCATCCCGTTCCCTCCTGCCGAAGCATCGACCTTCTTTACCGCATTGCTCATCATGTTCATAGAATGCCTCCTTAACGATAGTGATGTTAGGCAGTTTCAAAAGTCCTTCTCGCACATTTCGTAAAACTCCTGCAAGTTGGAGGGTACAATCGGCTTGGCCCATGCGAAGGGCTCGAATCCACTCTCTTCGTCGAGGTACTGCTTCAGTATAAAGGAATACCATCCTTTCTTACGGTCAAAAGTCATATACGTTATGGAGAAAGGCTCAAGGTCTGAGATCGGCCCTGTATTCCTGCCAAGGACAAGGACTTCTCCATACCCTGCGGCATTCTCGATATCTGTACGCCATTGAAGCGGTGTCACCCGTACCATCAGTCACCCCCTTTCTTATGGTTTTCTTCGTAGGCTTTCTCGCACTCTTCGCAGAGGTCGAGGAACTCAGGCAGGTCGTCAGGATAGCGCGGCACGGCGAAGGCGACGGGCTTGAATTCGGTAGGATCGACAGGCCCGCCCGCAGTCAAAGAGTACCACGTGCCATTATAATCACACAGCATTAGATCTTGGCCAATAGCGAAAAGATCGCCTTTAGTGCCGAGATTCCGGCCCAGCACGAAAATTTCCTTGCCACAAGGAGCCAGCTCAAGATTTGAGCACCACTGCAACGGCGTGACTCTTACCATTTGCTTCCCTCCATGTTCCTTGAGATTCTTGCAAGCCAGTAAAAAAGCACGGCCACACACACAACGCTAGCAAGGCGTTGCGTTGCGGTGCCGTGGACTTTTGCAACTGGCTCTAGATACTATATACGCAGTGGCATTGTCATATAGTGACAAGGGGCATCCGACATGCATGAAAAAATATACTACCACTTCCGGCAGATTTCCAGTGAGTTTTACTCACTGGTTTTCACAGGGCTGGCAGCAGGTACCCCGCCGTCCGCCCTGTACTGCCCTACAGCTCCACCTCGCCGTCCGTGCAGATGATGGACTTGGCAGGAACATCTTTGGTCCAGTCCTCGCCCATCTTGACGGCGGCCCACTGCTCGTGCGTACCATCGTAGCGAATTTCCTTGAGCGACTTACAGTCCGCGAATGCCCCTTCGCCGATTTCTGTAACGCCCTCAGGAATGCTCACGGAGGCAAGCGACCAGCAGTGTGAGAACGCACCATTGCAGATCATCGTCACGCTCTTGGGAATAGACACAGACGTGAGCGACCTGCAGCCACAGAACATTTCCCTGGCGATGTCCGGTATGCCGTCGGGAAGGGTGACGGAACTAAGCGACTCACAGGCAAAGAATACGACATCGTGAATTTCCGTTACGCTCTCTGGGATGATGACTGATGTAATCGACGTGCAGTCCGCGAACGCAGCTTCACCAATCTTCGTTACGCCTTCGGAAATGGTCACGGAGGCAAGCGACGTACAGCCGTCGAACGCCTCTTCGCCAATCTCCGTCACGCTCTCGGGAATGGAGACAGAGGCAAGCGACGTGCAGCCGTCGAACGCACTCCTGCCGATTCCCGTCACGCCCCCGGGGATGGTCACGGAGGCAAGCGACGTGCAGCTACGGAATGCGCAGAGACCAATCTTCGTCACAGTGCCGGGGATGGTGACAGACGTGAGCGACGTACAGCCGTTGAATACATGATTGCCTATCTCCGTCATGCTCCGAGGAATAGTGACGGACGCAAGCGATGTGCACTTAGCAAACGCACTTTCGCCAATCTTCCTCACGCCCTCGGGGATGGTGACGGACGCAAGCGACGTGCAGTCATAGAACGCATACCCGCCAATTTCCTCCACACCCTCGGGGATAGTAACGGACGCAAGCGACGTACAATACCAGAACGCGCGTTCGCCGATCTTTCTCACGCCAGCGGGGATGGTCACGGACGCAAGCGGCGAACACTCACCGAACGCCCACTTGCCAATTTTCTCCACCCCATCGGGGATAGTGACGTTCTCGGACAGCCTTGTGCAGTCCAGCAGGACGCCGTCCTCTATGGCCAGCCCATCCCGCACCGTCAGGCAGGTATTCGACAGCCTGCTGATATTGCAGGCATGAAACGCATACGCACCGATTTCTGTTACGCTTTCGGGGATCTGCACCAAAGCGAGCGATTTACAGCCGGCGAACGCGAGAGAATTTATTTTGGTTACAGTGGAGGGAATCTTGACAAACTGGAGCAAGCGAAACCCAGCAAGCGCGAGCTCTCCTATCGACTTCACCCCTTCCGGGATGAAAAGTTCCGTAATGTCACCTGGAATCGGCTCGGCAATTCCGTCCGAGCAGTAGACAGAAATATCCAACCTGACACGCTGCATACCACTAAGCTCAAACTGCCACTGCGCCCTTGTGCCATCATAGTGGATTTCTTTGAGCGAATCGCAGCTACTAAACACGTCCCTGTCAAGTTTCGTCACGCCGGAGGGAATTGTGATCGAAACAAGCCTGCTGCAGCCTGAGAATGCGTGGTCGCCTATTTCCGCCACGCTGGAGGGAATCGTGACCGAGACAAGACTGCAGCAGGCGAACACGTAATCACCAATTTTACGCACCCCCTCAGGGATAATGACGAACGATTCGCTGCCGAAGTACTTTTCCAGCATGCCGTCCTTAATGTAAAAGTCATTACTCTCATTGCTCATACAAGTTTCCTCCATAATATTTATAGATACTATACGAGGGCCTATTATCAAATAGTGACAGCGACATCAGAATCATGTGCGGCGGTTCCAGCTGTTCGCCGGCAGTTGTAAAGGGAAATAATCATACGGCAGCCTTCTAGCCGACAAGCCCCCGCCCCG
This sequence comes from uncultured Treponema sp., assembly GCA_946410085.1. Classification (GTDB taxonomy): domain Bacteria; phylum Spirochaetota; class Spirochaetia; order Treponematales; family Treponemataceae; genus Treponema_D. Next base: position 13,679 of record CAMJZA010000060.1, on the reverse strand, counting down.
CACCCGCCTACTGCTCTTCCTCGTCGAGCGGAACGTCGCCGTCAGTGCAGGTCACGGACGTGGCGGGGACGTACAAGTGCCATGCTCCTGAGTCCTTATCGATGGCAGACCACTGATCCTTCGTGCCGGCGTAGCGGATTTCCGCAAGGGACCTGCAGGAAGCGAACGCAAGCGGACCTATGCCCGCAATATCCTTTGGAATGGTGACGGAGGCGAGCGACGTGCAGTCAGAGAACGCACCAGCGTTGATGTCCGTCACGCTGTCGGGGATGGTGACGGAAGCGAGCGATGTACAGCCCTGGAACGTCCCCATGCCGATGCTGGTCGTGCTGGAGGGAATCTCGATATGAGTGAGTGACGTGCAGTCATAGAAGGTGCACAAGTTGAGTCTCGTCACGCCTTCGGGAATGTGTATGGAGCTGAGCGACGTACAGGACTGAAAGGCGCGTTCACCGATTTTTGCCACACTGCCGGGGACACTGACGGAGACAAGAAATCTGCAGCTTGTAAACGCCTCATCGCCGATTTCCGTCACGCCCTCGGGGATGCTGACAGAGGCAAGCCACGAACAACTGCGGAACGCCTCATAACCGATTTTCGTTACGCCTTCGGGAATCACGATGTTCTCAGACTGCCTTGCACAGTAGAGCAGCTCGCCGTCCTGTATGACAAAACCATCCCGTATTGTCAGGCAAGGGTGCGACAGCTCGCTTATGTTGCAGCCCTTGAACGCAAAGTCGCCGATTTTCGACACGCTGCCGGGGATGGTCACTGAGGAAAGCGGCTTGCAGCCCAGGAACGCACTGTTACAGATTTCTGTCACGCCCTCAGGAATTACGATGCTCTCGGACTGTCTTGCACAGTAGAGCAGCGAGCTGCCATCCATGACAAGGCCATCCCGTATCGTCAGGCAGGGGTGTGACAGCTCGCTGATGTTGCAGCCGACAAACGCATAGTCGCCGATTTCCGAAACGCTGTCGGGAATGTTTATGGAAGAAAGCGACGTACAGCAGGAGAACGCCCCATAGCCGATTTCCTCTATGCCCTCAGGGAGAGTCACAGAGGCAAGCGACTTGCAGCCAGAGAATACAGTCTCGCCTATGTAGGTCATGCCGGCGGGAAGCTCAACGCGGGTGAGTGACGTGCAGGAAGCGAATTCGCCGTCAATGAGTTCCTTCACACCTTGGGGAATGCGTATAGAGGTGAGCGACGTGCATCCCGCGAACGCACTCCAGCCAATATCGGTCACACTTTCGGGAATGCTGACCGAGACAAGCGACGTGCAGCTCATAAAGGCCCAATCACCGATTGCCGTCACGCCTTCGGGGATGCTGACCGAGACAAGAGCCGCGCAACCCCTGAACGCCATATAGCCGATTTCTTTCACGCCCTCGGGGATGACGACCGAAGTTCCGTTGCCGCGGTAGCTTTCCAGCACCCCGTCCTGGATGTCAAAGTCATTGTTCTCATTGTTCTGATCGTTCATACGTGTTTCCTCCTGATACGGTTCAATCTACTTCTATTATATACAGCCCCCATTGTCAGATAGTGACAAGAGGCATCCGACATGCATGGTGAAAATATACTAGCACTTCCGGCAGATTTCCAGTGAGTTTTACGCACTGTTTTTCAAAAGCGGGGGCGGCAGCGGTGTTTATCACCCGCCGCCACCAGCCCCCGCCCGCGGCCCCTACGCCGCCCCGCTGAAGCCTATCACGTGGCCGCCACAGGAGGAGGACTGCTTCTCCTCCTGAATCTTCAGCAGCTCTCCGGTGACGAAGTCCGCGTCCAGGTCCTCCCCGTCCATGAAGCGGACCTTGCCCGCGAGCACGCCGAAGTCGCCGGGCGTGACCGTCCCACAGCGGTCCAGGTCGCGCAGCTGCCCCTCCGTGAACGTGCAGGCGGGGAAATAGCCCTGCAGCAGGCTGCGTATTCCCTCGCACGACAGCGGCTTGAATTCCACGATTATGTGGAACCTTCGGTTCATCGCGGGATCCATGATCTTCTTCAGGTTCGTCGTGCAGACGAGGATTCCGTCGAACTCCTCCATCTGGGTCAGGAACTCGTTCACCTGGGTCCGCTCCCAGCTATGATGTGCGTCGGCGCGGTCGGCGAAGAAGCTGTCCGCCTCGTCGAACAGAAGGATGCTCCCGGTCCGCTCCGCCTCCTCGAATGCGTCGCGGATGTTCTTCTCGCTCTGGCCGACATACATGCCCAGAATGTCGGAGGCCCGCTTGAGCAGGATCTTCTTTCCCAGCGACTGCGCGATGTAGCGGGCAAACTCCGTCTTTCCCGTTCCGCTCACCCCGTAGAAGAGCATCCGGATGCCGTTCTCGCCCTTCTTGGCCCGGCGGGTCTTCGCCGCCTGCTCCGCGAACTTCCGGGCATTCTCGATCATCTGGACAATCCTGTCGGGCTGCTCGCTCGTGTTCAGCACGTCAAGCCTGTAGCCGGACGACACCTCCTCCCTCATGTGCGCCTTGCCGTTTATGAGCTGGGAGTTCTCCTTCAGAACCGACTGGATGCAGTCGAGCAGCTCGTCCTCGCTCGAGCCCTTGAGGCAGCGGATCGTCTTGGCGACGTTCTCGACCGACGCGCCCGTGACGCTGTAGCGCTCCATCAGGTCCAGGACCTTACCTGTCAGCTCCTGCGGCAGCCCCAGCGGCTCCAGCTTGCTTGCGGAGATGTTCCTCAGCTGCCCGCTGGTCATCGCCTCGAAGCGGTAGGAGTAGGTGAAGCGGCGGAGGGTGCTCTCGTCCATCTGCGAAATGCCGTTGACGATCCAGATTATCTTGTTCTGGGTCAGCTCCAGCATCTTGTTCATAATCCCCTTGGTCTTGGACGGCCCCGCCCCGCCGAACGGCGAGAAGGACATCGTCTGCAGGAGCTTGTCCGCCTCGTCGATGATGATTACCGCATCCTTCTGGCAAATGGAAAGCAGGCAGCTGAGTCGATTGAACACGGTCGAACCTTTTTCCTCCAGTTCGCTCTCATTCTTGAAGACGAGCACCTTCCTGCCCGACTCGTGCGAGAGTGTCCTCGCCAGCTGGGTCTTGCCGGTGCCGGGCTTGCCGTGCAGCAGGAGGGAGACCGGCTCGTCACTCTGCAGCATAAGGCGCATTATCTTCACCGAGTTCCCGTCCACGTTGAAGGACTCCACATCGTAGCAGGTCTGAACATCTTCTTCCTTCACCAAGTCGGCGAAAAATGGCTGCATGGACTGAGAGTCGACGCATTCCAGGAAATCCCTTTCGATGAGGCCCTCATCGCCCAGTAGCCCCATCATGGAAAGCCGCCCCTTCTCGCTGACAAGGCCCCTGTACATTCCGTCGCTCATCCCGAGGATTGTCTGGAACACCTCATGCATCTGGGAGGGGTCCAGCTGCGAGGTGAATGCGCACCTGATAGGCCTGCATGAGAACACGCGGTAATTGAGCGTGAGGACGCGGGCCTCGTCGTCGGAGAGCGACATGGACCTGACGGCGAAGTCCAGCTCGCCCGTGTCCTCCAGGACCTTTTTGATCTGTCCGTTCCTGGGCAGGCAGAACTTCTTGATAACCGTCATGAATCTTTCCACACCCTCCTTCCCGGTGGTGCTGACCAGAAAGCGGAGAAGGTTCACGTTCATAGTGGTAAAGGGATACTCGTCGCCCATCCAGCGCTCTATACGGGAATCTTCCTTATATGCGACCGGGATCTTGGAATAGCCGATGCAGCTTGGCTTATCGTCATCATCCTTGCACGTGACCGGCTGGAGTTCCCCCCGCTGCGCGGCCGTATCAACGGCATCCTGCAGGTAGGCGGAAAGGGACTCCTCAATGGCCAGGGCTTCGGCGATTTCCAGGAAAGCCTTTACGACATCGGATTCAAGGCCGTAGCCGTCTTCGGATTTCAGAATCCAGCCCAGCAGCTCATGCAGGTAGAATGCCAGCATCCGGCACTCCTTCACGCTCTTGAACTTCATGCTTCCGCCCATATACCTGCTGCCCCTGCGATTCCTTCTCATACTCATACGCTCCTCCTGAATTAAAATTGTAATTGTTTTTCCGAAACCGATGCTTGTAATACTGTACACGGCGGCATTATCAAATAGTGATAATGCGTTTGAAAATCTGCCGGCAGGCCGGTTTACAGCCCGCCGGCGTTGTGTTTTTTAGTGGAGGTAGTCCTCCAGCCATGGGAACATCTTCTTAAGCTTCCGCAGGGCCTTGCTTTCAATCTGGCGGATTCTCTCTCTTGACATGTTCCAGCAGTCCCCAATTTCCTCAAGCGTCATGGACTTGCGGCCATCAAGTCCGAAGCGCATGCGCAGGATGTCGGCCTCCCTTTTGCTCAGGCTGTCAAACACAGTGGCGATATCTTCCTTTAAGTTACGGAAGATTGCGTCATACTCCGGTGTCTGTATCCGCATGTCTACGATACCGTCACCGATTGTTTTTGAGTTATCCGCATCCCGTGAATCGACAGGGACGTCCAGGCTCAGCACATTGTATCTCCCGCCAAGCTCCTTCACCTTGCCCTGCGGAAGGCGGATGGTCCGGCCTTTCTCGATGATGGCACGGCCTATCGACTGGCGTATCCACCAGGATGCGTATGTTATGAGCCGGTTGCCCCAGGAGCAGTCGAATCGCTCGATGGCGTTCATGAGGCCGATGCAGCCCTCGTTCACCAGGTCTTCCAGATCCAGTCCGGTGTAGTGGTATTCTTTTGCGATAGTGACTACGAAGCGGATGTTTGCGTTCACCAGCGTGTTTCTTGCCCTGATATCGCCCGCACGGGCCTTCCGTACAAGTGCAGCCTCCTCATCCCGGCTCAGGAGGGGGGTGCAGGAGACATCATTCATGAAGAAATTAAAAGTGCCTGTATTTTTCATATTGAACCTCACGTTGTTCTGTTACTATTTTGTCATCAGCGGGATTGTGTTCGGGCCCGCCGGACAGCCTGTTGGAATACGTCAAAATGCTTCGCGTCATTCAGGATTAAAAGACTACCATCGCACCTCCTTGTTTTGTATTTTTGTATGCAGGAATTCTGATGCGGCAGACAGGCCGCAGCAGCAAATATTCATCCTTCCCTATGTATGTCAAAGAGCGCAGAGTAAGAATATTGGCGGATAGTGACAGTGGCCATCAGGAGACAGGATGAACCTGACACCCGCGATCCCTGAGCGGAACGGAGCAACCCTCAAAGGGCTGCACAGATAAAAAAGGGATAAAAAATGTAGTTGAGCTTAATCCAGTTAAGGCACCTGACCAGATTTTTGAAAGAGACATGAAGGGTGAAAGACACTCACACCACCCCATGCACATTTATAGGAACATTGGATAGATTAACAGGTTACATAAAAAAAGATTGAATAATTTGATGAGCCGACAAGCCATCCCCAAAAAACTATAATTCTAATATATGTTTGTTCGACAAATCTGTCAAGAAGATTCAGCGTTTTTTTGGAGAATTCCAGTGAGTTTTATTGTCTCTTCCATACATTATGAAGTAACAGAGTAATTCTTACAGAATACGAAAAAAGATCTGAATTACCTTGGAACAGCCAGCGGAGCTACGGCGTTGCCAAGGCAAAACTGGAATTTTCGGGCTGCCCGATTGAGTTCAATCCGTCAAGCAAGATTAAAACGCTTGACAAGTCTAGTTTTTTCTTCCCGAGGGGCAAGCTTACCAAGATCAAGCATCACGTATCCAGAGGTTCCTATTATAATTAAGTCACCATGCTGAAGAGGAATCTCATCAGCCTCAATCATTTCAGTCCCTTCGACAATCGTGCCGTTTGTAGAGTTTATATCTTTCAAGTAATACTTGCCGTTAATCCGCCTTATCCTGCAGTGAATGCGGCTGGCATAGGGATCATTTTTTACAACGATCTCACTGAGTTCGCTTCGGCCAATATAAACCGGATCTCCATAGGCTCCAATCGCCTGAACGGACGCACCGTACTCGTCGAGCTGATTCTTGCTAACCTCATCACCCAGCACTAAAAATTTCGGAGGAAGCAGGCGTATCTTATCGTCATCAGGCAAATCCAGGGTAGGTCTATTCGCAAAAGAAGACATAGCTTTTATTATAGAACCGTTCTGCAAATTCGTCAAGAAAACTTCGAGGAGTTTTTTGAAAAAGGATGACACGCAAGGTGGCCCAGAGAAGCCCCCTCCAGCAGTTTGTACAGCATGGCAGGAGGGGATGGGAATGCAAACTAACTATTTGATGACGGATGCATTATTCATGTCAATCAGTAATTTTTTTAACAAGCCTCAAATTTACTTCCGGAGGAGCAAGTTCCCCAGGATTGAGCATTATGATTCTGGAAGCCCCAATTTCAATCAGGCTGCCATGCTCCAACGGCATCTCGTCCCTAACAGAGATTTTGACATCATCCACAGCGACCCCGCTCCTAGCATTCACTTCTTTCACGAAATATGAAGTGCCACGCTTTATTATCACGCAATGATTGCGACTGACATACGGGTCATTTATGACAATAATATTTCCCTCGCTCCGGCCGATATATATTTTATTACCCATATTGCCAATCGCGCGTACATGCTCTTTATACCTTTTGCGCTGATTCTCACTAACCGTGTCACCCATCACAAAATACTCCGGGGACTCTAACGTCACATCCCCAGCATCATCCATATCTAAAGTAATTCCAGCCATATCTCCAGTATATCACCAGTCTCTGAATTCGTCAAGAAAACGACCTGCCGCCAGCAGCCCCGGGGGGGGGCTTACCCCCCCCAGCTGGTTACCGGCTCGATTACTCATCGCCCCCGGAGGACTTCAAGTTTATCGTACCGTCAGTACATTCAACAGCTTCGGCAGGCTCACATATCATGTGTTGAAATGGCTCAGGCAAGCAAGTAGCTATGCTCTGAACCATGTCTTTCCACTGTGCCATCGTGCCGCCAAAGCGGATTTCCTTGAGCGATGTGCAGCCTGCAAACGGATGGCTGCCGATTCCGAAGATTCCTTTCACGCCGTTCGGAATGTTGACCGACACCAACGACGTACAGCCCACGAACGCATTACTGCCGAGTCTTGTCACACCGTCAGGAATAGTGACAGACTCCAGTGATGTACAGCCCTTAAACGCTCTATCGCCGATTACCGTCACGCTGTCCGGGATGCTGACCGACTTCAGCACTGTACAGCCCTCAAACGCACCATAGGCGATTTCCGTCACATTGTCTGGAATATCGATATGCGTTCTCTGGCATGCACAATAGGCCAAATTATCATTATATATGGCAAGCCCTTCCTGTATATTCAGGCAGGGATGTGCCAGACTGATGATATTGCAGCCATAAAATGCTTGACCTCCTATTTCCGTCACGCTGCCGGGAATAGTGACCGACTCCAGCGACTTGCAGTAACTGAACGCCCACTCGCCTATTTTTGTCACTCCATCAGAAATAATGACCGACTCAAGCGATGTGCAGCCAGTGAATGCATTATCGCCGATTGCGGTCACGCTGGCTGGTATCGTGACCGACTCAAGCGATGTGCAGCATCTGAACGCCTCCGGCCTGATTGCCTTCACTCCATCGGGGATAATGATTTCCGTTATATTCCTTGGAATTGGCAGGGCATCCCCGTCAGAACAGTGGACAATGGTGCCCCAGGGAACCACACTGAACCCGTTTATATCAAACAGCCATTGCACCCGTGTGCCGCCGAACTTGATTTCCCGGAACGGCGTACAGTCTTCAAACGCATCATCAGCTATTGCCATTACCCCTTCGGGAATCGTGACAGTGGAACCGTCACCCTTATACTCTACAAGCACACCGCCTTTAACGACGATTGAATCATCCTCATAGGTCAAAGGCTGCCCGTCGTCCGCCCTGCATATAACGGACCGGATAGGAGCATGATCGGCCCAAAAGTCAGCCTTTTTCACGGCCTTCCACTGTGCCTTCGTACCGCCAAACTGGATTAGCTCAAGCTTATAGCAAAGACTGAACGCATCATCGTAGATTTCCCGCACACTGGCAGGTATCGTGACAGATTTCAATGATTCGCAGTTTAAAAACGCTTCACGTAAAATTTCCGTCACGCCCTCGGAAATGGTAACGGAAGTGAGCGCCGTGCACCCCTGGAAGGCTCCCTCGCCGATTACCTCCACGCTACCGGGGATGGTCACGGAAGTGAGCGCCGTGCAGCCCTGGAAGGCTCCCATGTCGATTACCTTCACGCCCTCGGGGATGGTCACGGAGGCGAGGGACGTACAGTCAGCAAACGCCGTCCCGCCGATTACCTCCACGCTGGCGGGGATGGTCACGGACGTGAGTGACTCGCAGGCACTGAATGCCAGATAGTCAATTTCCTTCACGCTATCGGGGATGGTCACGGAAGTAATCGACGTACAGTCAGCAAACGCCTGATAGCCGATTTTCTCTACACCGAAGGGAATTATGACCGAAGCTAAAGAACCATGGTAGCCTGTCAACACACCGTCTTCTATATCAAAGCCATCATCCAGAGCCAGATCCACAACGCCATCCGAACAAATAACGGAACAGGAGGAACAGGTTCCTATCCAGCCGTCGTCCCGTCCCACATCAGTATCCCACTGCGCCTTTGTACCGCCGTAGCGAATTTTCTCTAGGGAACTGCAGGCGCCGAACGCCCCCTTGCCTATTTCCTCCACACCGGCAGGTATCGTGACAGACTTCAGCGACGTGCAGCCAGAAAATGCCCTGCCGCCGATTGCCGTCACGCCCTCGGGTATCGTGATTTCCTCGAGTGCTGTACAGCCCTCGAATGCACCATAAGGAGGAAAATCAGAAGTATAAATTCCCTTGACGCTGGAGGGTATTCTGACCGACTTGAGAGAAGTACAGCCATAGAACGTTGCAGGAAGGATTTTCTCCACGCCCTCGGGGATAGTCACGGAGGCGAGGGCCGTACACCCCCAGAACGCACTCCCCCCAATCTCCTTCACTCCATCGGCAATAGAAATTTCTTTGAGCGATATGCAGTCACCAAATGCCGATTCGCCAATTTTCTCCACACTGGAGGGAATCGCGACAGACTTGAGCGACACGCACCTATCGAACGCAAAGTCGCCGATTGCCGTCAGGCCTTCAGGAATCGTGACCGACTTGAGCAACTTGCAGCCAGAAAATGCCGATTCGCCAATTTTTTTTACACCGAAGGGGATTGTGACCGACTCAAGCGACGTGCAGCCCTCAAACGCCTTGTCACCGATTGCCGTCACGCCCTTGGGAATCGTGACCGATGTCCGCGACGTAAGGTCTGCGAGCCCACCGAGCTGCGAAAAGCTTCCAGCTGCCGCAACCCCCTCGGACGTGGCAACGGAGGCAGACCTGCCGAGATACTTTTTCAGGACTCCGTCCTGGATATCAAAATCATTGTTTTCATTGCTCATAATTCTCTATCTCCTTACGACTCCTTACAACTCCCTACAATTCCTGCTGCCGGCGCAGCAGGATATCAACGACAACACTGTCCTGGAACCACAGGGCCGTAAGCCCGGCGTTGAACGTCCTGCCCTCGTAGCCATCGCACGAGGCCCTGATGCAGACAGCATTTTCACCGGAAAGGATATCCCCAACAGCCTCTGCAAGGGGAATCCAGCTGCCAGTCTTATCCTTTACTTCAAACCTGGCAAGACCCGTTATGTCTTTTCCGCTTACAGCGTCAAAGGCATGAGGCAGAAGCGTCTTTGCACGCCGCTCCCACTTTGAGGAGTCAAATGCAAGCGCAAGCTCCTCACCAGACTCCAGGCAGACATTCTTCCAGCAGACGTAGGATCCAAACTCAACCTTCACCAGATAGTCCCCCGGCTCGGAGCTGCAGCATCCGGTCCAGCAGGAGCCATCCCTGTCCCAGGCAAAATCGAGCATCCTGTGGATTCCTCCCCTGTCATTGAAGACAAATGCGCTTACAGGAATGGATTCACGGTCGTCAGAAACTCCGCCCTGGTTGAACTGGATTTTCAATATCGAAAGCTGCTCCTGCGAGTAAAGGTTCACCGTTCTTCCATCCCCGAACTTGAAGCAGGAATAGTCTATCCTGCCATCACAGGCTACAGAAGAAGCCCGCACCGAGCGAAGCAGACGGTCAGACCAGTTCCACTCTTTCTTTATCAGGCTCCAGAAGCCCCATTCATCGAAGAAAACGGACCTGAACATAGCCCGCCTGTCCCCGGCATCAGAGGAAAGTGCGCGGCCATTCTTGTCCGCCGACATCATCGCGGCGATACAGTCGTTCACAGAGTCGGGGATGGCAGGATTTCTGTCAACCGGCCTGATGTAGTCACCCTGCATGATTTTTTTCCGCAGTTCCTCATTGGAATTGCCCGTAAAGGGGCTTTCGGCAAAAAGCATCGTGTAAAGCGTGGCTCCCAGCTGGTAAAGGTCTGTCCTCACATCCACCTCGCCGTCAGAAGACAACTGCTCCGGCGCCATGAAGCAGAGCGAATTCAGGGAAGAAGCCTTCTGCTCCATATCCGCAGCATCTCCGGCCACGTCATTCTCTGGAACAGCGAGGCCAAAGCCCGCCAGCTTTACAGCACCGTTTCGGGAGATGAGCACGTTATCCGGATGTATGTTGAGGTGGATTATCCGCTTTTCGTGGATGTCGTTGAGCCCCCGGCAAATCTCATCGGCGATGTCCATGGCCAGCGGAACCGGCAGCCCCTTCTGCTTCTCTATAAGATCCGCAAGCGACATTCCATCCACGTATTCCAGGACTATGTATCCGGATGTTCCCTCCTGAAATTCCTCCAGGATGTTGACGACATGCATACTGGAATGCAATTTGCGAAGGATTTCCACCTCGCGCTTGAATCTCCTGAGGGCGGTCTCGCTGTCAACGGCAAGCTCCTTGACGACAACAGTTTGATTCAGCACGGAATCCATGGCACGATAGACGTGCCTCCCTTCTCCGGCCGCAAGCAGTTTCTCAATCCAGTACTTTCCAATTTTCTCCGGTACCGCTGCATCTCGTTCCACGGAAGGCACTGATGTACTGGTGGCTTCGACAGTCACTGGCTCCGGTCTGGCTCCAGCACCACCAGCTCCTGTCGTTTCATCGGTGTCCTGCTGCCGGTACAGCAGCATATCCACACTCACTATATCCTGGTACCACTCTGCCGAAAGCGAGCTGCTGAACATCCTGTCCTCATAGCCCCCGCAGGAGGCCCGGATAAAGACAGCATTCCCACTGGCAAGGATATCCCCGTCCTTATCATGGAGAGGAACCCAGTCTCCGTTCCCGGCTCTTATTTCAAAAGATGTCCGTTCCGTTATGTCCGCCCCGCTCTCAGCATCAAAGGCATGCGGCAGGATAATCTTGGGCCGGTGCTCCTGCGTTAGGGAATCTAATTTCAGCATAGAATCCTGATCCGGTTCCAGAATGACGTTCTTCCAGCAGACATAGGGGCCTAATTCGGTTTTTACCAGGAACTTCCTATTCTCCGGCGATAAGAACTCAAGAAGACCAGTGCTTCGGTAGGTCTGGTAGTCTTCCCATCTGTAATACCTGAAAGAATCCGATCCCAAGGAAAAGATGCGGCGGCTTTCCTCATCATCACGGAAGAGCTCAGCCGTCAAGCTGGAGTATCGCACCCCGCTGAATTCCGCCATCGGAGGAACCGGGACCTCGACTTTCATTCGTACATGGTGTACGGAGTAAATACTTTCAGGATACTGGTACAGGTCCACGACAGAGCCATTCCTAAGCCTGTACTGTTTATAATCAATGTCCTTGCCTGCGATTGAGCCCTTAAGTGCAGCCCTGAATGGCACATAAGGGACATCGCAAGCTGATAAAAGAGGCTTCAACTCCTGCAGGAGATGACGTACGTCCCTGAACCTTTTCCGCTTGTCCATTTCCATCATACGGACAATGAAATCGTTCAAAACAGGAGGAATAGACGGATCCAGCTCACGAGGTTTACGCCAGTCACCTTCAACCATCCTCTTTCTTTGTGCCGCAAGTCGTTCCCTAGTGGACAATCCTTGATTATCACTATCCGAAAAAGGCTCTTTGCCAAGGAGCATAGTGTAGAGGGTGACTCCCAGCGAATAGATGTCAGTCCGCCTGTCCACCTCTTCGCCTGGCGGCATTTGCTCCAGCGACAAATACTCAAGCGTTCCGCCGAACCTGATGTTTCCAGCGGCCAGATCCTGTTCCGTGATAGCTATGCCAAAGTCCGTCAGCTTCACGTCACAATTCTTGGAAATGAGGATGTTGTCAGGCTTGATGTCACGGTGAATGATTCCCTTTTCGTGGGCAGCCCCAAGCCCGGCGCAGACCTCCTTCAATATGTGGAGAGCCAGACAGGCAGGCAGTTTCTCCCGGTTTTCCAGAAGGCCTGCAAGCGACATTCCGTCAACGTACTCCATGACGATGTAGTCCGAGCCTCGCAGCTCAAGGAAACGGTAGGCATAGACGATGTGCTTCTCGTACTGCAGCTCCCGCAGGAGTTTCATCTCGCGCTTGAACCTCTCGCGAAGATTCGGATTGCGGATTCTCAATTCCTTTATAGCAACAACTTGAGTAAAAAAAGTGTCGTCGGCGCGGTAGACCATTCCCTGGCCGCCTACATCCGAGAGCTTCGTTATATTCTGATACCTGATCTCCGGAACCGGCAGTCCCCGCAGTTTCTGCCTGATGTCCGCAGGAGACATTCCGTCCTCGTATTTCAGGACGATGAAATCGGATTCGTCCAGCTCAAGGAATTCGCAGGCTCCTTTTCTGAAGCTCTCGCGGTCGCCCTCAGAGAGCCCGATAAGCTGCATGATGACAACCTTATCGCCGGAATCTTTTACAGAGGCGAGGCTGAGCTTTACCCGTTCGCCCAGCGCAAAGAGGTCCGTAATCTGATACTTGACGTATTCTGACAAATCAATCGGAAGCCCCTTGTACAGCGCGATAAGATCCGCAAGCGATACCTGGCCATTGTCTTCGCAGTTGCACCTCAGGACAATATAATAGAAGCCGTTCTTCCTAAAGTAATCAGCAACGGCATTACTGCGACTCAGCTTCTCGTAGTCGTCATCCGAAAGCCCGACAGGCTGAACGATAACAAACCGTTGCCCTTCAGAGTAGGCAAGATAGGCTTTTCCCTTTTCCCCTACCGCAAACAGACTTCCAACCCGATATCCATTCTCATTATCTTCAACTATAGATACATCTGCTTCGTTCAAACAGGAACCTCCCCATGTTTTTTCATATCATTTTACATTTTACCACCGTTTCCAGCTGAAAGCCAGTGAGTTTTACTCACCGATTTTCAGAATTGCGGAAAGCTCGAAAACGAGGGATGGTATCAGGATGCGGTCCGGCCGTGCTCTCGGGCATACCCCGTCCCGCCTACTGCTCCGGCTCGTTGAGCGTAAGCTCGCCGTCCGTACAGATGACGGATGTGGCAGGAACGTAATAGTGTCGTGTTCCGTCCGTATCGATGGCAGACCACTGATCCTTCGTTCCGGCGTAACGGATTTCCGCAAGGGACCTGCAGGAAGCGAACGCAAGCGGACCTATGCCCGCAATATCCTTTGGAATGGTAACAGAGGCGAGCGATGTACAGTCCTTAAACGCACACGCGTCTATGCGGGTCATGCCGGCAGGAAAGTCGACACGGGTGAGTGATGTGCAGAAAGCAAACTCGCCTGAAAAGAGTTCCTTCACACCGT
>CAMJZA010000059.1 GCA_946410085.1 uncultured Treponema sp. | reverse complement strand
ACTTCTCCGATGACAGCCTTTATGAACGTAGTACCTATATCCAGTCCTACAACAATACTGCTCAAGTCAGTCCCCCAGAAATTGCATCCGGCATTCCGCCCGTTCAGCGGGCAGCCGGGCTCTGAGCGTCCGCCTTGTACGAGATGGACCCGTAGCGCAGGTCAATCTCGCTGACGTTCAGCTCAATAGAGTTCACGACATCGAGAATGACCAGCATACGCTTCAGGGCCTCCTCATTCAGGGACCGGTCAGCAAGTACCCGTATGTGGCCGCCCTGCTGCACCGGATAGAGGACAAGCTCGTAGTTGCCGTACTCCTTCTGCAGGACCTGGATTTCGGAAATCGCCGAAAAATACTTCTGCGGAAGCGCTCCAATCGCGGCAATCTGAGCCATCAGCGGCCTGAACTTGGACGGAAAGCGCATTCCCAGCTGCATCCCTTCTACCGGCAGTCCCGACACAAGGGGAATGTTAGAATCAGCGGAAACCGATGTCGTGTTCGTGAATAGTACACCATTTTCAGAGATTTGAACAGTTGTAGAACGGCCGTTTACCGGAATAATCGTCTTGGCGACCGGCTGGCGTTCCTTTATGGTAATCATGACCTTGTCGGGGAAAATCTTGTCCACGCTGACGCTTTCGATGCAGGAAAAGGAACTGAGGGCATCGACCGCACGGCCCGAGTCAAATTCAATCCAGGTTACGGTCCGCATATCCTCAAGTTTCTGCATCAGCAGGGAAGACGGAACGGTCTTGAGCCCCGAAAACTGCACCTTGACGGGTGCCAGGCAGGGAATGACCAGCGTATAAAAGACGGCCTCAAGTGCAAGCAGGACCAGAAGAATCAGAACGACAATCTTCGCAATCGTTATCCGAGGATCCTTCTTCTGCTCACCATCTTCGTATACAGCGCCCCCTCCCGAAGACGATTTCAACAGGAAGTCAACGCTGCCCAGTTCCCTTTTTACACTCACCGTTCCACTCATTTTTTTATATTTCCCCTCAAATCCCTTTTTTGCATTCAGCTGAATCTACACGGCAAGGACCTTCATGTCCCTATACCCATCATCGGGCGGCGCATGGGAAGCGTTTATGATAAAGCCGCACATGCAGAAGGTCACGACAAGCGATGAACCTCCGGACGAAAAGAAGGGCAGCGGCATGCCCGTCGTCGGCGCAGCACCGCACACAACCGCGCAGTTCAGGAGGGACTGCAGGGCTATCATGCTGACACAGCCGAAGGAAACATAGGCCGCAAATGCGCTTTCACAGGTCAGGGCAATCTGCACGCCCCGCCAGGTAAAGAACAGCAGGAGGATAAAATAGGCCGTGACGCCCACAAGTCCCATGGAATCCGCCCAGCCGGCAAAGATGTAGTCCGTCTGCAGTTCAGGAATCTTGAAGACCTCGGACAGGCCCTCGCCGACCCCGTTTCCCCAGAAGCCGCCTGCCGTTATCGCCCGCTTGGACGCCATTTCCTGATAGCCGCTCGTCATCGCAAACTCTTCCGGGTGCAGGAAGGCGATGACGCGGTTCAGGCGGTAGGGCTCTATGCTGACCATCAGGACAATCGAAGGAAGGGCAAGCAGCATGAGCGGCAGGAACCAGGTCATCCGGGCACCGCACACAAAGAACATCATGCAGCCGACAAGGAATATGAACACCCCGGTCGAAAAGTCCTTCTGCAGGAAAATGACGGTCACAAAGACAAAAAGCCCCGCCAGCGGGTAGTAGAAGTCCCTGCGGCCCTCGTTCCGCTGTTTGCAGAAGAGGTTTGCAAGGAAGAGGACGACCGCAAACTTGGCAAACTCAGACGGCTGTATCGTAAAGAGGCCCGCAACGTAGATCCAGCGGGAAGCCCCCTTGCGGTTGCTCCCGATGCCGGGAATAAAGGACATGAGGCAGAGGAGGAAGGTTCCCAGCACGATGAAGGGCAGGAGCTTCTGAATCAGCTTCATGTTGACCGTTGCAAAGAACACGAGCAGGACAAAACCAACGCCGGACCAGACCAGCTGCCGGGTCACGAAATAGTAGCGGTCCCCAAAGAGGCGTTCTCCCGTATAGGGGGTACAGACATAGAGGGTAAAAATGCCCAGACCCCAGAGCAGGAGGACCGAGATGATGAACAGGATGTCGCTTGTATGATAGCTGTCTACCGGCCGGTCCGCCTTAAAGGAAAATCTAGCCATTGTGCCCTCCTTCACCGGTCAGCAGGGCAGTCAGCCGTTCCAGGGCCATGCCGCGCGAGCCCTTGATGAGCAGGGCGTCTCCCCGCCGCATCTTTTTGCGCAGGAAGTCAGCGGCCTGCGCAAGGGAGGCATCCGAACTGTCCGGGAAGCAGGCTGGGGTTACGGGACCGTCCGGTCCGTTCAGGTCCGCCGATCCCTGCATGGCCGCCAGGGCTGCCGCCATCTCGCAGCCGATGAGCACGACCGTTGCCCCGGAAGCTGCCGCCGCGGCAATGACCGCCCGGTGGGCTTCCTGCGAGGCCTCCCCCAGCTCCAGCATATCTCCCAGGGCAAGGAAATGAGCACCGCCTTCATCAGAGGCAAGCAGGCCGATCGCCTTTTCCATGGAATCGGGATTGGCATTATAGCAGTCCTGTACAATCCGTATGCCGGACTTTTCGTCGCATAGCAGCTCACTCCTGCCGAACAGGGGCTTGAGCGAGGCAAAACCCGCAATAATCTGCTCCGTCGAAAGCGACAGCAGCTGTGCCAGTGAAATTGCCGCAAGGGCATTCCGGTAGTTGTAGGCACCGGGCAGGGTAAGGGTGACCGGCCTGCCGTCAATCGTAAAATCCGTTCCCGCAAGCCCGCGGTCCTTCACAAAACAGACGTTTTCAGGCAGTCCGTCCCCGTAGTACACGACATTTCCTTCAACCTGTTCCGCCAGGTAAGATGCAAAATCGTCATCCTTCGGAATAAAGGCACTGCCGAAGCCTGAAAAATGGTCAAAGATATGGCTTTTCTCTTCGGCAATCGCTTCGCGGCTGCCGAGCATACCGATGTGGGCCGTCCCGATGTTCGTTATGACCGCAAAGCGGGGTTTCAGAACAGCCGCAATCTCCTTCATCTCATCCCGGCGGTTCATCCCCATCTCAAAGAGGCCGACCTTGTGTTCCGGCCGGATCGTAAACACGGACAGGGGCAGGCCCGTTTCGCTGTTCAGGTTGCCCTCGTTTGCAATGACCCGGTACTTCTGCGAAAGGAGGGCACGGGCTATTTCCTTCGTCGTCGTCTTGCCACTCGAACCCGTTATGCCGATCCGTATCAGATCCGGGAACTGCTCTACGTAGCGGGCGGCGGCAGCCTGCAGGGCATGCAGGGTATGCTCAACGCCGATGAACGAGGCTGCCGGATACTTCCGGGAAAGGTCAACAAAGAACGAAGAATCCCGCTCGTAGTTTGCAAGGGCAATGAGAATGACGGAAGCACCCTGTTCGAGTGCCTGGGGAATAAAGGCATGTCCGTCCTGCTTCTCACCGATGAGGGGAACGAACAGGCTGCCGGCCTGAACCTTCCGGCTGTCGGTCGCAACGGAACTGAAGCAAAAGCCGTCCTGACCGGCCCCCAAAAGCAGCATGCCGCCCGTCGCAGACACAAGGTCATCGAATGAAAGGAGTGAAGATGCCATATTACCTGCCCGTCCCCTGCTTTGAGCTGCCGGAAGACATCTCCACGCGGACAATCTCTTCGCTTTCAGCCTCCCGCATACCGAGCTCGTCCCGGGCAATACCTTCAATCCGCTCAGATGATGACAGCAGGCTGATATCCGTTATCAGTTTCTTGTTTTCTTCTATGAGACGCTGCTGCTTCTTTTCCAGTTCTTCAACCTGCCGTTCTAGGTCGGTATAGCGGCGCGCATGAATGCCGTCAATAATCAGCAGGCCCGGAATACAGAGGGCAAACAGGCAGACCAGCAGCAGCCTGACTATTCCTGCGAAAGAGCTTTTCATAATGCCTCCACCCCGGCAAGCCGCTCGGGTCCCGCATCGCGGAGTTTCCGCACGACGCGGAGCCGTGCGCTCCGGGAAGGGGAATTTGCGGCAACTTCCTGTGCCGTCGGTTCCACGCCCTTGCGTGTCAGAAGCAGGGCACAGGGACTTCCCCCGCATGAACAAACGCTCTGCTCCGGAGGACAGACGCACTGTTTCGCAAGGTTGCGGAAATAGCACTTCACGATTCTGTCCTCCAGAGAATGGAACGTAATGACCCCCAGTTTCCCCTGTGGTAAAAGGGTGTTGAAAGCGGCATGGAGGGCACCCGGAAGTCGTTTCAACTCACTGTTGACGTAAATCCTCAAGGCCTGGAATGTCCTCGTCGCCGGATGAATGGCGCCGTGGCGGTACTTGGGGGGAACCGCACCGGCAACGATATCGGCAAGAGCTTTCGTAGAAGCAATGCGGCCCGTGCGCCTCGCCGTGGTTATTGCAGAGGCAATGCGCCGCGAATACTTCTCGTCCGAGTACAGATACAAAAGATCAGCGAGCTTTTTTTCTTCCATGCCGTTCACGACATCCTCAGCGCTTTCGCCCGAAGACGGGTTGAGCCGCATGTCAAGCTCCTCGTCATGGCGGAAGGAAAAACCCCTCCCGCTCCGCTCATAATGGAAGACACTGATACCGAGGTCAAACAGAATCAGGTTCGGCTTCTGCAACTCAGCAGGGTAGTTCCGGTAAAAGTCATCGAACCAGCCCGACCAGAAATGCATCCGATCGCCGAAGGGGGCAAGCCGCTCCCTCGCACGGGCCTGAATGACCGGATCCGCGTCCAGTCCCATAACCTGCAGTCCCGGGTAGTCCGTCAGGAAGTGGTACGAGTGCCCGCCCTCACCCAGCGTCGAGTCCACCATAAAGGCATCAGACTCGTAGGGTTCCCCAACAGGAGACAGGAGAGAAAGGCATTCCTGAAGTAAAACAGGAGTATGTACGACTTCCATTTTTCTTCCATCAAGAATCAAAATTACAGGAAAATATCGCTCATGCTCCCGGCGGCATCCTTGAAATCCGCCTCGGTTGAGGCAAGATATTCATCGTAGCACTTGGAATCCCACAATTCCATATACCTGTTCAGGCCGAGAATCACGGATTCACCCGAAAGAGAAGCATATTCCCTTAAACTCTGGGGGATAGAGAGACGACCCGAACGGTCAAAGTCAAGCTGCTGAGCCGGCGCAATGAAACGCCGGATAACTTTATTCGTCTGATCATTGAAAGGAGACGCCTTCTTCATGATTTTATCACTCAGAGAAGCCCACTCCTCGCTTGTAAAAAGCATGAGACAATGGTCCAGACCTTTCGTCACGATGAGCTCATTTTTCTGCAAAATGCTCCGAAGCTTTGACGGAAAAAGGATTCTCCCCTTCTCGTCCAGTGTGTTCCGGTACTCACCGATCAGCAAGTCCATACCATTATCTCACCACTTTTTCCCACTATTTCCCACTTGTCACCATTTTATCCCCTTTTTCCCTCACTGTCAACCAAAAAGCTGCCGAAAATACGAAAAAGCTCTGTACAAAAATAAGGACGCATTATGCCGAAATTCACCGCCTCCATCCTTGACGCCATCCCTTCAGACCTGTCCGCACTGGAAAAAGCCTGCCGCCTCCTTGAAAAAACCTCCCTCCTGGGCTGGGTCTGGCACTCCCCTGCCGATGCGGCGGCCAAAGTAAAGGAAGAAATAGGAGAAGCGGAAGATGCCTCCCGGCAGGAGGACCGGGAGCACCTGCTTGAAGAATGCGGAGACGTGCTCTTTTCCGCAGTCTCATACATCACATCCCTCGGCATGGACCCCGTACAGGCCCTTGAACGGGCAAACAGGAAGTTTTACAACAGGTTTACCTATATAGAAGAAAAAATGCATGAAAAAGGCCTCCCGCTGGACATCCAGCACGAGGCCGAAGAAAGTGCACTCTGGCAGGAAGCCAAGCTGAAGGGGCTGTAAGGGGCCGCTTCATCCGCCCCCTCATTTTAGCGAATACGTCCTGTTCTTGTTCGCGCCATTGGCGACTATCTTCCCTTCTTCCGCAAGTTCAGAAAGGTAAACTTTCGTGCGCGAAATCTTCAGCCCAATTTCCAGAGAAATATCCTGTGTCTTTGAATCAGGATGCTCCGTCAGGTAGCTGACAATCCTTGCCCTGAACTTCTCGGATTTATCGCCACTTTCGGTATTTATCGCCGTTTTTAGCAGTTTATCGCCAGTTTTATCGCCGTTTTCCTGATTTATCGCCGTTTTTTCAGATTTATCGCCAGTTTTATCGCCGTTTTTCTTGTAGGAAGGGCGGTAAAAGTTCACCCTGAGCATGTCTCCGATTTCAAGGAACACCGGACGGGCCACCCCGTACTCGTCGCACTGGGCAAAAATCCGCTTGACCCCCGACCCCCAGCCTTCAAGCACGTCAATCTTCTCAAGGGCGCGGGCAAGAGTCCTGTTGCGGATGGAGGAACGACCGTCCAAGGCCTCCTCAAGGGTCAAAGCCCCGTACAAACTGCCGGGAGAGGAGATTTCCACGCGGTCATCGTAGACTGCGACCTGGACGCTGGAACTCATCTGATAGTTGCGGTGAATCACGGCATTGATTATCAGCTCGCGGAGTGCCTTCGGGGGAAGCTCGTATTTCTCCTTGTGGACGATTCCGTCTATCTCCACAGCCATGCTCAGGTAATTCAGAACGAACTTGTATGCCCCGTCTATCTGCTCGCACAGCGGCCCCTCATACTCCTTCTTGTCAAGGAAATCCACCCGTTCCGTCCCACGGAAGCGGGCACACTGGACACGCGAGGTATAATCGTGCCTGCCCAAAAGGATTGCGTAGGCATTCGTCGCGACATCTTTCTTGTTCCCGGTAAGAAGCCCCATGTTCTCCAAGTCCTTCCGCGTAATCTTGCGATCGGCACGCTCGGAGAAATCCCTGCACAAATATGCAATATCCGCATCCTCAATAGCGAGGGAGGAGAAAGGAAACTCGTCATAGAACACATGGCGGCCGCGGTTCGTAAGCTCATCCAAAGCCGTCCAGTCGGCGGGGCGAGTGGTTGCTCCAAGGCGGATGAACGTGCCGTTCTCTTTGCCAAGGGACTTTATGAAGTACGGAGTTGCATTGCCCGGGAACACGCTCACAATCAGAAGCTGGGCATCTCCGGCCATCTCCGCCGTAATATCAAACATAATCTGCGGTTCGCACATCTTGCCGATGGTGTCCGCTATCCCGTCCTTAAGCTCGAACAAATCAACGGACTTTCCGATTCCGACAAATTCCCGGCTGTTGTTTACGCCAAGGACAAACTTTCCCCCGGCCCCGTTCGCAAAGGCAACAATGGTCTTTACTCATTTCTGCGATTCAAGGGGAAGCTCCACCTTATATTCCAGCGTGCGGCTTTCACCGTTCTGTATTTCTTCCTCAAGCGTCACATCACCACCTCATTTTTCAGCGGGGCAACTGCCCCTCAGCTTCAAGCCCCCACAGACCCAAGCGGTGCTCCCGTGCGTATTCTTCTGCCTGACTGAAAGAAGCCATGTTCTGCCTGTTGAACTTGAACTTGCCGTAATACCTGCCGTAGCCGTTCCTCACCAGCTCGTAGTTGAGCATGCTGCCGTCTTCCGCATACAGGTATGCAAGGAGCCTCCCGTAGCGGTCCTTGTATGACGTATCCCAGTCAAGCTGGAGCAGCATGTCCGTTCCGAGACAGCTTCCCGTATATGCCTTCGCCTCATCCGCATAGGGCTGCCGGACCTTCTTGTAGTATTCGGGCGTGTCCACCCCGATGAGCCGGATCCGCTGACAGGAGCCGTCGCACTCAGGCGGCGTCTCACCGAGAAAGGCAACATCCACAGTATCACCGTCTACGACCTTTATGACCCGGACCTCGTACTGCTTCACATAGACGGCACGGGGCGGCCTCCTGCCGGCCGCAAAAAGAAGCTCCCTGCCGGACAGCAGCACGGCAATCACGCTCATGAGGGTAAGGACCGTTTTACCAAAGCGATGTATCGCTCTCATTTCCGTATTTCTAGCTCCACTCACCGGGTGTCATTCCGAGCGTATTCAGGTTCGCGTTGACGGCACTGACGATTCCGTCATCCGCACCGCCATCATAATGGGCTTCTACCGTAATGCTCACGTCCAGCTTTACATCCGGCGACTGGTTCAGGACAGAGAGGATTTCCTCATAAATCTTGTTTGCCTTTATGACCAGCTCGCCAAAGGGCATCTTCTGTTCCATATAGAAATGAGTTTTGCCCGCACTGTGCCCCGTATCTCCTGCCGGACCGGATTCCGCAGAGTCAGGTCCAGAAGATACGCCCGCACCGCGGCTTCCGGCAGAGGCAACTCCATCCGGTATTCTCGCCTCAGCCTCGGCATTCGCTGCCTGCCGTGAAGCCCGTTCCTCCGCAAGCACAGCATTCGCAACATCCAGCGGGACCAGCACAGAATCATCGGAAACAAGCGCAACCTGACTGCCGACGGACAGGCCCATGAACTTCCCGCCGTCCCCGATTCCGTCCGCAATACCAAAGTAGTCTGAGGAAGCGGAAGCCTGCCTTACAGTGTCCTCGAGCGTCCTGCGTTTCTGAAGCCGTGGAAAGTAAATGTACTTTGTGGAATCCTCCCAAAGCTTGGAGACCGGCACGGGCCCGTCCCCGTTTTCCCAGTAGACGGACTTCAGGAGCTTGTCCAGATGAACAGGGCCCCATTTGGGGATGACGTATTCATTATCCGTGCAGGCAAGCTCTATGGACTTGATGAATGAATCCCTGCTGTTTATGGCCAGGTGCTCAAACTCAAACGCCGCCTCACCCACAATCTGGGAGGGGACAAGCAGGTGCTTCCAGCAGTTTTGAATCTGGCTGGAAAGTCCCCGATTTACCAATTCAAGCTCCTGCTTGGCATTCTTCATGTTGTACGTATCAAGATTCAGCCTGTCACCAGCGGCATCATCGATAATAGACTTCCATGCAATACATTTCTTTGCGGCCTGCTCAACCATGCTTATTGTCTTGCTGTCCGGCGCGATGAACAAAAGCCTGTTCTGATGGCTCCGCAAATTGTCCCCGATATGAGTGGCATACTGCTTCGCAGCATCCCGGGCATACTGGAGTTCCTCGGAAGAGCTGTAATATTGCGAGGGACTCAGGTAGACCAGTCTGAGGGACTCATCATCAGGCAGCTCGGAGGAGACAGGAAACGCATGGACGTAATCGAACAGGGACCCCATGTCCGAAAGCTTTTTCAACGTATCTTTCAGCAAATCAAGAACCTGCGGGTCATCGTCCTTTATGCGGCCGCACCTGTCCTCCAGCTCCTTGTGCATGTTGGCGGTAGTGGCAAAACGGTAGTACCGCTTGTCGGCACCGTCCCCGCTCCCTGAAATGTTCAGGTAATGAAGCTTGTCCGCGACCTTCCTGAGCGCATCGACATACAGGGCTATATTCTGCTCGGGCTGCAGGCAGCAGAGCAGAATATAGTCGGAAGCAACGCCCCTCACCGCCTGCCTGGACTTCGGGCCGGAGTTAAGCTCATTGGCAAGGGGTGCAGTCTTCATAAAGATAGAACGGGAAACCATTCCCGCGCACTGATAGACACCAATTCTGGAATCTGCCGTGTCTATCTTGGAACTTTCGCTGTTTTCTCCGTCAACATCCTTCGTGATAACCTGTTCCCAGCCGATTCCGTTCAAAACGGCGCACAGCTCGGTGGACACTTTTCCCTCGGCAACAGGAATGCTGGAAGGCATGATAAGGCTGTCGGTGTTGCGCTGCTTCCACAAAACGGCTATTACGGTGGAAAGCAGTTTGAGGGTTCCCCGGGTCTTCTGGAACTTGTCCAGCGTCGCCCATTCCTCATACAGGCAGTCGAACAGCTGCGGATGGATGGGGTATGCGCGTTCCAGACGCTCAAGATATGCGGTCTCCTGCGTCTCGGAGGGAAGCATGGTATGCTCCGCACGATACATGTCAAAGAAAGCCCGGCACACTTCCTTCTTTGCTTTTTCATCCGTTATGTCCTTAAAGAGTCTCCTGCGGACTATCTCAAAGGACTCCTCCGTTCCGACCGGCTTCCAGATAGCCTGAACGCGGCCAAAATATTTCTCAAGCGCGTCCAGAGCCTCTTTTGCGCCGGCCGTCCCCAGTTCCGACTCGGATTCCGGAAGGGATGCAAGCAGGATGCAGTTGGGAACTATCTTGCATGCCTCGGTCAGGGCCTGCACGAACGAGATGTTGCTGTTGAACGTTCCGGCGGGCAGGCTGTCATCGCCTATGAGCTGGCGGACAAAGGCGAGCAGCTCGTCCAGAAGGATGACACACGGCCCATACTTGGAAAAAAGCGAAGACAAGAGGTCTTTTCCGGGCGAAGTCCTGTTCCTGTCGGACTCTTCAAGCATCTTGTAGCCTTCCTCGCCGCCCAGCTGCCAGGCAAGCTCGCCCCACAAGGTCTGAATCTGGTATGTGCCGCGGGGCCAGGCCTGACCAGGACTCAGGCTATTGCCGTCAATCACGGCTACCTGGGCCTGCGGAACGTCGTTGAACCCAAGCGTGTCAAGCAGCACGGGAATTCCCTGCAGCTTATTGAGCGGACAGATCCTCTTCGCCAGATGGTAGACGGCAATCAGGGAGTGGGTCTTGCCGCCTCCGAACGAGGTCTTGAGCTGAATGACCGGCTCGCCCCCTTTCCCGTTGAGCCGCATGATTACATTCCTCAGCAGCAGGGACATCCCTTCGGTGATGTAGGTCCTGCTGTAGAAGGTCTCCGCATCCTGATACTCCGCACCAGCCTTGCCGGACGCGACCGAATTCAAGTCTGCGGCAAACTCCGACTGGGTTGACGTTCCGTTCAGAACGTCATCGTGTGGAATCGCTATCTCACGCCATGCTCTCAGTGCCATTTCTATTCCTCCTCCACCTTGTCCGCGTCTGCTATGATTTCCCAGTGTCCTCCCTTGTCCGGGCCGACACGGGAAAGCTGCCCATTGTTCTTCAGCTTCCGTATAATTTTGTCAATTCCCTCAAGGCTCAAATTCAGGTTCTCTGCCATCTCCCGGCGAGTGATATTCGGGTTCTCCCGTATGAGATTCAAGATTTTCACTGTACTTTTCACTGTACTTTTCACTGTACTTTTCACTGTACTTTTCACTGTATCAGGCAAATTTGAATCATTTACAGGGTAGATTTCCGCTTTCTGGTCACTTTTCTCCACAGTTTTCTGTAATGATTCGCCGTTTACATCGAACTTTCCGCCGTTTGAAGCGGTCTCATCCGGCACGTTCTCCGCCTCAAGAACGTGGACCCAGCGGAAGGGAATCGTGACGAGTATGGTATTCTCGCGGAATTCGTACGCGGCCTTTCCGTATTTCTCCACGACCTTGGGCACGCCGCGGCCCGTCTTCTCGCTGATGTGCAGCTGCAAAAAGATTTCTGAGAGCTTCTGGTTCACCGGAACCGACTCACCCGCAAAGAAGCCGTCGATTGTCTGACCGGCAGGAATCGTGCCGCGCGACAGGATTTCAATGCGGTCAGAGAACACCGAAATCATCGGCTCGTTGCCTTCCACCCACTTGTTGTGGACGAATGCGTTTATCATCGCCTCGCGGAACGCCTCGTTCTCAAACAGAGCGACTTCCTTGCGCTCCACAATCCTGTTCCGCTCATCCGCCTGAATCACGTTGAGTATGTCGCCGTAGCGCAGCACATCATCAAGCGTGTACAGCAGGCACTGGTAGCCGAATTCACGCACGGAAACCAGCGTCGCGGTTTTTGTCTTGCCGCCGAAAAGGGCGAACCGGAGCGGCAGATGGGAATTGTCGGAAAGCAGCTGGGCAAGGATGTTGTACTTCCCGTCGTAGGTGTAAAAGCCGAGGTTCTTTCTGAACGTGTCCTCGTTCAGGCGGATTCCCTTTGCGCCGTAATAGATGAGCAACTTCTCGAACGTCAGATCCTGATACTGAGACGGTGTGTTTTCTATCGTCGGGAGCCCGTGCCGCAACACCTCAAAAAGATAGGATTCTTTCTCCGGGTATTTCCGAAGGTTCTCCTTGCTTGAGCCGATCCGTATATAGCGCTCGTTCGCGAACGAAACGGGAACAGTCTTTGCTGCGGGAATCGTAAGAAGAACGATTCTTTTGCCGCCTACAGTGTCGTCCTCAAAGGCAAAATCCAGATCGGGCGCAAGCTGCCGGGCAAGGAAATGCTTGAGCGGCTCACCCTTCACTTCGCAGTCGGGGTCAAACTTCGTGCCGGTGATTTCATGCGTCTTGTCGTTCACGCCCCAGACGAAGTAAGCCTTGCCCCTCCCCTGCGATGCGGCGGAATTCGAGAGGGCGGAAATATAGGTGCCGAGCTGCTCGGGTTCAAACCAGTTTTCCTTGAATTCAAACCACTCCCGCTCGGTCGGGTACGCGCACAGTTCCTTGAGAAGTCCTGACAGTTTTGCCATATATCATTCCTTCTACTCAAACAAGCCCGGCTGCTCGTCCGCTACGACCGTGGAACTGGCGGCATCTATGTCGTCCCAGGCGATGATGAGCTCGTTGTAGGCGCGGGCGTCGTCGGCGCGGCCCGACCGCTCGCAGAGCGTGTACATCGTGTAGGCGAGGCTGCGGATGTCGGACGCGCGGTCTGAATAGCGGGCGTAGACCTTGGCAGCCCCTTCCGTCCCGTGCAGGTTCAGCTCATGGATGAACTGGTGCAGCAGGTTCCAGCTGCTCAGGTTTGCCTTTACCAGCTGCGTGTCCGCTTCCGCATAGTCCTGCCAGCGGACAAGCCGGACCTTGCCCTGTCCGCTTATAATCGTGCCGTTGGCCTGCAAAAGGGACAGGTTCGCGTTCTTGGCGCGGGCAAGCACGTCCGCCTCGCCGAACAAGCCCTCGTCCCAGCCGTTCTGCGCATACCAGTCCTTGCAGAAGAGCGTGTTTGCGTCGTAGTCGTCCTCTTCCATGTAGCGGTTGATGAGCTTGAGGGCTTCCCTGACGCTCATGGCGGAACCGTCCGCCTCAAGCACGGCCTTGTACTTGCTGAACACCGCCATGCCGGGACCGATAATTGCCTGTGACAAGTCTACAGGAGCTACAGGCGACCGTGTTTCATCCCCCTGTGTCATCACTTCCTTTGCTTCGTCCATGACTTTTTTGAGCTCGCGAAGGAATTCCCGGCGGCTTGTCTGCCCTGCATCCTGCGGGCGTCGGCGGCAGACCAGGACGATGGAGGATGCGAGTGCGTTGGTACCAGAGCCAATCATGCGGTTTGCAAGTTCAGTGCGCATGGGCCACGTGCCAACCACGGAAAAGCCCGCGTCTATCACCGCCTGCAAAAAAGTCTCCCATCCTGTACTTGAAGTCGCGTTCTCCTTGGTCTCCGACTGCTTGAAGGCATAGTATATCGTGACGGGGAAAGCCCCGTGAGAGATTTTTGCAAGATTGGCCATTACGGTGGTCATGCCTTTCAGGAAGAAAACTTCTGCCTCTTCCTTACTATGATGGCGGTATGGAGTAGCTATAAGCTCCTGCTCCTTGGGCGTTGCGATACCCATGAACACAGAGGGGAAGTATGGACGCAGATTGTGCCGCATCCAGACATAGAAGAAGTCGCTCAAATCGGCATAGGCAATGTTGTCATAGTAAGGCGGGTCGGTTGAGACCACCTTATTCGTAGAAATCTCTTGGGTCTGTGCATCATGCTGAGAAGAACATCCGATTACTTTGGTTGATGTGAAATTTAACAGCGTTTTCCATACCCAATCAACCATTGCCAGCCAGTTCCCTGTTGACGAGCAAAAAGGATTACATTCAGTATAATCCCAAGTCATTGGAATTGCTTGTCTACCAAATGTATTCCTCATTTTCTCACCAGAGTTATGCCATGAGCAAATCGCAGACCAGTAGTCACTGCATTTATCCACCGCAAAGCTCAGATACACAGCTACAGCCTGTGCATATGCAGTCGCCCCCTTGCCGAGCTTCTCTATTCCGACTGCATCATCGGTCATGCCCGCCTTTACTGCGTCCGCACGAATCTTCTCCACGGCTGCAGGAATCAGGTCGGAAAAAGTGCTCAAGGCAACAAGCTGGCGGGGGGTAAAGATTTTATACCAGTCGTCCAGACCGTAAGGAACACAAGTTCCACCAGTGAGCCGAGAAGGAATCTTACCATCAGGCTTCCAAGAATATACATACTCCTTGTCATCTGGAAGCCGCACATGTTTTCCCGAAATATACACGCGGCCATTCGTACCCTCACAGACAGTTGCCAGAAGGACGGCTCCCATTTTGCCATTCTTCCCTTCCGTCTTGATGTAATCTCCCATTATGGGAGTCCCGGAAAGCAGGCAGACAAAGTTTGCTCCGCGTCCGCCTGCCTTGGTTCCATCCTCTGCCGCCTTCGGGTACGCCCCCGTGCGGACTTTGAACGTGTATTTTTTGCCGTTCACGACCGGCTCTATCCAAGCCTCCTTGCCCTTCTTCTTGCTCAGGACAAAGGTACTTGCAAGGGGAACGTCCACCTCGCTGAACGCGGGGTTGGGGCTTTTGACGGTCCGCGCCCAGATGTAGGCGATGACCGTAAGCTCGCTGTCCCTGTACAAGGCAAGGTCCGGCCGCTCCTTGACCATATCCGCCGTAACCTTGACCTTTGGGTACAGGTGGCCTATCTTCTTTTCCGCCTCGTCCCGCATCCATGTGCCGTAATAGGCGACATCCTCGGCAAGCCCCTGCGCCCCCTTGTATTCGATTGTGCCGCTCGCGGCCATGTCGGACGGGTCGGCAGGGTGCACGGGCCGGCAGCCCGCAAAGAGCGGAGGAATTTCTATCATCGCCTTGTTTATCATGACGGGGACGGGGTTCAGGTCGCTCGCGTAGCTTTCAAGCCCCAGCCGCTGCGCCTCAAGCGGCAGGGCACCCCCGCCCGCAAAAGGGTCATGGAACGCGGGGAGCTTTGCCGGGTCAAAGAGCGTCGCCGCATCCGGGCAGTCCTTGTTCAGCTCACAGGTCTCTTCCCAGCTCCGGCGGATTTCTGCACGGGCTTCCTCAAGCACCTCCTCGTTGGTCGTGTTCTCCCATTGGACGAGCTTTCGGATAATGCCGAACAGCCGCTCCCGCTTTTTGGTCACCGCCGCCTTTTCCTGCGGGGAAGGTTCCCGCCCTTCCATCTCGAACTTCCAGAGCGGGTCGTTCACCATCTGGGCAAAAATCACCGCCCTCGCGCTCGCAAGCGGCCGCCTGGCCCACCACAGGTGCAGGGTGCTCGGATGCCCGTGGCGGATGCTCTTCTCGCGTGAGGAAGCCTCGTTTATGTCATCCAGCGGCAGCGCAACCTCTATGAGTTTTTTCGGTGACTTTATCGTATATTCCGACATGACTGCTGCTCCTTTAGTTTACTTCGATGTGCTTGTTTTTGTCAGCCTTGGAACAGTCCAAGACACCGGCCATGCTGGCCTCCGCTATATGAGAGCCAGTCCTGTCAAAGACTTCAAAATGAGCCTTGTTGTCCCTATGGAAAAAATCGTTGTACCAGTAATATCCGGTCTTTATCTCCTGGTATACAGCCTGCTTTTCATGCAGGAACCGAGTTCGCCTGAACCGACTTTTATCAGACAGGGAAAAGGGAGGCAGTTCTATTGGCAAATATGAATAATTAGAGGAGAATAAGTTGTACAGTTCATATCCTGCTTTACCGTCGTCAATCAGCCAGAACTGTATTTTTTCTCTCTGCCAAATATGTTCCTCCGCAATGCTTACCAGAACAGCACTGTTCATACAAGCATACTTCACAGAAAGGACATTGGAAAACCTTGTATCGTCTCCAACCTTCAGTTTCATCCTTGAAAACTCAGAAGTATCTTCTATCGTTTCAAAGTATTCGCTGAACTCTGACATAAAATCTGCCAGTTCACGGTTACGAACCAGCAAATCATCGCTGTAATCCTGCAAAGAAAAATCAACCGCCAACAAAACAGCATCACTATATGCATCAAAAAACAACTTTGGCTTTGAATTATCTCCGACATACTGAGACAGAGCATAAAAAACATCATCAGCCGTGTTCTGAGCAGCTGCTTTATTACTTAAAGGAACAGAGGCAGAGTTAAACACAAAATCAACCATCACATTTTCCTTGCAAGAAAAGCCTTGTCTTTCAACCCCTGGTCAAAAAAACCTTCTGGCCAGAAAGAAAGTTTGCCGTCTTGATACAGTTCAGGCGTTTCCACCCTCGTTTCTTCTTCAAAGCTGTCCCTGCGGAAGAAATGGAATTTGACGTCATGTGCGTCTATTTTTTCTTGCTTCGCAACAATCCGAATGCCGTCCATGATGTGGTCACTGTGGGTTTCGATTATAACCTGCTTGCCATTTGCCGCAGCGAGCGCAATCAGCTTTCCAATTTCTGTCTGTGCCGCAGGATGTAAATGGGACTCGGGATTTTCAATCATAATAATGCGCTCAGGATTTTTTTCACCCGCATAAAGTAGGGAGACAATCACCGGTAATGTAAAACTGATACCATATCCCGTTTCAGTAGGCACGATACCGTCATAGAAGGGATAAAAGACATTTTGAGATTGATTTTTATCATACCTCAAAATTGTTCCTTTAGATATGACAGAAAGCCATGCATTGGTATTGTCAAAAAGGTTTTCATCTTCTTGATTGAGGCGCAATCGCTCTGGAACCTTTGAATACTGAAATTTATCAAGAAAGGCAATCACATATTCACCATAGTTGCCGACACCGCTTATCTCATTCATATTTCCGGCGGGAAGATGGTTTTGGGGGCCAAGCCGATCCGCTGAGAGATAAGAGATGCAATCCAAATCACTTTCTCTTTTTCCATCATCAGGAACAAATCCATAAGATTCGGATTCAATACCATTAACCTCAGTTGAATAGTTTTTAGAATCTTTTTTCAATATCAAAGAATACCAATTTTCTTTCGTCAGCTTTGACTTCAGCTTATTCGGCAAAACGTGGTCATCCAGCCGGGGATCTCCATATCCGCCTCCACAGCTTTTCTGAACCATTCTGATTGCCTGAATGACAGAGCTTTTGCCTGACCCGTTCATGCCGGTCAATACAGTAAGAGGAGAAAAAGCAATCGTCCGCTCCACAAAGGATTTAAAGTTCTTTAGCGTCAGCTCAGTTATCATTGTATCGTCTCCCGAATAAGGCTCTCGATTTCCTTAAAACGAATATCAACTTTAGATTTCTGCCATGCAGTCCGTGACACAGCATCATAAAACCTCCCCTCCCCCTTTTTCTCATTATACTTTACAAGAAGAACTTCTCGTTTATCCAGCAAAACATTATAGTCATCTTCTGACAAAAAAGCCAAAATAGTTCCCCAAGAATCAAACAGAGCCTTGTTAATTGGAGAACGTTTCATACCGGTCTTTGAAATACGGAATGATTCCCTACCAAACAATTCAAAATTTCGCTTCATTGATGTCAAAAAAAGCCTTTTTAGTTCTTCATAGGTTTCCACACGAATTTTAGGAATAATATTATCCCTAAAAACTTTTTTTTCGATTAATTTTCCTCTATCTCCAAGAAAATTTAGAACCTGTATACCTTTCCGTAAAAACGAGTCCATATTGTCATTTCCCAAATAACCTTCATACCCTAAAAGCATGAAAGAAAGACATCGCAATATAACCTCCCTTGCTGCCATGCGAGAATCATTTATGCTCCCGTCTGTAGCTTTCAGAAAAGCTTCATTCTGTGCGAGCTCAGAAAGCAGGCGCGTTCCTTTTCCCTGGAAAAGCGCATGTCGAATTTCTTGAGCCGACAAAGATACTCCGCCAGTATTTATACGTTTAAAAATATTGTATTTCACTGAATCAGGAGTTCCCGGCTCAATGATGACAAACAAAAATTCTGTCTCATAGATTCTGTTAAATAAAATCGGACTAAAATCTTTATCATCTATGGTTTTACCATTGTATTTTTCACCAAGGAATTCCAAATCAGTTAAGGACAAAGTCTTGTCCACCAAAAACTCCTTGATTGCAGACAAGCGCTGAAGACCATCAACGACATCCCAGACACCATTGCTGTCTGCAGCGACGTAAAAAAGAGGAATTGGTATATTCAGCATAAGAGATTCGATGAGCTGACTTTTTTTTGTTGGAGTCCAAACCTCTGACCGTTGAAACTCAGGTGCGAGACATAATGTTTTTGCAGAGAGCCTTCTTACGACCTGATCCATAGAGATTGTTTTCTTTGAAATTCGAATATCCTCAGGATTAAAAGGGTCTTTCACGCTGTCATCGTCTTCTGCAATAACGCCAGCCTTTTCACCAGACTCCGTTAAATCCTCCTTATAAAGCTCTTCCATCATACCTTCCGTACTCCCATTTTCTTTATCACTTCTATGCTGAATTCCGCATGATCCACCCCCGCGTTCAGTTCCTTGGTGAAGGGCTTGTTCCAGTACCAGACTCCTTCCACGCTGTGGTCAGCGGGACTGACCAGAACGAGTGCAAGCGTATACTGTTTTCCCTTGTTCAGGCCCGCTATGTACTCGTTGTGCGTCACGGTTATGACGTCGTTCGTGCTCACCCGGGACTTCACTTCTATGAGTCTGTTGTCGCTCACCTGCTTTCCGCTGGCAGGCGGGGTTGACGTTATGTCCCAGCCGCAGTTGTCCATAGAAACGTCATGTACGGCATTCCCCGCTTCCGTCTCTATCCGGGTAACGGCATCCATGCCCGCCAGTTCTATCGTCCTCCGTGTGGCCGCATCAACCGAGTAATCCGAAGGAACATCCTTCGCTCCTTCCATACCGTGCTCCAGGATGTCAAGCTGCTGCTGTGTCACGACGAGCGCGGCACCTATCAGGACAGGCTGCAGGTTCACGATGTCTTCCTGCTTTGCCAAAAGCTTTTTGCGCGCATCAAGACGTGCGGTCAGTTCCTCTATGCGCCGTTCCGTCTGAGCGGCATTTGCCTTCTCACCTTTCCTGTTCTGCTCCTGAAAGAGCTTGTTCTGCCAGTTTATCTCGCTCGTAAGGCGCTCATGCACGAGGGCTTTCACCTTCTTGATGTACGCCTGCTTCTGCATCTTCACTTCATTGTAATGACCGGGGACGGACTTTTCCACGACGGCCTGCATGGCCCTGCCGGCAAAATCATTCATAAGCCATTCTTCCGCAAGGATGTTCTTGAGCAGATGCCTTTTGTCCTCCGGGAACGGCTGCAAATCCAAATGCGGTGCGTACCCCGCATCCGCCGTGGAGCCGTCCGGGTCCATGCGCACGAACTGAAAGCTCTTGGAGATGACGGTCCCCGTTCCGTCCTGTATCTCATGGGTGAACATATAGAGGATGTACGGATGCTCGCAGTATTCGTTTTGCGTCAAGAAAACGGTCCCCTGCCGCAGAAGGTACCCGAACCTACGGGCGACAGTCTGCGTCAGGCTGTACATAAGCGGATGCCCCGGATGCAGCAGGTCTGCGACAGCGGCATCCGGCCTGCCCTGTATGCGGATCCCCGCCTTTTCAAAGCAGACACGCTCGTACTTGTCCTGCACGGGGTTTGCATCGACATGCCCCTTGTTCTGTTCCTTGAGCGAGCGGTATGTTTCCATGACGGCAGCGGGCACATGCTTCACCTCATATCGGCCCGGCTCGGCATGAACCTGCCTGTAAGAACCTTTCAAATAGTCAAAGGCTGCAACAAAGAACTCCCGGAGATAGTGGGGCTGCAGCTTGCGGGCTTCTGCCCTGTCCATCTCCTCCTTTATCTTATAGATGTCAGCGTTCGTCAGGACCTGGCTTGCAAGCGCATTCTGCTCAAGGAGCCGCTTCAGATGCTCCGGGTTGAAGCTCAGGTCTATGTCCTTCTCAAGCCGGGCCTTCACCTCCGGCTGATCGCCATACTGGATAGCCTCAACGAGCATCTCCTTGAGGCTGCGCTCCTGGAACAGTTCACCCAGAATCTTGAACACCTTGCCACCAAGGGCCTCGTTCTCGACCTCAATTTTTTCCAGAAGCTTCTTATACACTGCCCCTTCGCGGGTCTCGGCGGCGACAAGGCTCCACAGGTGGCAGACTTCCGTCTGGCCAATACGGTGAATGCGCCCGAACCGCTGCTCCAGCCTGTTTGGATTCCACGGGAGGTCGTAGTTTATCATCAGGTGGGCATTCTGCAAGTTCACGCCCTCTCCGGCGGCATCCGTCGCAATGAGGACACGGACGTCCTCGTCCGTCCTGAAGCGGGTCTGGAT
This sequence comes from uncultured Treponema sp., assembly GCA_946410085.1. Taxonomy (GTDB): domain Bacteria; phylum Spirochaetota; class Spirochaetia; order Treponematales; family Treponemataceae; genus Treponema_D. The sequence goes on along the minus strand of CAMJZA010000059.1, from coordinate 2,425 downwards.
GTTCCTGCGCTCGTCTCTGTCCGTCGAGCCGCTTATCGTCACCACCTGGCTTGTGGAATCCGTCGTTCCCAAGAGAGTTTCTATCCTCTTTTGCAGATAGAGGAGCGTATCCTTGTACTCGGTAAAGATGATGAGCTTGCGCATCCTGCCGTTCGGAGCGAGAAGAAGGTTCTTCTCGGACTTGTCATGCGTGCCCAAAATGACTTCCCTGAGTTTGGTCCACTTGCTGTCCTGCCTGCTTTCGACAACTGACTTTGCGAGGACAAGCAGGGATTCCAGCGTGAATATCTCCGCCTGAAGCTCCTCCTTGGAGCGGGCGACCGTCGCCTCATCCGCAACCCGGTCCTCTATTGCCTCCTGCTCCTCTCCGGTATAATCATCATCATCATAGCCGTCCTCACCGCTGTCGCTGAAATCCAAGCCATCCTGCACCCCCTGCAGGGTCTTGACCTCATTCTCCTCAGGCCCGCGCTCAAGTTCTTCAAGGAGCTTTTTCATCCGCGAAAGGCGGCGTTCAAGGGACTTATATATTGCTTCCGGGCTGGAGGCAAGCCGCCGCTGGAGGGAAGTGAGGGCAAATCCTACCGAAGCCTGCTTCTTTTTCTCCAGAATCTGCTGGGCCTTGCCCATCTGCTCCTTCACGTAGGCCGTCACCTGCTCATAAAGCTCGGACTCCTTCTCGGAAAGGGCATATTCCACGGTATAGGCCTTGCGTTCGGGAAAAAGCGGGGTGCCGTCAAAACGTCGCAGCTCTTCCTTGACCATACGCCGCATCAAGTCTGACGTCTCGACCTTCTTGACCCCGTCCCGGAATTTGCCTGCAAAACGCTCAGCGTCCAGCAGGGACATGAACAGCTGGAAATCCGCTTCCTTGCCGTTGTGCGGGGTCGCAGTCATAAGGAGGAGATGCCTGGTACTGTCACGCATCTTCTCCGCGAAGCGGAATCGTTTGGTCTTGTTTATTTTCTCACCATACGCCTGGGCAGACAGCTTGTGGGCCTCGTCAAAAATCACCAGATCCCAGCCAGCCCCCGCAAGCTTGTCCTGTTCTTCCTCGTTCCGGGAGAACTGATCCAGCCGCACGATGAGGCGGTCAAAGTCGTTGTAGGGGTTCCCCGTCTGCGTTGTCCCGGCCAATGCGCTCGTGTAGACGGTGAAGTCAAGGTCAAACTTTTCCCACAGTTCCTCCCGCCACTGCTCGACCAGGCTTCCGGGGGCGACGACCAGAATCCTGCGGGAGTCTGAGCGGATAAGCAGCTCGCGGATCAAAAGACCTGCCATAATCGTCTTTCCGGCACCCGGGTCATCCGCAAGCACGAATCTTAAAGGCCGTTTGGGCAGCATGGCCTCATACACCGCACTTATCTGGTGGGGAAGCGGCTCTATATTGGAAGAATGGACGGCCATCATCGGGTCAAACAGGTAGGCAAATTCAATACGCTTTGCCTCAAGGGCAAGCTTGAACTCCAAGGCATTCCCATCAAACGAATAGGGAAGTCCCCTCTGTGCAGGCGAAAGGGATGCAGCATCTACCGCTGAAACAAGCCTGGACTTCACAGTTCCGTCAGGAAGCGTGTAAAAGACCGTAACAGAGGTCCCGTTGATGGGGGCAACAGCCTGTATGGTTATGAGGCAGTCCTGTTCCAAGCCCTCAATCGTGACATTTGCCTGTATCTCTGAAATCAGCATCTTTCCGCCCTGTTCCTTAGAAAGAAGTATACTCAACAGGCTCAAAACATTCAACAAGCATACGAACCAGGCAAACGAGATTAAATCTACTGGCATAGTTTTCTGGAAAGGGCTGATACCGGTGAATGGCGGAATTCTGCGCCCTGAGAACAGCCGTTATGTGCACGCCGAACAGCGGGAATCAAAACCAGGCTAGTTTTGATTCCGAAACTTGCCAGTTTTACTTTCAAAACTATGCTAGTTTTGATTCCGAAACTCGCCAGTTTTACTTTTAAAACTATGCTAGTTTTGATTCCGAAACCGGGCGGTTTTTACTTTCAAAACTAAGCTAGTTTTGATTCCGAAACCGGTCGGTTTTTACTTTCAAAACGAGCATAGTTTCACTTTTGAATCTAACCGGGTTTTGATATGCACGCCGAACAGTCGGTTCTGCGCATCCAGAACAGCCGTTCTGAGCAGCAGCCCCCCCGATGCCGCTTAAAAATTGCAGGCGGCACATTTTTTCGGGTCTAAAAAGACAGGTTTTCTACATTTTTTCGGGCCTAAAAAGATAAATCTATACAAATGAATAGTTTATCTGGTCAATGACCCCTCATATTCAAGCCCCCGCAGGCCCGCTTTCATGTTCGCCGAACAGCCGGTACGCGCATCCAGAACAGCCGTCCTGAGCACGAAGAACAGCTGCATTACTTCTGCTTCAGGTCAACGAGCCCGTTCCAGTCTGCAGGGGGCGGAT
>CAMJZA010000058.1 GCA_946410085.1 uncultured Treponema sp. | reverse complement strand
GCTGTCTGTTATTCCATACACTCTGTTTCCGTCCATACTGCGCTGCTCCTCCGGCTTGCGTCCGGGTCCTCCCTGAACGCAGGCACCTGCCAGTCTATCAGCTTAGTATAACATAGATTTTTATTTGTGCAAGAGCTCCATTCGTTTTCACCCCCTGCCACCCCACAGTTCGCCACTACTATAAGGAAACGTATAGCCTTGAAGCTACGCTGGCAGTTCCCGCGGGGACTCCAACTGTGCGAGCAAGTGCTTGCATTTGTATCTTGCGGCATTTTCAACTATGGCGGACTGTCTCACAAGAAACACGAGGCAAGCAGACGCTCGCCAGTTGGAGACCTCTCCCGCTCCATACGTTCCCTTGTTCTAGCCCCCGCTCCATACGTTCCCTTGTTCTAGCCCCCGCTCCATACGTTTCCGTGAAACATCCCGGTTCGACCCGTATACGCCCCCCGGTTCGACCGTCGGCATACGCCGAATTCCGGCAGGCATCTGAAACTTCCCTGTACTTTTCCTGCATTATCTGCTATGATAGAACAACTGCAGAGGTGAAATTGTGTGCAGAATGACCGGAACCCATACCACAGGTTCATTTTCCAGAATGCTCCGCTCCATCCGGGTCCTCGTCCTTGCGGCGCTGGCCGTACTTTCCTGTCCCGGCGTCGGGTCGGCGGCAGCCCCCGTCAAAGTCGGCTACTACGAGAACGAGGTCTTTCAGGAAGGTGCCCGGCCCGGAGCCATCAAGAAGGGCTATGCATACGAATACTACCGCAAGCTGTCCGAGTATACCGGCTGGAAATACGAATATGTCTACGGCAGCTACAACGAACTCTACAAGATGCTGCTGGAAGGCAGGATCGACCTGCTCGCCGGCCTTGCCTGGAAGGAAGAACGGGAGGGCCAGATCCTCTATCCCGAGTTCTCCATGGGCAGCGAAACCTACAACCTCGTCAAGCACGAGGGCGATCCCGACATCACGACCGCCTACTCCAGCCTGAACGGCAAGTCAATCGGCGTCCTGAACAGCTCGATGGTCAACTCACTGGAACAGTTCCTCGCAAAGCACCGGATTAAGGCGCGCATCATCCCCTACGAGTCCTACGAAAACCTCTTCGCTGACTTTGACTCCAACGAAATCTCCCTCCTCGTGGCCGAAGGCGACGGGGCCTACGGGCGGGACAATGCGGAAGTCCTCTACCCTTTTGACTCGTCCGACTATTACCTGTGCGTGAACGCCCGCAGGCAGGACCTGCTCGAACAGCTCGACGAGGCACAGGCACAGCTGTTCAACGAAGAGCCCAACTACCGGACCCTCCTCCGCAGCAAGTACTACCAGCTGAGCGTTTCCCGGCAGTCATTCTCCCGCACGGAAAAGGACTGGATACAAAGCCATTCCATCCTCCGCATGGGCTACCTGGACAACTACATGCCCTACAGCGACAGGGACGGAGACGGAAAGCCCACCGGCATCATAAGGGATCTGGTTCCCCGCATCCTGCATGCCCTCAAGCTGGGCCAGGTGACCGTACAGTACAGCAGCTACGAAAGCTATGACCAGATGGTTGCCGACATGGACAGGGGTGCCATTGACGCATGCTTTCCGGTCGGCGGCGGCCTGTACTTCCTTGAAGAAAGCGGCATCTACCAGTCCACCCCCGTCCTGTCCACCCCGCCGGAACTCGTCTACAATGCCTCGCTCCATGCGGATGACAAGAAGCTGTACGAAACCATCATTTCCCATTTCGCCGTCAACGAGGCGAACCGGATGCAGGACTACTGCATACAGACGAATTTTCCCAATGCACAGATTTCCTTTTATCCGTCCATCAACGCCTGCCTTGACGCCGTGCTCAAGGGAGAAACCACCTGTACCACGCTGAACGGCTACCGGAACGGCATCCTGCGGAACCGCAAGTACCGGGCCCTTTCCGTCCGTCAGCTGAATGCGATGGACGACCGCAGCTTCGGCATCAAGATCGGCAATGAAGGCCTGCTCAAGCTCATCAACCGGGGACTCTACCTCATCGGCAACGACTATGCCCAGAACCTTGCCTACCGCTATGGGGAAAAGCTCTACGTCTACACCGCCACGGACTTCATCATTGACAACACGATTTTCTTCGCTTCCGTCATCCTCGTCATGGCGGGCCTGCTCATCCTCATCCTCATGCGGGACGCAAATCAGACCAGGCGGGCACTCAATGCGGCGGAGAGCGCAAACCGGGCAAAGACGACCTTCCTCAACAACATATCGCACGACATCCGCACCCCCATGAACGCCATCGTCGGCTTTACGGCCCTTGCCAAATCGAACATCGACGACAAGGCGCAGGTCAAGGACTACCTTGAAAAGATTACCGTCTCCAGCGGACACCTGCTTTCCCTGCTCAACGACGTACTTGACATGAGCCGGATTGAAAGCGGAAAGGTACCCCTGAACGAAGAAGAAGTGAACCTGAGCCGCCTGCTCGCGGACCTTGAAACCATCGTGCATGCAAACGTCACGGAAAAAAAGCTGGAGCTCACGCTCGGCCAGCAGCTCACCCATGCGGACGTCATTACGGACAAGCTGCGCCTGAACCAGGTCCTGCTCAACATCCTGAGCAACGCCATCAAGTTCACCCCGGAAGGAGGCAGGATCAGCCTGAGCCTGGACGAACTTGTCCGCAGCGGCGGAACCGGCCCGGAAGGATTCGAAAACTACCGCTTCCGCATCCGGGACAACGGAATCGGCATGAGCAGGGAATTCCAGAAGGTCATCTTTGACGAGTTTACGCGGGAAAAGACAAGCACCGTCAACGGCATTCAGGGAACGGGTCTGGGCATGGCGATTACGAAACGCATTGTCCAGATGATGGGCGGGGACATTTCCGTCCAGAGCGAGGAAGGCAAAGGCTCTGAGTTCACCGTCGTTGTCCCCTGCCGCATCAACGAGCATCCTACCCCCGCCGAAAACAGGCAGGAGGAAGTAAAGACCGACTTCTCGGGAAAGCGGATCCTGCTTGCGGAAGACGTGGAAACAAACCAGATCATCGCAGAAGCCATCCTGACGAAGGTCGGCCTGGAAGTGGAAATTGCCTCCGACGGCTCGGAAGCCGTGCAGATGATGGAATCGCACCCCGCCGGATACTACGACCTCATCTTCATGGACATCCAGATGCCCAAAATGGACGGCTACGCGGCGACGGAAAAGATCCGTGCGCTCAGTGACCCGGAAAAGGCGGGCATTCCCATCGTCGCCCTGACGGCGAATGCGTTCCAGGAAGACCGGTCCCGCTCCCTTGAGCTGGGAATGGACGAGTACCTCGCAAAGCCCTACGAAATTCCTGCGGTCATGGCAGTCCTGAACCGCTTCCTCGGATGAACATGACTGAAAACGGCCTCAGGCTTGCGCCTTTTTCCATGCAGCAGCTTCCGCTCGTCGTCGACGTGGTCGTACCGCTCTGGAGCCCGCCGGTCGGCGATGCAGAATTCAAGCGCTTCAATGTCGAATACATCGTGCGGAACAACATTGCCGAAAACGACTACCGTTTTGAACTGACGGACGCAGACGGGACGCTGCTTGCCGCCGCTTTCCTTGCGCGCAAGGGCGATGTGAGCAGCGTTGACGCATGGTACGAGCGGGAATCGCAGCGCTTCCCCGAAGAATGGCAGGCAGCTTCCGGCATGAGCCGGACCTACCTCGCCCTGATGGACGAACGGACCCTTTCCCTCATGAACCGCGATGACATCAAGCTGTCCCTGTTCGTCAGCAGGAAAGCCGGGGCCGGCTCCCTGATTCTGGACCGCATCTGCGGCAGGCTCCGGTCTGAAGGCTGGAAAAAGCTCTACCTCTGGACTGACTGCGACTGCAACTGGCAGTGGTACGGGAAGCACGGCTTTACGCTCGTGCAGGAAGACAGCTACGGGCCGTTCAGTTCCGAACGCAGGGACTACAAGACCTACATCTTTACGAAGGGCCTCTGACAGGCGGGGCCGCCGCGATTCAGCGGACCGGCAGGAGTGCCCCGCATGTCGGGCAGCGAGCATGGCCCCAGTTCCCCCACGGCAGGAGTGCCTCGCATGGCGGGCGCCGTGCACCCGTCAGCGGTCCTGCTCCCGTCCCCTGCCGACAAAGAGGCCTGCAGCCTTGTGGAAGGTCTTTTCTATATACTGGGCCTCGCCCTCGCTCAGGCTGGCACGGGAGAACACCTGCCGCCAGAAGGACGCCATCCCGTCACCGGTTACCCGCTGAAAAAAGCCCATCTGAGCCAGGCTTTCCGTTATGACGCCGACGGTCTGATCCAGACGGGAAAGGCTTATGGGCGTGTAGCCGGTCAGCCCCCCGTTGGCGGCACGGAACAGTTCGTAGCAGACAATCTGGACGGCGTGGCTCAGGTTCAGCGATGCAAACTCGTCGCTCGACGGGATCGTAACCCCGCAGCTGCATTCCTCAAGCTCTTCGTCGGTAAGGCCGGTCCGTTCGTTGCCGAATACGATTGCAGCCCTGCCCCCGCCGTCGGTGACACGCCCTGCGTTACCGGCAAACTCTTCGGGCAGGAAGAGCTTGCCCTTGCGCTTCTTGCCCCGCCTGCGGGTCGTCCCCGCACTCACCGTGCAGTCAGCAGTCGCCGCCGTGACGCTGTCAAAGAACTCGGCCCGCTCCCAGATATATGCCGCATGTATCGCCAGCACCCGCACCTTCCCGTCATCCAGGTCTTCCCGCCGGCCGACAATGCGGAGTGTATGTACCGCACTGTTCGCCATAGCCCGGCAGACCGCACCGACGTTCCGGCTTTCTTCCGGCCGCACCAGCACCACCACGATATTGTCCATGTTCATGCACAGCACTATACACCATACAGCGCCTTTTTTCCATACGGCGGCACGGCGGAACCGGAGGCAGGGCGGAATACGGCAGAACCGGCAGCACTGCCGGTGGACACAGCCTACTTGCCCAGACAGCCCCGTTCATGCTAGATTTTTCCCTATGGACACAATCAGCTACAAAGAGGCCGCAGCGGATTTTGACAGCGCATTTCCCATCGGCAACGGACGCCTGGGAGCAACGGTATTCGGCGGCGTCAATTCGCAGATCATCGCCCTGAACGAGGAATCCCTCTGGTCCGCTCCGTTCATCAACCGGGTAAACAAAAACTGCTGGAAAGACTATAAGAAAATACAGGAACTCTACGCCGGCGGGGCCGAAAGCGAAGCACGCGAACGCATGCAGGAAAGCGTCGCTTCCGTACCGGGAAACCCCGCCTTCTATAAAAGTGCCGGAACATTCCGCATAGACTTCTTTTCTTCCGCGGAGCGGACCCCCCTTGCAGGAAAGGAAAGTTCCATCCTCGTGTATGAGCGCAGGCTCGACATGGAAACGGGCATCGCCTCCGAAACGATTTCAATCGAAAGTCCCCGGGAAAGCACGGCAATCTTCTCGCAGAATGCTCCGCTCAGCAGCGGTTCCAGCATCAGCTGCAGCAGGGATGTGTTTGCCTCTGCCTGCGATGACGTCATCGCAATCCACATCGGGGCATCGCTGCCCCGAAACATCTTCCTGCGGGCGGGCTTTGAAAGCGATGAAGAAACGCAGACCGTCTTTGCGCTCGACGACGACACGATTGCCCTTGAACGGATGAACGGCATTCCCATGTGTGCAATGGCGATGGCAAGTACGGCAGGCGGCAGCTGCTGCGTCAAGGGAGGCTCCCTCATCATCGAAGGAGCAGATGACGTCACCATCTACATCGACATAGAAACCGCCTACCGGTCAAACCATTACCGGCGGCGCGGGGGAAACGTATCGCGCTCTGCAAAGTCGCTTGCAACGTCATGTGCCGACAAGGCGCTCAAGAAGCTCTGCTTTGCCCAGACCAAACCCTACCAGTCGGTCCGGGACGATCACGCCTCCCGCTTTTCCCGCAGGTACCGGCGGCTTTCGCTCCAGCTGTCAGATACGGCACAGGAGCTGGCATGGAAATACAGCCGCTACCGGCTCCTCTCTTCGTTCAGTGACCTGGGCAGCCTGCCGTCACTCCAGACGGGTCTGTGGAGCCGGCCCGGGAGCGGCACGGAACAGAAGGCATGTACGGACGGGGCCGCAGGTACGGAAGGGACCGCGGACTGCCTCCGCTACCGCTTTCAGGATCTGTACGGGCTTCCCTACTGCGCGTACGGAATGGAAAAAGCCTATGCCGCCCTCGGCCGCTTCATCAGGGCATTCCGCAAGCGCAGCTTCCGCTGTGCAAAGGAGATGTTCCAGTGTGACGGCTCGCTTGCCTACGGAACGAGTGACCTCTGGGGAGACAGCGCCCCCTCCTGCACGGATGCGGACCTCTTTGCCCCCTTCGGCGCAGTCTATGCCGCCCTTGCACTGAAAAAATACTATGACTACACGCTGGACAGGAAGTTCCTCAGAAAGCACTTCAAGCTGCTGACGGGTCCCTGCGAGTTCTTCGCAGCCTTTAAGGCTCCCGAAGCCTATTCGGAATCAGAGCGGGCCCTCATACGGCAGCTCTTTGAAGCGGCATGGGATGCGGCGGGAGCCCTTGACCAGCGCAGCAAGTACACCGAAATCAACAGCTACCTTGCCGGGCTGCCCGGCAAAGGCGATACAGCGGCGGACACGGATGCGGACCAGCCGGCTGCGGCGGAATCTGTCATCGACGCCATCATCCGGGCACGGATGAACCGGGGTAAACTGGAGATAGACCTGCTGAACGGCAGCTCCGGCGGACAATTCCCGCTCACTGGCGGGAATTGCCCGATTTCTGGCGAACTGAAGGGCCTGCACCTGCCGGGCAACCTGCGGGCAGAAGTCGTCTGGGAAAACGGTTCGCCCAAGGGCGGGCGCATCTATGCAAAGCCGAACTGCATTGACTACACGAAGGCTATCGTCCTGAACTATAAGGGCAAGGCATATCCGTCTTCCCTGCAGACCGGCAGCATCGACATCCTGAACATCCTGCCGTCCACCGTCTGACCCCAGGTTACCGTCTGAGCTCAGGTCACGGTGTGACAGGCAGTGCACAAAAAAACACCCCGGCAGGCAGAGCGCCCGTCGGGGTGTCATCATATCAAGGCTTCACTCAAATTGAATCAGAATCAGACGAGGCCCTGTGCGACCATCGCCTGAGCGACCTTGACGAAGCCCGCGATGTTGGCACCGGCAACGTAGTCACCTTCGGTGGCGTACTTCCTGGCGGTCTCCCATGCGTTGTCGTGGATGTTCGTCATGATGTCCTTGAGCTTCCTGTCAACTTCCTCAAAGCTCCATGAGAGGCGCTCGGAGTTCTGGCTCATCTCAAGTCCGGAAACGGCGACACCACCGGCGTTGCTCGCCTTGCCGGGAGCAAAGACGACCTTGTTCTGCTGGAAGTACTCGATGGCCTCGGCGCGGGTAGGCATGTTGGCTCCCTCGGCGACGAGCTTGATTCCGTTGGCGACGAGTTTCTTCGCATCGTCCAGATAAATCTCGTCCTGCGTGGCACAGGGGAAGGCGAGGTCGGCCTTGACGCCCCAGGGCTTCTCGCCCTTGAAGAACTTGGCCTTGGGGAACTTCTTGACATATTCGTCAACCTTCTTGTGCTCGGCGCGGAAGGCCTTGACGTACTCAAGCTTCTCCTGGGTAATTCCTTCTTCGTCCAGAATGTAGCCGGAAGAATCGGAAAGGGTTATCGGAGTTCCGCCGAGCTGGATAATCTTTTCTGCGGCGTACTGGGCAACGTTACCGTCGCCGGAGATGAGGCACTTCTTTCCCTTGAAATCCGTTCCCATCTTCTTGAGCATGCACTCGGCGAAGTAGATGAGGCCGTAACCTGTCGCCTCGGTGCGGGCGAGGGAGCCGCCGAAGGCAAGTCCCTTTCCGGTCAAAACGCCCGTGTACTCGTCGCGGATCCGCTTGTACTGGCCGAACATGAAGGCAACTTCGCGGCCGCCGACGCCCTTGTCACCGGCAGGAACGTCCGTGTCGGGACCGATGTGCCGGTAGAGTTCGGTCATGAATGACTGGCAGAACCTCATCACTTCGGCATCGCTCTTTCCGTGTGCGTCGAAGTCGGAACCACCCTTGCCGCCACCCATCGGGAGCGTCGTGAGGGAGTTCTTGAGCGTCTGCTCAAGGCCAAGGAACTTGAGCACGTCGAGGTTCACCTCGGGGCTGAAGCGCAGGCCGCCCTTGTAGGGTCCGATTGCGCTGTTGAACTGTACGCGGAAGCCGCGGTTGACGTGGCTCTTGCCCTGGTCGTCGGTCCACGGAACGCGGAACATGATGACCCGCTCCGGCTCTACGAAGCGTTCGAGCACCGCATACTTCTCAAGGTCAGGCATCTTGTCCACGACCGGTCCGATTGTTTCGAGGATAAGTCCGGCCGCCTGAAGAAAGTGGTCCTGATCGGCATAGCGCGTGCTGATGTCATCCCAAACGCGCTTGCAGTAAGCGTTCTTGATGTTATATTCCATATTGATACCCCTTTGCCGCGAGTTTGAACGGCAACTGTTTCTATAGTAGTGTATTTTTATCTATTTGTAAATCGTTTTATGAATAATTATGCAGAATTCGCGGCGTTTTTTCACCGGACCGTCAGAGCAGTCCAGACCGTCAGCAGCCCGGCCCGACAGGGTTCCCGGCTGTCAGCGTTCCGCCCTGACGGAAGCACCGCCTCGGACGGAGACACCGGCCGCAGTGCGTTCAGGCGGCGCCGGGCACACAGCGTTTTTGAATGACAGAACGGGCTTTTTATGCTAGAATGGAGGGCATGAAAAGGAGCGTTCTGTTTGCTGCGGCCATGCTTTCTGCCGCCTGCTGCCTCGCGCTGAATGCCGAGGCTTTCAAGATATCTTCCACCGCCGTCAGTTTTCTCGGCGACTATGTGAGCAGGAGCTGGAGCGCCTCGGACGGACTTCCCGGCAACAACATCACCGACGTCCTGCAGGCACAGAACGGCTACATGTACTTCGGCTCCTACACGGGACTGGTACGTTTTGACGGCACGGATTTCCTGACGATAAACCGGGGGACCGACTCCCGCTACGATTTCGTGTCCGCCCGCAAGGTCTTTGAGGATTCCGGGGGGAACCTCTGGATCGGTTCCAACGATGAGGGCGCCTTCCGCCTAGGCAGGGACGGCTCCGTGCTGCGCCTGGACATGGCAGGCGGCCTCCCCAACAATTCAATCCGCGCCTTTACCGAAGATCAGAACGGCAACATCTGGATCGGCACGGCTTCCGGTGTCGTCTACCATACACCGGCAGGTGAAATCAAGGTGCCGGACGGCCTGGACCGTTACGGCGAGCAGAACATCCTCGTGCAGAGCCTCTACTGCGACACGGCGGGCCGCATCTGGCTGTCCAGCCTAACGCCCGGCAGCTGCTACGTCTACAGCTCCGGCGCCTTCTCCCGCTTCAAGGGCTTCCAGTCGCTTCCTGCCGACAGCGTCATCAGCAGCATCATGCAGGAACAGTCCGGCGCATTCTGGTACGGCATTGCCCCCCACTATGCGGTCAGGACGGACGGCAAGGGAGGCGAGCAGGTCTTTGACCTTTCCTTCGGAGAAGCCGAAAGTACGATTGTCGGCAACATCTTTCAGGACAGTTCCGGCACCATCTGGTTCTCAATGGATCGCGGCCTCGTCATCATGCACCACGGCCAGCTGTGCTACTACGACATCCAGCAGGGGCTCATCGACAACAACGTGAACTGCGTCTTTGAGGACAAGGAAGGAAACATCTGGATCTGCACCGACCGCGGCGGGCTGGAAAAGCTGACGCTGAGCAAGTTCCGCACGGTTGCCACGGAAAGCACGGTCAACGCGATTGTCGAAGACAAGCCGCGCGGTCTCGCCTGGCTGGGAACCGACACCGGCCTCCTGTGCTACCGCTATGCAGACAACAGCTTCCACGAAAACGAGCTCACGACAGCCTGCCGGAACTGCCGCATCCGGCACGTCGGCTTTGACCGCGAAGGCCGCCTGCTCGTCAGCACTTACGGACCGCAGGGGCAGTTCCGCCTGACCGTCACCGGCGCTTCTGACGCGGACAGCATGACCTGCCGGGTGGAACGCTGGGGGCGGGAGGAAGGAATCGGCCACTACAAGACCCGCGTCGCCATGGAAGCGTCCGGCGGGGACCTCTACATCGGCACGACCGCCGGCCTGAGCATCATTGACCACCGGGACGGCAGCATACAGACCCTCCGCCTGGCAGACGGCCTTCCCAACGAGTTCATCATGGCGCTCTACGAGGACGCCGACGGTTCCATCTGGGGCGGTACGGACGGCGGCGGCGTGTTCCAGCTCAGGGACCGGAAAGTGGTCCGCACCTGTTCAACCGAAACGGGACTTGCGGGCAACGTCATCTTCAAGATAACGCGGCTGGAAGACGGTGCTCTGTGGATCTGTACGGGTACGGGCCTGTCCCGCATAACCGAGGACAAAATCTTCAATTACAATACCGCGAACGGACTGGGCGACGACGGCGTGTTCCAGATTATGACCGACTACACGGATACCGCCTGGTTTACCTCGAACAGCGGCGTGTTTTCCGCCAGGTTCTCCCAGATGAAGGAGATGGCGGCAGGGACGGCGGACCGGCTGGAATGCCGGCTCTACGGGCGCTCGGACGGCCTGCGCTCAGGCGGCGTCACGTCTACCTCGGTCAGCATGAAGGACAGCGAGGGCCGGGTCTGGTTTACGATGATAGACGGCTTTGCGGTCTACGACCCCGTCAAGGTCATCAACAAAGCCCAGCCGGTCATCCAAATTCAGAGTGTCAGCATCGACAATGAGGCGCAGGACGAACGGGCGGAACGGATCGTGATTCAGCCCGAAGGCAAGAGAATCCGCATCAAGTTCACGGGGCTCAGCTTCGTGTCGCCCGAGCAGATGCAGTTCAGCTACCGGCTCGACGGCTTTGAAGACGAATACTCCCCCTGGTCATCCGTCCGCGAAGTTTCCTATACCAACCTCAAGCCCGGCAAGTACACCTTCTACGTGATGGCAAAGAACTCCGAGGAAGAGCCGAGCGCCATCGAAAAACCGCTGGTCATCATCAAGAAGCCCTACCTCTGGCAGCTCTGGTGGTTCTGGTTCCAGATTGCCCTCTTCGTCATCCTTGCAACCGCCCTCATCATCAGGAACCGCTACCGCAAGATGAAGAAGTACCAGATAAAGCTGGAAAACGAAGTCGCAAAGCAGACGAAGGAACTGCGCAAGCAGGCGGCGGAACTGGAAGAGTCCAACAAGGAACTTGCCGTTGCAAAGGACAAGGCGGAAGAGCTCCTGCTGAACATCCTGCCCCAGCCGATTGCACAGGAACTGACCGAACACCCGGGCAGCATCATCGCAAAGCAGTACCCCAATGCCTGCGTCCTCTTTGCAGACCTCGTCGGCTTTACCAAGATGTCCGACAGCATGGCAGCGGGGGACGTGGTTGCCATACTGAACTCCCTCTTTACCCGCTTTGACCTGCGTGCAAAGGACTGCGGGGTCGAAAAAATCAAGACGATCGGAGACGCCTACATGGCGGCGACCGGCCTGACCGAAGACTCCCACAACGACGGCGTTAAACTGATGCTTTCGATGGCACAGGGCATGATGCAGGACGTCATTGAGTTCAACGAGTCCAGAAAGCTCAGGCTCAGCATCCGCGTGGGCGTAAACTGCGGCAACCTCGTTGCAGGCGTCATAGGCAAGACAAAGTTCATCTACGATATCTGGGGCGACACCGTCAATGTCGCAAGCCGCATGGAAAGCACCGGTACGCCCGGCTGCATCCACGTGACCGAAGCGGTGTGGGAGCAGAGCAAAAACGACTTCCCCTACACGGGACCGGTTGAAATAGAGGTAAAGGGCAAGGGCCTCATGAAGACCTACCTGCTCGGCGAAACGGCAGAGACAGCACCCGCAGAGGCAATTGCGACCGAGGCGACAAAACCCGACGCCGTATCCCCTGCTGAGGCTGTTGTGCCTGCCGAAGCTGCGGTAGCTGCCAACGAGCCGCCGGAGGGCTATACCCCCATCTCACTGGATGAGATTTTCGCCGCCCGGGAGAAAGAGAAAGGGACTCCCGCAAAAGCAGCAGGGCACAAGGCAGCCCCGGAACATACGGCGGTAAGTGCCCCGGTCCCGGCCCCGGCAGCCGGGTCAGCAACAGTCCCGGCGCCTGAGGCTGCAAATCCCCCTGCCCCGGAGCCCGCCCCGCTTGACGTTGCGGCGAGTACGGTATTCGGCACGGACGCAAAGCAGGAAAGCGCACCGGCAGCGCCGGTGCAACGCACGCAGCAGCGTCCGATCCGCCGGACAGGCAAGGGACTGCTTGCTACCTGCATGCAGCAGAATGAAGAAGAAACAGAAGAAAACGGAGGAAAAGAAGATGCTGAACGCTAACAGCAGCATGACGGTTTCAGATTCCATCAGGTACGTCGGCGTGAACGACCACGCCATAGACCTCTTTGAAGGGCAGTTTCACGTTCCCCTCGGCATGGCATACAATTCATACGTCATACGGGACGACAAGATTGCCGTCATGGACAGCGTTGACGGCCATTTCGGCGACGAATGGCTTTCCAACATCAAGAAGGAACTGGGCGGACGCGAGCCGGATTACCTCGTCGTGCACCACATGGAGATGGACCATTCCGCCTGCATACAGCAGTTCATCAGGGCATATCCCAAAGCCGTCATCGTTGCATCAAAGATGGCCTTTACGATGATGAAAAGCTATTTCGGCGATGAGTTCGCTGCGGCCATTGCCCCCCGCCAGCTTGCCGTCGGCGACGCTTCCACGCTGGAACTGGGAACGCATACGCTTTCGTTCATCGCAGCTCCCAACGTCCACTGGCCGGAAGTCCTGATGAGCTATGAGACATGCGAAAAAATCCTGTTCAGCGCAGACGCATTCGGCAAGTTCGGGGCAAACGACAAGGAAGACCCGGAAGGCTGGACCTGCGAGGCACGCCGCTACTACTTCGGCATCGTCGGCAAGTTCGGCCCGCAGGTGCAGGCGGTACTCAAGAAAGCCGCCAGGCTGGACATACAGAAAATCTGCCCCCTGCACGGCCCCGTCCTTGATGCGGACATCGCCGAATACCTCAGGCTCTACGGCATCTGGTCAGACTACGGGGTGGAAAGCGAAGGCGTGATGATTGCCTACACGTCAGTCTACGGCAACACGAAAAAAGCCGTGGAAAAACTCGCGGACATCCTGAAGGCACAGGGCTGCCCCAAGGTCGTCACTGCCGACCTTGCCCGGGAAGACATGTACGAGAACGTCGAAAACGCCTTCCGCTACGGCACGCTCGTCCTTGCCTCCACGACCTATAACGGCGGCGTATTCCCCGTCATGCAGGAATTCATAGAACATCTGACCGAGCGGAACTACCAGAAGCGGAAAATCGCCTTCGTTGAAAACGGCAGCTGGGCACCGGCTGCGGCAAAGGCAATGCGCTCCCTGTTCGACAAAGGCCTGGAAGCAGGCTGCAAAGACCTCAGCTTCGCGGAAGCCAGGGTTTCCATAAAGATTGCGATGAGCGAAAAGAACGTGCAGGAAATGGAACGTCTTTCGCAGGAACTGTGCTGAAGCGTCCAGTTCCGCATACAACAAAGCTTTCAAGGAGTATCCGATGGGAAAAGTTTTATTTACGGGCAACAGGTCCGAAGCAAATGAACACCTGAATGAAAAACTGCAGGAAAAGATTGACTGCATATTCGTTGAGCTGAAAGAACAGCGTATTCTGGAGACGGCAGAAAAAGAAAAAGTCACCCTCATCGTCATCCACCTGACTGCACTTTCTTCGGAAGAGCGGGTGGAACTGGCGCGGCTCCTGCACGACACGGACAAAATCCCCTTCATACTCACCGGATCACGGGACGAACTGCACAAGTACTTCGGCAGGACGGAAGCAAGGATTCTCCGTTTTATCCGCACTCCCCTCCTCTTCTCTGCATTCGTTGCCGAAATCAAGCGGATTCTGACCAGGCTGGAAGAACGGGAGATAGCCGAAAGCGAGCTGTACGAGATTGAAAGCAAGGTTATTGTGGAAAAAGAGCAGCCCAAGCACATCCTCATCGTTGACGACGATCCGGTTGTTCTGCGGACCATGAGCAACGTCCTCAGGGGCCTGTTCAGGGTTTCCGTGGTCAAGACCGGCAATGCGGCGGTTTCGTTCCTTGCAAACGAGCGGCCAGACCTGATTCTGCTTGACTACCAGATGCCCCTGTGCGACGGACCGCAGACACTCGGTGCCATACGGTCCCAGGAAGCGTACAAGGACATTCCCGTATTCTTCCTGACGGACGTAAATGATGCGGCCATGGTCAAGGATGCACTGACGCTCAACCCCCAGGACTACATCCTTAAGTCGGCAGGAGTAGGGCACCTGCTGCAGAAGATAGAGGCATTCTTCTAATGCAGGCCCGGCACCGTACGTCGCTGTATACGGCATACTGGGGTGTACTGAAAAAGAGCGAGATTCCTGCTTTTCAGCGGATGGTCAACGAGGCGAACAGCTTCCGCCTCTGCATCTTCCCCCCCGCCCTTGCCTTATACCTGCTGCTGGAGTTTGTCTCCGACATGCGCAAGCTCCTTTCCCCTGAAAAAGCGGAGTACATTTTCAGGGGCTTTTCCCTTGAGCTGAACGTCTACGCGATATTCGCCATGCTGGACGCCGTCATTGTCCTTTCCTCCACGCTGATATTCATAGCGAACCTCATCTATACCAGCAGGGAGCAGAAAAACGAGCGGCTCTTCCTGTACCTCGTAAAAGCATACGGAAATGTCCTTCTGACCGTAAGCTTTCTCTGCGTCGCGGTAACGGCATACGTACTCGGTGTGGTGGACTACACCTTCTTCTACGTCATTGCGCTCATTACGTCAGCAGTCTTTTACCTGGACTGTCTGGTAACCATTCCCGTTACCATAGGCTATTTCGCCGCCCTGTGCATCATGCCGCAGACGGCGGGCTGGGAAATCACGTATAAACCGTACCTGCCTTACGGGATATTTTTCATTCTCGCAATCTGCTTCATATCCCTCTTCCGGGCCTACTACGTACTTACGACGCTCCGGCGGGAAAGCGAAATTCAGCGGCTGCGGAATGAGGCAGAAAAGCAGAATGAACTGAAGTCCATGTTCCTTGCAAACATGAGCCATGAAATCCGCACGCCGATGAACGCCATCATCGGCATGAGCGAACTTGCGCTGGACTTCCCCCTTTCCCTGTCCGAAAAGAATACGATACGGCAGATACGCTCGTCGGGAGTTGCCTTAGTCGGCATCATAAACGATATCCTCGACTTTTCCAAGATAGAATCCGGCAAGATGGAACTTGTGCCCGTTGACTACAACCTGCTCACCCTGCTGTACGACGTTGCAAACGTCTGCCTGGTCAAGCTGAAGGAAAAACCCGTTGTCCTGCAGCTGGAACTGGATCCCGGCCTTCCCGCCGTCGTCCACGGCGACGACATGCGGATCCGGCAGGTACTGATAAACCTGGCAGGCAATGCCGCAAAATTCACCGACAGCGGCAGCATAACAATCCGCGTGGAACGGGCCGGAGGGAACAAAATCAGCTTTTCCGTTGCCGACACCGGCACGGGAATACGGCCGGAAGACCTGGACAAGATTTTTGCCGAATTCCAGCAGGCCGACATGAAGATGAACCGCAGCAAGGGGGGGACCGGTCTGGGGCTTTCCATATCCAGGAGGCTGGTTGCCCTGATGGGCGGTACACTGGCCGTGCAGTCGGAATTCGGCAAAGGATCGACCTTCTCGTTCTGCATTCCGCAGGAAGCTCCCCAGAACCAGACCGCAGTGCAGTCTCTGGCAGACCGGTACCCTCCGGTGTTCAGTGCAGCAGGTCCTGCGGAAGGCAGCCCCGCCTGCCGCTGCATTTCCACCGGCAGGCTGAACAGCCCGGAACTTGCCGCCCTGTTCGTTGAAAAACCGCAGGCCACGGAATTCCGGGCTCCGGAAGCAAAAGTCCTCGTTGTGGACGACAACGAGCTGAACATACAGGTTGCACAGGGGCTGCTGGGTAAACTGGGAATCGTTCCCGACACGGCAGCAAGCGGTCCTGAAGCCCTCATGATGCTTGACGGGGGAAAAAAGTACGACATAATCTTCATGGACCACCAGATGCCCGGCATGGACGGCATAGAGGCGCTTGCAAAAATACGGGAAAAGGAAGCAGCGGGAAACCGCATTTGCGCACACCAAAGCCGCTGTACCGTCATTGCCCTGAGTGCAAACGCCGTAAACGGAGCCGAACAGATGTTCCTGAAGTCGGGCTTTGACGGTTTTATGGCAAAACCCGTACAGGGAAAGGACTTTGCCCGGATACTCAAGGCATTCCTGCCCCCCTCACTGCTGCACGAAACTGGCGGAACAGAGGCGGAAGACGGCAGCCGGGAGCGCATGAACGAACGGACCGTCAAGCGGACGTTCGTCCGCCTTATAGACAGCAGTTCAAAGGAAATACGGGACTACCTTGCAGCCGGAGACATCAGGAACTACACGGTGAAAGTCCATGCGCTCAAAAGCTCCGCGCGGATAGTCGGAGCGGACGGCCTTTCCCGCATGGCAGCGGAACTTGAAGAGCTGGGCAACCGGGCAGGCAAAGAAGACGTACTGGCCGAAATACAGGAAAAGACGCCCGCCCTGCTGGACCTGTATGCGTCATACCGGGAAACGTTCAGCACCTTCATGGATGATGCCGGGGATGAAGGAAGCGCCCCCAAAGCTGGAATTTCCGGCGGGGAACTTGCCCGCACAATACAGGCAATACAGGAAGCCTGTTCACATAAAGACCTGAACGCCCTTGACGGGCTTATCGGACAGCTCAGGACATGCAGGCTGTCCCCCGAAAAGGCCGCACTCTTTCATCGGCTGCAGGAAGCCGCCGAGCTGATTGACTTCGATGAAGCCGCCCGCATCGCGGACAGCATGGCCGACGGAAACAGAAACGCCGGTATGCATCGATAATCTGGCAGCGTGCGTTCCTGCTGCCCGGCCCGGTCAAAAAAAGAATCCCCGGCCGAGTTCGCCACCGGGGATTTGGCGACGGCAGGTGCGCCGGTCTTTTCCATGCTGCCGTCCCCCAAGGGGGCATCAGACACCGCCCGCCAGCGCCTCGAACCTGCACAGCTGGGAGCAGACCCCGCAGCCCACGCACTGGGTGGGGTCTATGACCGCCTTTTTGTCGCGGAAGCTCAGGGCCGGGCAACCGATCTTCATGCAGGACTTGCAGCCCCGGCACTTGTCCGCATTCACTTTGAGCGGTGCACTGTGCTTCACGTACTTGAGCAGGGCACAGGGGCGGCGGCTGATGATGACGGAAGGCTCGGCCACCGCAAGTTCCTCCTTCACCGCCCGGTCGGTCGCCTCAAGGTCGTAGGGGTCGCAGACCCGCACCCGCCTGATGCCCATCGCATGACAGAGGGCCTCAAGGTCTATCTTGCCCGCAGGGTCCCCCTTGATGTTGTAACCCGTGGTCGGGTTCTGCTGGTGGCCGGTCATGCCCGTGATGGAGTTGTCCAGAATTATCACGGTCGAGTTGCTCTGGTTGTAGGCGATGTTCGCCAGCCCCGTCATGCCGGAATGGACGAAGGTGGAGTCGCCGATAACCGCAACCGTCCTGCCCTCGCTTTCGGCACCGCAGGCCTTGTTGAAGCCGTGGATCGAGCTGACCGAAGCCCCCATGCACTCGACCGCGTCAATCGCGTTGAGCGGGGCTGACGCGCCGAGCGTGTAGCAGCCGATGTCGCCCATGACGGTGCACTTGTTCTTGCCGAGCGTGTAGAAGAGCCCCCGGTGCGGGCATCCCGCGCACATGACCGGCGGACGGACGGGCAGGCCTTCGATGGGGCGGCAGCCTTCCTGCGCGGCGCGTCCCAGCCTTTCGCGCAGCATGTTCTGGGAATACTCGCCCACGGCGGTGAAGAGGGACTTGCCTTCGACCGCAAGGCCGAGCGACTTGCAGAAGCCTTCGATAATCGGATCAAGTTCCTCTATGACCACAAGGCGGTCCACTTTGGAAGCAAAGTCCCGAATCATCTTTTCCGGTAGGGGATAGCACATCCCTATCTTGAGTATGGAGGCATCCTGTCCGAACGCCTCCTTTGCATACTGGTAACAGGTAGAATCCGTAATGATGCCGAGCTTCGTGCCGCCCATCTCCACGCGGTTCAGGCCGGAGGTCTCGGCAAATTCTGCAAGGCGGGCAGTCCGCTCTTCAACAAAGGGATGCCGCCGCCGCGCATTTGCGGGAGCCATGACGTACTTGCCCGCATCCTTCTTGTACGGGCGGGCAGGCGGCGTCATGCGCTCGCCGGTCTCGACAATGCTCTGTGAGTGGGCAACCCGCGTACACATCTTGAGCAGGACCGGCGTATCGTATTCCTCGGAAATCTCGTAGGCTTTTTTGGTGAATGAAAGGGCCTCGGCGGAATCGGACGGTTCCAGCATGGGGATTTTGGCGGCAATCGCATAGTGGCGGGAATCCTGTTCGTTCTGCGAGGAGTGCATGCCCGGGTCGTCGGCAACATTGATGACCATGCCCGCATTCACGCCCGTGTAGGAAATCGTAAACATCGGGTCGGCAGCGACGTTCAGGCCCACGTGCTTCATCGCACAGTAGCTCCGCTTGCCCGCAAGGCTTGCCCCGAAAGCAACTTCGAGCGCAACCTTTTCGTTGGGCGCCCATTCGCAGTAAATCTCGCTGTACTTGACGGCTTCCTCCGTCGTCTCCGTACTGGGAGTTCCCGGATAGGAACTGGCAAGGCAGACACCCGCCTCGTACAGCCCGCGCGCAATCGCCTTATTGCCCAACATCAGCTCTTTCATCGTCGTATTCTCCTTACAAGTCCTTCCATTATAACACGCGGCCGCCTGTAGGGGAAGGGGTAGCAAAGCTTCGAACCAAGGGGTAGCGCAGCTTCGAACCTAGGGGGTACGTCCGGTGCACGGCCCGTTTGACGCACGGGGACCGCAGCTTCGAACTAACGGGGACCGCAGCGACGGTGGAATTGGGGAAAAGAGGTGCCGACTCTGAAAATGCCCGGGAATACTGTCAGCCCGGTCAGAAGAAGAACACGTCCTCAAATTTCCTGTCCAGCGCGATGCAGAGAATCAGGGCAAGCTTCGCCGTAGGGCAGAACTGCCCGGTCTCGATGGAGCTGATCGTGTTCCGCGAGACACCGACCATCTGGGCAAGTTCAGCCTGGGACAGCTTTTTTTCCGCCCGGATTTCCTTGAGGTGATTTTTGAGCACGAGGGACTCGTTCATGGCTCTGCCCCTGCCGGAAGGCCGCCGAGTTTCCCCGAAAGTTCCAGGACGAACACACCTACGAGCATCAGCAGTATC
This sequence comes from uncultured Treponema sp., assembly GCA_946410085.1. Taxonomy (GTDB): domain Bacteria; phylum Spirochaetota; class Spirochaetia; order Treponematales; family Treponemataceae; genus Treponema_D. Next base: position 4,186 of record CAMJZA010000058.1, on the reverse strand, counting down.
ACGAGGTAGCCGAGCGCAACGAACAGCTCATGCAGCTTCCTGAGCTTTCCGAACTTGACGAAGAACGCAATGCAGAGCATGCCGAAAAAGACAATCCAGCACTGCACGCTTATCCGCCGCGTGAAAATCCAGCTGAGGAGCGAAACCAGCAGGCACAGGCCCAGTGAGCCGAAGTAGGCGACCGTCGCCGCCGTCTTCTGTACCTCCAGATCCCCAATGTCCTTCCCGCCGTTCTCACTCCGGCTCTTCTGTAAAATCTCTTCCTTCGTCATCTGCTCACCCCCGCTTTCCCGCCGAACCGAATTCATATCCCAGGACGCCAGCACTGCAGGCGGACGCACACTCCCCGCACAGGATGCATTCCGCGCTTCGGATTTCGCCCTGCTTCGCGAAGGCCGGCACGTCCAGGCTCATCGGGCAGGCTTTGCGGCATTTCCCGCAGGAAACGCAGGCTTCTTTTTTTGCCCGTATGCGCAGCTGCGGCACATGAAGGAGCCGTCCCAGCCTGCAGCCGGTGACCATGAAGGGGGCCATCCAGCAGATGTAGTGGCAGGTCGCCCGCTTTCCGTGGACGAGCGCGGGAATCAAGAAGAGCAGGACGACGCCGTAGTAGATGATGAAGCTGTAAATGTTGGAAACCGAGATGCCGTGGTCGGTCATGAAAAAGGGCTGTATCGTATAGTTCCCCTTCCCGAACACGTGACAGACGACCACGCCGGAAAGCCACACGGACCAGATGACATACTTGATGCAGTTCCGCCGGCCCTGCCCGGGCTCCCTGGGCGAGAAGCGGGCAAAGCATTCGGACATGCCGCCCGTCGGGCAGAGGTAGCCGCACCAGAGCCTGCCGAAGAAAATGCCCAGAAGGAACATCAGGGTAAAGACGATGAAGCTTCCGTTGATGATGTGCCGCATGGCCGCCATGATGATGAGGTAGGGCGAAAAATACCAGATGGTGACCGGAAAGGCCAGCAATGAAATGGTCAGCGTGAAGCGCCTGAACCGCTGCAGGTTCACGGGATTCCCCCGGGCCCTGTCCTTTGTGCCAAGTGTACTGTGCATAACCGCATCATACATGTGCAAAGCATACTTGTCAAGAGCATTCACCGCAATTTGCCTGCAGGGGGCAGCAGGGACCGGAAGCGCCGGCAGAATTCATCCTGTGAGGAAAGGAACGGGATATCTTGCCGGTAGCAGGAGGGTTTTGCCGGGTCACCGCTACTTGCTTTTCCCGAACAAAATGCGGACGAAATCCCTGCGCGAATACAGTATCCGTATTATGCGTACGATTTCACCTTCGGTTCTATAGAATATCGAATAGTTGTTTGCGAGCACGAATCTATAATCCGTAGGAAAAGACACGTAGCGGCTGACTGGGATTCCTGCCTCCGGGCAGTCTGCCAGCCCTTCGTATGTTTCGACAATCTTTGATACCGTATTGCGGGCAGCTATGGGGTTCTGAAGCTCTTCCTCGATGTAATTTTTGATTTCGACCAAATCTTCCGCTGCCAGAGGGGAGATTTTTTACCTCATACATCAGAGCCCTGCCATCTCCCGGACTTGGTCCGTGTCCAGCCAGCCCGTCTCCGCTGCGGAATCCTCCCCTTTCTTCAATTCGGAAAAAAGGCTTCGTGTGGCGGTCAGCCTCTCGTAATCCCGTATGGAAAGGACGGCATAACACCCCCGGCCGTTTCTGGTCAGGAAAACAGGCGACTCGTCAGCGACATCCTGCAGAACCTCATTGTAATTTCGCAAATCTGACACAGGCTTGATGGCTACCATACGCTCCCTTAACATTCGTAAGATTTTACGAAATAAGTATCGCAGATTCTCCTGCAACTGTCAACAACGGAAAGACAGTTGTTCCACATACAAAGGAAAATCCGGAACGGAAAGAGGATGGATATCTTGCTGGTAGACGGTTTGACAGCAACAACCCTTTTTAGGGGGATACGATGCCGTCCAGATATCCCTGCAAATCCCGTATCAGTTGCTCGGTGCGTAATCGGGCACCTTCATTCGTCATATGAAGGGCCCCACCATAAAAATAGTGTTTGTCAAAGATATAATCCGTGAAGTCTGAGATTACGGGACATTCAGCGAGTTCTTCCACATCCTTTTGGAATTCGATATATTCCTGCCGGTCAAAGCCCGGCAATCCGCACACTATAGGGGCACCTGCAATGACGACGGTAGCCCCCCTAGCCCCGCACAATTCATGCAGCCTGTTTATACGGTCAATGCAGGTCCAGTTCACGCCCGGATGTCGCAACTTCCTCCCCTGTCGCCTGCCACCCGCTTGTGTTGCGGCCTGACGTCCGATCAGGCGCTACTGCGCAGCTGGTTCAAGAAGGCGAAGGTCAAGTTCTGCAATTTTACAGAATCCCTTGTCAGCCGTGATAAGAAGGATCCCCGATTTCAGAGCGGATGCAGCGACAATCGAATCGGGAAGCTTTGTACCGTATGTGCGGCGGACAAGAACCGCACGTTCTTTTATGGCGGTATCCAGCGATAAAACCGTGCAGTCGGAAAGCAGGGAACGAAGGTTTTTCAGTTCGTCTGGTGTAATACGAGGGAATGATAAAAGTTCCATCTCCGTGATGACGGAAACACCGAGCCTTGCATCGCCATAAGATAGATTATCGCATTTGTGTCAGCGATAAAGTCAATTCCATTCATCGCGCATTTCCTTTTGAATTGCAAGGCCGTCGCCCAGGTCCATCAGACCAAAATACTTTGAAAGCTTGCCCTGTGGCTTGGAAGCTGCCCGCTCCTGCTTTTCGTAGCGGTAGACCACGTAATCAATGTAGTTTGAGATTTCGTCCAGACATGCCTCCGGTACGGCTCTGACCTGCGTTAACACAGCTTCATAACTCATTTCTGTACCTCTAATCTGCATTATATCACCAACTCCCGCCGCCTGCCACCCGCTTATGTTGCGGCCGGTAGCCGGTTTGTCCGCTAGCTACGTTGAGGCCGCCCCCGCGAGCCTGAGGCAGCCCACGCGTTTGGGACCGCCCGGGGTGAGGGCTCCCAGGGCCGCCCCGTGCGTTTGAAGCCGCCTCGCACGCGTTCTAGCGCATGCTTATTTATTCAGGTATTCGACGACCAGCTGCCCCATCTTCTTCGTGCCGACGAGCTTGCCCGCAGCCTTGACGGCCTCGAGGTCCTTGCCCGCAATGTCGCCGGTGCGCCAGCCGTCGGACAGCACCCTGTCCACTGCATTCTCAATTGCCTTCGCCTCTGCTTCGGCCTTGAAGCTGAAGCGCAGCAGCATTGCGGCAGAAAGAATCGTCGCAAGAGGATTTGCAAGGTCCTTGCCTGCAATGTCCGGGGCAGAACCGTGAATCGGCTCGTACAGTCCCGGGCCCGTACCGTCGCCGAGCGAGGCAGAAGCAAGCATGCCGATGGAACCGGTCACCTGCGCCGCTTCATCGGTCAGGATATCGCCGAACATGTTGCTCGTCGCAATCACGTCAAACTGGCGGGGGTTCTTGACCATCTGCATCGCAGCATTGTCGATGTACAGGAAGTCGAGCGTCACGTCCGCATAATCCTTGTGGACCGTCTCGGCAACCTTGCGCCAGAGGCGGCTGGAGTTCAGGATGTTCGCCTTGTCCACGACCGTCAGGTGCTTCTTCCGCTTCTGGGCGAACTCAAAGCCCATCTTCACGATCCGTTCAATCTCTTCCCAGCTGTAGCGCTCGGTATCCCAGGCAGACCGGCCGTCAGGGGCAGTGCCGCGCTCGCCGAAGTAGATACCGCCGGTCAGCTCGCGCACGACGAGGATATCAAGGCCGTCACCGGAAATCTCATTCTTGAGGGGGCAGGCATCCTTGAGCTGCTTCCACATGACCGCAGGCCGCAGGTTTGCGTACACCTTCATGCCGCCGCGCAGGCCGAGCAGGGCCTTTTCCGGACGGATTTCGGGGGCAACGTCGTCCCACTTGGGACCGCCGACCGCACCGAGCAGGGCTGCATCGCTCTTGAGGCAGATGTCCAGCTGCTCCTGGGGAAGGGGCTTTCCCCACGTGTCAATTGCGGCTCCGCCCGCAATCACCTTCGTATAGTTGAACGTGTGTCCGAATTTCGCCGCAACCGCATCGAGGACGTTGACCGCCTCCGCCACCACATCCGGCCCGATTCCGTCGCCGGGAATAAGTGCAATGTTCTTTACCATAAAAAA
>CAMJZA010000057.1 GCA_946410085.1 uncultured Treponema sp. | reverse complement strand
ACACTATTATGAGACCTTAAACAAGAGCAGCGTTTCGTCGTCGTGCTGTGCCGCCGAACCGCTAAACTTCTTTATGTCATCTTTTACGAGCTTGGTCAAGTCCTTGCTGCTCTTGTCATGGTTTGCACCGAGAAGCTTGAGCAGTGACTCGGACGAGTAGGGCTGACCACCCTCGTTCAGGGTCTCTACGACCCCGTCCGTATATGCTACTATTATATCACCACTATTCAATTTTTGCACGTAATCTTTGTATTCCGTCGTCTTTTCTACGCCAATCGGCTCATCGTTGACCGAAATCTGCGAGAACGAACCTGCCTCACTGTCGTAGCGGTAGACAGGAATGGAACCTCCGACGGAGAACTGTATCTCTTTTGTCTCCGGATTGTAGTTCATCAGCATTGCCGAACCGAAGTGGTCGGAGCTGAAGGACTCTCCGCAGATGCCCTTGTTGACCCAGGTCAGGATTTTTGCAGCGCTCTGCGTCGTGTTGACGACCAGACGGAGCATGGAGCGGACCATGACCATGATCATCGTGCTGTTGATGCCCTTTCCCGCAATGTCGCTCAGGATGAAGGATACGCGGTCTTTGCGGGAGACAACGACGTCGTAGCAGTCGCCGCAGACGCCGGCGGCGGGGTTCCAGATCGTGGAAACCTGCATGCCCGGCAGGGCGGGGAGCTTTGCGGGTTTGAGCGTATTCTGGATGTTGCCTGAAATTTCAGTCTCTTTCGTCTGCTTGCTGTGTTCAATGATGTCGCTGACGGTAACGACGCTCTGGAGGGCTGCCGCGGCAAAGTCTGTCAGCGTCATTGCTATCCGCAGGTCGCCGTTCGTGAACAGTTCGGCCCCGTGCTTGCGGGCAAAGGCCGTTACGCCGATAACCGTGTCCTGAATCTTCATCGGAACGACGATGTAGCTGCCGCATTCAAGGAATTCCTCCGGTCCGTTCTGGTAAATCCTCGTGTCGGCGTTGGGATTCGTAATGAGTTCGGCGACTCCCGATGACGCAACCTCTCCGAAGATGTTGTCGTGGAGGGGGAAGGAGGCAAACTTGAAGTTCGTTGCCACCCGGACGGGTTTATGGGGCATGTCGTTCGGCAGCTTGTAGGGGGGCGGGAAGTCTCCGTCAAAGGATTTGACCGTCACCAGATCCTCAAAGTCATCGACCATCAGGAGGGCGCCGCCGTCTGCCTTTATCTGTTCAATAATCGTCTTGTTTATGTAGTCCATGAAGCGCTGCATGACGTCATCGCCCTCATAGGATTTGGATGCCTGCAGCATGAATTCGCGGCTTATCTCAAGGATCTTCGTGTCGTAGGCTTCGGAAAGCCCGTTGTTTGCCTGCTGTTCATTTTTCTGTGCCAGCCGTTCAGCCTCTTCTAACCGCCGGTTTGTTGAGCGGGGAACGAGCTTTACGATTTTTTTCGGCTCAAAGGTCAGCAGCATGACGCAGTAGGGGACGGTAATGACGGCGGCAATAAGGATGCCGACACCGAAAATGATAAAGCCGTTCCCGGTTTTTTCCCCGTCTTCCCCCAGTTTTGCTATGGCTCCTGCCAGACTGGAAAGGAACACGATGGTGAGGGAGAGGTACATGACGGAACTGACTCTCGCAGATCCTTTTTTCTTTATCGCAGAAACAAGTATGATAAGAATGAATGATAAAGCCGCTATCCCGAAAAGGGGAAGAAACGCAAAACTGTCATCCAGCGCCACGACTGACTCCCGTTTATTTTCTTATTGTTTTGTAAAATGAATTGAGTGAAAGTATATCGGTTTTCACTGATATCTATTCTAGCACTCCGAATCCATGCCGTCAAGTTCTTATCGGCAGGATTCATTTTTTTCGCCAGTGAAAAGAAATTGCGGCCGTTCCACAGACTGATGAGGCAGTTTCAAAAGTCCAGACGGACTTTTGAAACTGGTCAAAATTCACCTGCGAGGGCCCCCATAGCGAGCATTTGATTCCTTAACTATACGGTATTTGCCGTGCGGGTGTTCAACTGAGTATGGGCGTATGTACAAGGGCGCGAGGGCGCGTTTTGCCGCTTCCCGGCGGCCCGCGTTGCCGCCCCGCCTGCCGCCCCCGTTCGTTCCTGCGACAGGACGAGCCCTGGCTATCCGTTTTCATGCTGGCTTGCCGCAGCTGTTTTTTTCGTCTGGGAAAAGGGGCATCCTGTAGATAGACCGTCTACCGTCCTGTAGAGGGTGTCTCTCCAGTCCTGTAGATAGACTCTCTACCGTCCTGTAGAGGGTGTCTCTCCAGTCCTGTAGAGAGTCCGTCTCCAGCCCCTGTGTGAGTGTCTCTCCTGTCCGAGTGCTGGTCATGCGGGGTGAGTATAGTCTGGGTGCCTCTGCAGGTGGCTCCAATCTGCCGTACCTGTCCGTGATGGCTCGCACGAGACTGGAAGCGTATGGTGCGGGGACGCTTCCTGCTGCCGGCCCTGCGGTTCACCCACTTTCCCAAACTGGAAAAAGGTGCTATAGTGTCTTGCATTCTACATTATAGATAACAAGATTTACGAGGTGTGAGGCTATGGCGTATCCGTTCGGCGAAATTGAAAGCAAATGGCAGAAATACTGGGATGACAACAAGACATTCAAGGTGACGGAGGACAGCCGCTTCCCCAAGGACAAGCGGCGCTACGTCCTTGACATGTTCCCCTATCCGTCGGGGGCGGGCCTGCACGTCGGTCACCCCGAAGGCTATACCGCGACGGACATCTATTGCCGCTACCTGAGGATGAAGGGCTATAACGTCCTGCATCCGATGGGCTACGACGCCTTCGGCCTGCCTGCCGAGAACTACGCGATAAAGACGGGAACACATCCCGCCGAGACGACATTCAAGAACATCGAGCATTTCACCCAGCAGATAAAGGCCCTGGGTTTCTCCTACGACTGGGACCGTGAAGTCCGCACCTGCACCCCGGACTACTACAAGTGGACCCAGTGGATTTTCCTCCAGCTCTACAAGAAGGGCCTGGCATACGAGGCGGAGACCCCGATCAACTGGTGCCCCGAGTGCAAGACCGGCCTTGCCAACGAGGAGGTCAAGGAAGGCAAGTGCGAGAGATGCGGCGCTTCCGTCACCCACAAGACGATCCGCCAGTGGATTCTGAAAATCACCGCTTACGCCGATGAGCTCATAAAGGACTTGGACGGCCTGGACTGGCCCGAGAGCGTCAAGCTGATGCAGCGCAACTGGATCGGCCGGTCCGAGGGCGCGGAGGTTGACTTCGCGATTGCCGGGGCCGACGGAAAGGCGACAAATGAGAAAATCCGCGTCTACACGACCAGGCCAGACACCCTTTACGGCGCGACCTACATGGTCCTCGCCCCGGAGCACAAGATGGTCGCCGGCCTGACGACGCCGGAGCAGAAGGCTGCCGTCGAGGCCTACATCGAGCAGGCCGCCAAGAAGTCCGACCTGGAGCGGACCGACCTTGCCAAGGACAAGACCGGCGTCTTTACCGGCAGCTACGGCATTGACCCCGTGAACGGCGCGAAGGTGCCCATCTGGATTTCCGACTACGTCCTGACCGGCCACGGAACCGGCGCGATCATGGCCGTCCCCGCCCACGACGAGAGGGACTGGGAGTTTGCCAAGAAGTTCGGCCTCAAGATCATCAAGGTCGTCGCGAGCAAGGAAGAGGTCGCTTCCCTTGCGGACGGCGACGAGGCGAAGGGGGCCGCGATGATCCGCGAGGCTGCCAAGAGCGCGGATGCCTACGCAAAGCTTGCCGCCGCCCATCCCGACGTGTTCGACGTTGCCAGCGAGTGTACGCCTGCCAAGGACGGCTATTCGATTAACTCCGCGGACTTCAGCGGCAGGGCGACCAAAGAGGTCATTCCTTCCATAATAGAGTGGCTCGGCAAGGAGGGAATCGGTAACAAGGCCGTCAGCTACAAGCTCCGCGACTGGGTCTTCAGCCGCCAGCGTTACTGGGGCGAGCCGATCCCGCTCGTCCACTGCCCCACGTGCGGTACCGTCCCCGTTCCCGAGGACCAGCTGCCGCTTGAGCTTCCCGCCGTCAAGTCCTACCAGCCGACAGGTACCGGAGAGTCCCCGCTCGCCGGAATCGATGAGTGGGTCAACTGCTCCTGCCCCAAGTGCGGCGGCAAGGCCCGGCGCGAAACCAACACGATGCCCCAGTGGGCGGGAAGCTGCTGGTACTACCTGCGCTACCTGGACCCCCACAACGACAAGGAGTTCTGTTCCAAAGCGGCGGAAAGTTACTGGATGCCGGTTGACCTCTATGTGGGAGGAGCCGAGCATGCCGTCCTGCACCTGCTTTACAGCCGCTTCTGGCACAAGGTTTTGTACGACATCGGGGTGGTTTCCACGAAGGAACCCTTCCACCGGCTCATAAATCAGGGGATGATAACGAGCTTCGCCTTCCAGAGGGCCAACAAGTCCCTCGTTCCCGTCGATCAGGTAGAGGAAGGTTCTGACGGCAGCTTTACCGAGAAGGAAACCGGCGAGAAGCTTGAGCGGGTCATCGCCAAGATGAGCAAGTCTCTCAAGAACGTCGTGAACCCCGACGAGATGATCCAGAACTACGGGGCGGACAGTGTGCGCATGTACGAGATGTTCATGGGACCGCTCACCGAGTCCAAGCCCTGGAATACCCAGGGACTCATCGGAATCAGCCGCTTCCTGGACAAGGTCTGGGCGGTGGGCCAGAAAGAGCTCTGCGACATTGACGTGACGGGAAAGCTCGACGACGACAAGCTCGTCTCGCTCCGCAAGACTTACGCCAAGACAGTCAGGAAAGTCTCGGACGACACGGACAGCCTGAGCTTCAACACGGCGATAAGCCAGATGATGATTTTCATCAACGAGGCTTCCAAGCTGGACAAGCTGCCCCGCGCCTTCTGGGAAGGATTCGTCAAGATGCTCGCCTGCTACGCCCCCCACATGGGCGAGGAGCTCTGGCAGAAGGCCGGCCACGACAAGACGGTCGCTTACGAGAGCTGGCCTGAGTTCAGCGAGGAATTCGCCAGGGAGGACAGCAAGGAGATCGTCGTCATGATAAACGGCAAGCTCCGCGACAAGTTCCAGGCTGCGCCCGGTACGGACAAGGACACGCTCCAGAAGACTGCCCTTGAGACCGAAGGGGCGAAGAAGTTCCTTGACGGAAAGAGCATCGTCAAGGTCGTCGTCGTGCCGGACAAGCTCGTCAACATCGTCGCAAAGTAGGGGTGCTGGCATGACAACGGCTGTATTCCCCGGAAGTTTCGATCCGCCGACCTACGGGCACCTGAACATCATCGAGCGCACCTGCAGGCTCTTTGACCGCATCGATGTCGCCATCTCGATAAACCCGGACAAGACCTGTCTCTTTTCCGCGGAGGAGCGGCTTGCCATGCTCAAGGAGCTGACCAAGGGCTTTGACAACGTTCAGGTGCACACCTGCAACACTCTGATAGTGGACTACTGCCGGGCGGTCGGTGCGAAAGTGCTGCTCAGGGGAATCCGCAATACGAACGATTTTTCCTACGAGTTTGACCTGTCGCTGATGAACAAATCCCTCAATGGGGAGGTGGAGACCCTGCTCGTCCCCACCGAGCAGCGCTACTTCCTGATCCGGAGCAGCAGCATCAAGGAAGTTGCCCGCTTCGGCGGCGACGTGAGCGGCATGGTGCCTTCCCTTGTTGCCGCCGCGATAAAAGAGAAGTATAAGGGACTGTAGTTCAGGGGATTGTAGATATGGGTGGAAAGTCAGACAAGCTAAGCTCCAAAGAGAAGAAGTCCGCGGCGGTAAAGCCGGCGGCAACGAAAGCAAAGAAAGTTACGGCCGGCACGGCTGGCAGGAAAGATACAGCGGCAAAGACAGTGAAGGCTCCGGTGACTGCGAAAGCCTCCGCGACGAAGAAAACTGTCGTGGCGAAGACCCCTGCCGCAAAGAAATCCGCGTCATCAGAAAAAAAGCCCGCCCGTGTGGCAAAGGCGGCTCCGGTCATGGAGAAAGTCCCCGTACAGCAGACTGCCCCTGCGGAGGAGAAGAAGTCTGTCGCCCCAGAGATGGCGGAAAACGCCCCGGAAATGGCGAAAGCCACCCCAGAGATGGCGGAAAACGTCCCGGTGGTTGAGAAGAAACCCGCTCAGGCTTCCAGGCCCAAGGCCCGCGCCGTCTACGATGAGTCACAGGTCAAGCACCTGGACGCGCTTGAGCACATCCGCCTGCGCAGCGGCATGTACATCGGCCGTCTGGGGGACGGCTCAAACCAGAACGACGGCATTTACGTGCTGCTCAAGGAGATAGTCGATAACGCCGTCGACGAGTTCATCATGGGCTACGGCGACCGGATTGACGTGGAGGTCAGGGACGGCCGGGTCAAGGTCCGCGACTTCGGCCGCGGCATACCGCTCGGCAAGGTCGTAGAGTGCGTCAGCGAGATAAACACCGGTGCCAAATACAACGATGACGTCTTTCAGTTCTCCGTCGGCATGAACGGCGTGGGTACCAAGGCCGTCAACGCCCTGTCCTCCTACTTCCGCGTCGTCTCCATCCGCGACGGCAAGTGCGCCGAGGCCGTCTTCCAGAAAGGCGTGCTGGCATCCCAGAAGTCCGGCACGCTCAAGGAGAAGCAGCGGGACGGAACCTACTTTGAGTTCGTCCCGGACGAGGAAATCTTCGGTAAGTACACGTTCAACATGGAATTCGTGGAAAAGCGGATGTGGAACTACGCCTACCTGAATTCCGGCCTTACCGTCCGCCTGAACGGGCAGGACTTCAAGAGCGAGAACGGGCTTCTGGACCTGCTTTCGCGGGAGATGGACGACTCCTGCCTGTATTCCATAGGGAGCTACTCCGGCGAGCACCTCAAGTTCGCCTTCACCCATACGAACTCCTACGGGGAGAACTATTTCTCATTCGTCAACGGCCAGTACACGGCGGACGGCGGGACCCACCTCGCCGCCTTCAAGGAAGGCTTTGTCCGCGGCCTGAACGACTTCTACGGGACCAGCTACAAGGCCGAGGACATCCGCGAGGGCATGACCGCCGCCGTTCTCGTCAAGGTGAAGGACCCGGTCTTCGAGAGCCAGACCAAGAACAAGCTCGGCAACACGGACATTCGCCAGTGGATCGTGGGCGAGGTCCAGTCCGGCCTGAACGACTGGCTGCACCGGAACCCGGATGCGGCCAGGAAGATACAGGAGAAGATTCTCGCCAACGAGAAGCTCCGTACCGAGCTTTCCGCCGTCAAGAAGGAGGCCAAGGAGGCCGCTAAGAAGATCAGCATCCGCATTCCCAAGCTCAAGGACTGCAAGTACCACGTGAGTGACGGGGCCAAGGGCGAAAACAGCATGATTTTCATCACGGAGGGAGACTCTGCATCCGGCACGATGACCCACTCCCGCGATGCGAGCTACCAGGCGATTTTCTCCCTGCGCGGCAAGCCCGAGAACATGTGGGGCAAGAAGCAGGGCGACATCTACAAGAATGACGAGCTCTACCAGCTGATGATGGCGCTCGGCATTGAGAACAGTGTGGAGGACCTCAAATATTCCAAAATCGTCATAGCGACCGATGCGGACAACGACGGCTACCATATCCGCAACCTCGTGATGACCTTCTTCCTGGACTTCTTTGAGGAGCTGGTGACGAGCGGCCGGGTCTTCATCCTGGAGACCCCGCTTTTCCGCGTCAGGAACAAGAAGGAAAACGTCTACTGCTACTCCGAGCTGGAGCGGGACAAGGCGCAGGCGCGGCTGGGAAAGTCGGCGGAAACCTCCCGCTTTAAAGGTCTGGGAGAGATAAACCCCGACGAGTTCCGCCAGTTCATCGAGCCCGAGACTATGCACCTGACCCCGGTGGAGATCAGCCAGCTCAAGGCTGTGCCCAAGCTTTTGACCTTCTACATGGGCAAGAACACCCCCGAACGGCGGAGCTTCATCGAAAAGCACCTCTTGTCCAACGCAGACATCGACGCGTAGGGGTGGGGCGGTAAGGCGAGCAGCTGGCTAGCATTTCTGGGTAATAAAAAAAAGACCAGGCAAACGCCTGGTCTTTTTTTGAGCCATTGCAGACTCGAACTGCAGACAGCCGCCTTAAAAGGGCGGTGCTCTACCACCTGAGCTAATGGCCCGTACAATGGATACTATGCTATCAGAAGGGGGCGTCTTTGTCAAGAGGGGATCCCGGTGCGTCATGACAGCCGGGAAGGCGGTCGAACGCTTAATCTCCATCTAGGCAAAGACCGTGAAATTCAATATAATTACAGGACATTTATATACATAATGCCGCCGCAATCCGGCGGACGGCGTTCAGGAGTCTTTTTATGGCAGAGAAGAAAGTTGACCACAGCTGCACGCTGGACAAGATTATCAGCCTGTGCAAGCGGCGGGGATTCGTCTATCAGGCGAGCGAGATTTACGGTGGTCAGGCGGGTGCCTGGGACTACGGTCCCCTCGGCGTCGAGTTCAAGCGCAACATCCAGAATGCCTGGTGGCACTACATGACCCAGCTGCGCGATGATGTTGTCGGACTGGATTCCGCAATTTTCCAGCATCACAAGACCTGGGAGGCTTCGGGCCACGTTGCCCACTTCTCCGACCCGATGATTGACTGTACTGAGTGTAAGGCCCGCTTCCGCGCCGACCAGCTCATCGAGGACTTTCTGGAGTCCCATCCCGACAAGAATCCCGGCAAGCCCGTGGACACGATGAGCCACGAGGAGATGAAGGCTTTCATCGATGCAAACATCAACTGCCCCACCTGCGGCAGCAAGGAGCGCAAGTATACCGCCGTCCGCGAGTTTAACCTGATGTTCAAGACCTATCAGGGACCGGTTGCCGACGACAGCCACCTCATTTACCTGCGGCCGGAGACCTGCCAGGGCATCTTCACCGACTTCAAGAACATCGTCCAGTCCAACCGCATGAAGGTTCCCTTCGGCGTCGCCCAGGTCGGCAAGTCTTTCCGCAACGAGATCATCTTCAAGAACTTCATTTTCCGCACCTGCGAGTTCGAGCAGATGGAGATGGAGTATTTCTGCAAGCCCGGTACCGACGACGGCATCTTTGAGGAATGGCGGAACTACCGCTGGCAGTTCTACCTCAAGTACGGCATCGCCGAGAAGAACCTCAAGTGGCACCATCACGACAAGCTTGCCCACTACGCCAAGGATGCCTACGACATCACCTACAATTTCCCGATCGGCTTCGAGGAGATTGAAGGAATCCATAACAGGACGGACTTTGACCTGGGCCAGCATACGAAGGTATCCGGAAAGGATATGAGCTACATCGATCAGGACGACGGCAACAAGACCTATACGCCCTACGTCATCGAGACTTCAGCAGGACTGAACCGCAACTTCCTCGCATTCCTCTGCGAGGCCTACGAGGAACAGGATGTTGGCACCGACGGAAAGGAAGACTACCGCACCGTCCTGCACCTGCATCCCAAGCTTGCACCCTGCACGGTCGCCGTGCTGCCGCTGATGAAGAAGGACGGGCTTGCCGAGAAGGCTCAGGAAATCCGCCATTCGCTCAAGGACGAGTTCGTCACGGACTACGACCAGAGCGGTACGGTCGGCAAGCGCTACCGGAGGCAGGACGAGATCGGAACGCCCTACTGCGTTACCGTTGACTACGACACGCTTGACCAGAACAGCAAGGACTACGACACCGTTACCGTCCGCTTCCGCGACAGCATGAAGCAGGAGCGGGTCAAGCTTTCCGAGCTGCACGGCTTCATTCACAACGCGATACGCAGCTATAAGCCCGTCGTCCGCTAAACGCTCCATGGAGTATGTCGCACTGGGCAGGACCAGCCTGCTGGTCAGCAGCATTGCGTTCGGCGCAATGAGTCTGGACTGCCCGGAAATTGAGGCACTCGGGGACGGGGCGGGGGAGTACGTCTGCTCCCTCGTCCGTCAGGCCTACGAAGCCGGAATAAATCTGTATGATACCTCCCGTACGACCCCTGTCAGCGAAAAGCGGCTCGGAAATGCCCTGCACGGCATCCGGGAAAATGTCCTGCTGGCGACGAAAAGCCGGGGGCTGGATGCCGAAGCCGTGCAGCGGGATGTGAACGCAAGTCTGGAAAGCCTGTGTACGGATTACATTGACCTGTTTCAGATTGAATGCAGTGAAGCCGTTCCGCTTGAAGACGGCAGGGACCGGATTTATCGGAAACTGCTGGAACTGCAGGAGCGGGGCATCATACGGCATTTCGGGCTGGTGACGGAGGATCTGGCACTGGCAGAAGCTGCGATAGAAAGCGGCCTGTACGAAAGCGTCCAGTTTCCCTTCAATATGATTTATACGGGCTTTGCCGAACAGCTGGTCTTGCGCTGCGGGGAAAAAGATGTCGGCTGCATTGCCATGCAGCCGCTCAACGGCGGTGTTCTCAGCAATATTCCCCTTGCGGTCGGTTTTTTTACCCAGTATGACAATGCGGTACCGGCCTTCGGCATACATACGGCGGAGGAACTGCAGCAGATCGTCTACTTTACCAATCATCCGCCGGTCATCGACAGGAAATTCAAGGAAGACATCGAACTTATCCGCCTGCAGTACAACTGAACCCTGCCGGTTTACCGGCTCAGCAGTTCTGCCTGCAGCCGCCGTTCACTCTGCCTGCCAGGTTCCCTCATCAGAAAGATACCAGCTTGCAACAGCCTTCCTTGAACGCTCGTCATACCAGGAAATACTGCCGTTCTGGTTCAGGACGGCAAGTAGGCCTGCGTTTCCGACGGCCTTGACGGGCAGGGCTGAGGACCGCCTGAATGTGCTGCTCCGGTTTGTCTTCAGGTTGTATGCATAGACCTGTGTCCTGCCGATGTTCGTGTACAGCTTATCTCCGTTGAGCTGGGTAGAAGCCGAGCTGTCCTCGTCATTCAGGCTCAGGAGGGAGCGGAAGCTTTTTGTCTGGCTGTCATAAGAAAAGACCTGCGTCATGTACTCATCGTTCCCCTTTGCCGCTATTTCGATGCCGTAAATGCTTTTTCCTTCGCCGTAGCTTAACGAGAATGCAACCGTGCCGCCTGTCTTTACGGGGACGGTCTCTTTGGTTCTGGTGTTGACGCTCATCAGGACCGAATCATTTGCGTTGACGACGGACTTTGCGATGAACAGTTCCTGTCCGACGAGGACGGCATCTTCCAGTGCCGTACCGGAATACAGCTCCCTGTTTTTCCCTGCCTGCATGTCGTAGAAGACAACGCTGCTGTTGCCCTGCAGGTAAAGGATGCCTTTTTCCAGGACACGGAGTTTTGTAATGCTGCCGCCGGGGGTAAACAGGATTTCACTCTTCCCCGTGTCTCCCGAAAGCCGGTAGACAGGGGCCTTTGAAGCTTTGGTCCAGAGGTAAAAGGTATTTCCCCGGGCAATCATGCTGTCCGTTCCTGCCGGAGCACCGGCGATTTCTTCCGTTGTGCCCTGCGTAAAGTCCATGCGGAAAATCTTGCCGGCAGCAAGGGTATAGAAGCTTTCCCCGTCTATGCTGATGTCGCTTGCATGCCGGTAGCTCCCCTGCGTCAAGGGGGCAAGGGAATAGGTTTCCGATTCCTTGATGTCCGAGAAGCTGTAGAGGTCACCGTTTTCGGTTCCGAGGAGTATGCTTTCCTGATTCTTGGCAATTGCCGTAAAGCTGTCCGAGCTCTTTAGTCCCATGAAATGCTTGACAAGGCTGCTGGAGGGCATTGATTTTTTACTGGAAGATGCCGTCAGGAAGCTTTCCAGTGAGTCATTGCTGATGAGGCTGAGGGAATAGTCCTTGCCCCGGTCGCTTACGTAGAAGAGTCCTTCCTCGTAGTCCCCTTCACAGCAGCAGATTTTCGGATTGCTTGCCTTGTAGCTGGCAAGCGTGGTTCCGTTCGTTGCGTCGATAATATAGATCGTGTTGTTCTTGACACCGGCAAAGAATCGGTTCTGGAATTTTCCGCTGCCGAAGAGGCAGGGCTGCTGGAGGGCTGCCTCGGCCTGAAAGCGGACCTTGATGTTTCCCTTCTTGAGGTCCCAGTAGTAGAGGAAGCCGGACGGGGAATACATGATGGCCGTCTTTTCGCTCGTGCCTGTCTTTGCCATGGTGATGATGCCGGGAATTGTCCTGATATTCTTTATGACGTCTCCGGTCTTTGGATTGAGGATGTAGATGCCGTTGACGGTTGCCGTGGCAACAAAGAGGTAACTGCCGTTTGCCGAATAGGAGAGGCAGGTCACGGTATTCTTGAAGCGCTTTGCAAAGCGGCGGCTGTAGCCGGTCCAGTCATAGACTGCAACCCGGTTTGTCGAAAGGCCGTCACTTTCATAGACCGCAAGGTCACTGCCTGCGGGGGCAAGGTCGAGCAGCTTAATCGGAATGTCGCTTATCTGGTAGCGTTCACCGCTGCTTTCTTCCTGTCCGCTCTGTTTCCATTTTACAAGGAATCCGTCTTCACCTGCCGAGAAGAACGATTGTTCGTCAGCCTTTGCAGCGAGGATCGTAACCTTGCCGTCATGAGGCTGGAGCGACTGATATGCCTGTCCGCTCAGGGGGAAAATAATGCAGGCTGATACGACTAACGATAGTATGTTTATTTTCATTTTCTTTTCTGTTTCTCCTGCGTGATGGTGCATACCGATTATTTCCGATTATTTTCCGATGAAGTAGCGGACGTCTCCTGCAATCGCCAGGATCATCAGAAGGGCAATGAAGGCAATGCCGACGTACTGTATGTAGTACAGCAGCTTGGGATGCATCTTTCGCCGTGCGATAATTTCAATGAGGGCAAAGAGTATCAGGCCTCCGTCCAAAATGGGGACGGGCAGCAGGTTCGTGATGAACAACGACACGCTGAGCAGGGCGAGGAACTGGAGTGTGCTGATGATGCCCACCTGCAGACCGGCCGCAAAGCCTTCCTTTACGGTGTCTCCGAGCATTGTCGTGATGCGGACCGGCCCGGAAACCGCCTTGGTTACGTCGACGCCCTTAAAGAGGATGCCGATGCTCTTGAATGTCAGCGCAACGAGGTTTCCGCACTGTTTTGCCCCCTCTGCGATTGCCGCAACGGGGGTGTAGGGACCGTAGTGCCGTTCCGTTACGGAATCCTGCGAGGCAACGATGCCCAGCTTTCCTGCTCCCGTCTCCTTGTCGAGCAGGGTATGGGCGGTAATCTCGAGGATTTCACCGTTCCGGTCCACCGTTATGCAGATGTCCTCATCGGGATGGGTTGCAATGTAGCCGGACAGGTCGCTGAAATCCTGCATTTCCTTCCCGTCGATTGCAGTAATCGTATCCCCGCTCATCATACCCGCCTCGTGGGCAGGAGAAGCCATGTCTTTGTACAGCTCGTCAGCCATCGTAACCTTTGTTCCGGCGCTGTAGTAGCTGTAACCCATCAGGGCGACGATGTAAAAGGCAATGAAGCCGAGGAGTAAGTTAAAGAAGGGGCCTGCGAATGCGATGAGCAGGCGCTTGAAGGGGTGAATGCCGTAGAAGGAGTCTTTTTCGCCGTCTATCTGCGTCCGGTTTTCTTCCATGGCCTTCTGAAAGTCATGTTCACCCTTCATTGAGCAGTAGCCGCCGAGGGGAATCAGTGACAGGCGGTAGTCCGTACCTCCCTTTTCCCTGTGCAGGAGGACGGGGCCCATTCCGATGGAAAAGGCAACGACCTTTACGCCGAAAAGCCGTGCTGCCGTAAAATGGCCGAGCTCATGGAAGAATACGAGAAAGCCCAGACCGATGATGCCGATGATGATTGTCAAGCGTTGCCCCCACCTAGCTTAACAAACTGTTCGTCTGCTTTGTTACGGGCTTTCCGGTCGGTTTCAAACACTTCTTCAAAACTGCTGGCCTCACTGCTCCAGTCGGCTTCAAGGCAGCCTTCTACGATCTTCGGAATGTCCATGAAGGCACATTTCTTTGCAAGGAACGCAGCAACGGCAACTTCGTTTGCGGCGTTAAAGGCAATCGTATAGGATTTTCCGGCACCGGCGCAGCGGTATGCGAGTGAGAGCATGGGAAATGCGTCCATGCGGGGCGGGAAGAAGGTCATCATCTGCCCGGCAAGGTTAAACTCCTCCAGGTAGTTTTCTCTGTTTTCCGGCCAGCTCAGGGCGCCGAGGATCGGGTGCCGCATGTCGGGATTGGAAATCTGCGCATAGAGCATGCCGTCTTTCGTGCGCACCAGACTGTGTACGAGGCTCTGGGGATGGACGACGACCTTGACGCGGTCTGCCGGCATGTCAAAAAGGCGGCAGGCTTCAATGACCTCAAGTCCCTTATTCGCAAGTGTTGCGCTGTCTATCGTAATCTTGCGGCCCATATTCCAGGTGGGGTGCTGCAGGGCCTGCTCCACGGTGACGGCCTTGAGCTGTTCATCCGTATATTCCCGGAAGGGACCGCCGCTTGCCGTGATGACAATCTGAGCTATGGAATCCCTGCCGGCCTGGTTGATCAGGTTAAAGACGGCACTGTGTTCGCTGTCGACCGGGATGATTGTGCTGCCCGTCTTTTGAGCGAGGGCCGTAATCAGCGGCCAGGCCATGACGACTGTCTCCTTGTTTGCGAGGGCAAGATCCATTCCCGTCTCGAGAACGAGAGCGGAAGGCCGGAGACCTGCTGCTCCTGCAATCCCGTTTACCGCAATATCGGCTCCGCAGGATTTGATGAGCCGCTCCATGCCAGCAATGCCTTCGTCGGCAAAGAGACTACCCGGACAGCCGAACTCCGCACACAGCCGCTCAAGTCCGTCCCGGTTGTGACCTGCCGTGAGGCCGACGACAGTAAAGCTGTCAGGCATGTTCCTCGCTATGTCAAGGCTCTGGCTGCCGATTGAACCCGTGCAGCCGAGGACGAGCACTTTCTTCATACTGCTTTTTCCCCGCTTTTTCCGTTTTTCATTTCGGATTGTAGAGGAGGATGAGCAGGAAGTAGAAGACCGGGCCTGCCATCAGGATGGAGTCGATCGTGTCAAGGACACCGCCCCGTCCCGGTACGGTGTTGCCCGAATCCTTTACGCCTGCCGACCGCTTGAATACCGATTCGGCAAGATCACCGATGATGGCGGCAAATGCCGTGCAGCTTGAGATGATGAAGATCTTGTAGAGGGGCCCGGCGAACAGTTCCGGGCAGCGGTAGTAGGCTATCAGCCCTGCTGCGATGGAGCCGATGAAGCCGCCGATGAAGCCGGCAATGCTTTTGTTCGGGCTTGCCTTGATGAATCCCCTGTTGCTCTTTCCCAGAAGGACTCCGAAGAACCATGCGAGGCTGTCGCAGAGGAAAACCATCAGCAGGAAACTTGCCAGCGCTTCTGAGGAAACGTCCTGACCCTTGTTTTTCAGGTAGGACATCCGGGAAAGGAAGGTCAGGAGGAATCCCGTATACAGAACTGAGAAACTGCTTGCGGCAATCCGCACGAGCGACTGCTCGAAGGTTTTTGCCGTGAATACTTCGACGGCGAGGATAATCAGTATTGCGACGATGAAGGTGTAGGTGATGAATTCCGGTCCCGTGATGCCGGGCAGGTGCTTGCCGCCCGTAAAGGTTGGAACGACGGCGTAGAGGGCTGCCGCAATCGGAATGGCTACGGTCATTGCCGCAACGAATCCCTTTTTGTGGAGTGCAATCTTGCCGGAGAACATGTTGTGCAGTTCACAGGCACCGACGGTACACATCAGGCAGATGAACGCGTGCAGGGCGACATGGGCATGGGAACGCACGAGGGCGATGCAGAGAATGACGGGAACTCCGATGAAGAAAACGAGAAGGCGCTTGATAAGGTTTGACCGGTTCATGTTCTGCCTCCTTCTGCCGTATCATCAGGGACCGCACCGAACTTTCTCGTCCGCCGCTGGTATTCCGCAATGTCCCGGTAAAATTCCTGCCTGCCGTAGTCGGGCCAGAGGGTGTCCGAAAAGACGAGCTCCGCATACGCCGACTTCCACATGAGGAAGTTGCTGAGCCGCTTCTCGCCGCCTGTCCGTATGAGCAGGTCTACGTCGGGCAGGTCAGGCATGTCGAATGCGGATGAAATATCTGCTTCTGTTATCGGGTGTCTGCCGGCCGGAGCAGCCGAAAGGCGGTTGACTGCACGGACGATTTCATCCCTGCCGCCGTAATTGACGGCGAGGACAATCGTGAGGCCCGTAAAGTCCTTCGTGTCTGCTTCGGCTTCCCGTATGTCCTTCTGGATGTTCTGGGGCAGGCCGGAAAGGTCCCCGATCTGCCTGACCCGGATCTGATTGTCCCGGTAGAACTGGAGTTCGTCGAGGAGGTGGAGGTGAATCAGGTTCATCAGGAAGCCGACTTCCTGTTCCGTCCGCTTCCAGTTCTCGGTCGAAAAGACATAGAGGGTAACATACTCAAGGCCGATGTCTGCTGCGGCCTTGGCGATGTCCTTTGCCCGTTTGAGACCTTCCTCGTGTCCTTTTGTCCTCACCTGGCCCCGCTGTCTGGCCCAGCGCCCGTTGCCGTCCATGATGATGCCGACGTGGCGTGGGAGGGCAGCAGGATCAATGTGTATCTCAGTGCTTTCCACAGCTTATTCCATAATCTCTTTTTCTTTGGCGCTGTAGACTTTGTTAATTTCTTCGATATATTTGTCGGTCAGCTTCTGGAGCTTGTCGGTCTCCTGCTTGAGCTGATCCTCGGTGATTTCACCGGCTTTCTGCTGCTTCTTGAGCGCATCGTTGCCGTCGCGCCTGATGTTGCGGATTGTGGTCCGGTAGTTTTCGGCCGTTGCCTTTGCCTGCTTGACCAGGTCCTTGCGGCGCTCCTGGGTGAGCGGCGGAATTGCGATGCGGATGACCTTTCCGTCATTCGAGGGGTTCAGCCCCAGCTCCGCTTTCTGAATTGCCTTCTCGATGTCCCCGATGAGGCTCTTGTCGAAGGGGGAAACCACAATCGTCCGTGCTTCGGGGATTGAAATCTGCCCCACCTGGCTCAGCGGAGTCGGAGTTCCGTAGTAGTCTACGCGGACCTTATCAAAAATTGATGCACTTGCCCGACCCGTGCGGATTGCATTGTATTCGTCTTTCAGGCTTGCGACGGTCTTTTCCATCTTGGCTTCGTTATCTGCCATAGTTATCCCCTTATAATAGCGGTGCCGGCAGGAGGAACTCGTGCCCCCCCGCCGGCCTTATTCGTCTATAGTGTGTTACTTTCCGAGCTGGAGCAGGGCGATTTCGCCGAACTCAAGCTTTGCACCGACAGCATTGCCGACCTCGGCGAGCTTCGCCTCGACCGTCTTCTTGTCGTCCTTTACGAACATCTGGTCAACGAAGCAGACTTCAGAAAGGTGCTTCTTGATCTTGCCCTCAAGAATCTTCTCCTTTGCGGCATCCGGCTTTCCGGCCATCTTTTCATCGTTTGCCATCTGGACCTTGAAGATTTCCTTCTGCTCGTCGATGTAGGATGCCGGAACGTCGCTCTGCTTGATGTAGGCAGGAGTAAAGGCGACCAGGTGCATGCAGCAGTCCCGGGCAAACTCCTTTACCTTATCGTCCGCAGAGCCCTTCACGATGGTGACGGCTGCCTGCTTGAAGTTTGAGTGTACGTAAATGCCGGCGGCGGCACCGTCGGGAACATTGATGACCTGCACCTTGCTGACGGACATGTTCTCGCGGGTCTTCGTTGCGAAGTCAGTCAGGATGTTCTTGAGGGAGTCCTCAACCTGCGTATAGCCCTTTGCAAACACTTCGTCGAGAATCTTCTCGCCGGACTTGATGAACTCCTCGTTGTTGGCAACAAAGTCCGTCTCGCAGACGAGCTCAACGATGGCAATCTTGTTACCGTTCTGCCTGATGAAGATGCGGCCTTCGCTCGTGACGCGCTCGGCGCGCTTTGCGACGGCGGCAAGTCCCTTCTCCTTGAGCAGCTTCGTCGCTGCCTCAAAGTCACCGTTCGTTTCGGTCAGGGCCTTCTTGCAATCCATCATGCCTGCGCCGGTCTGTTCGCGCAGGTCCTTTACCTGTTGTGCTGTGATAGCCATTCTATTTACCTCAGTAATCCTTACTTGTCGTACTTGTCTTCGTCGATGAGGCTGTTCTCCTCATCGCGGCGGTCTGCCTCTGCATCCTCTTCCTTTGTCTCGGTCGGGGTGTAGTTGGAGTAGTCAACAATCTCCTCGTCCTCGCTCTTGGTAGAAGCATCCGTCGTTACATCATCCTCATCGCCGAGGGACTCGATGATCTTGAGGCCCTGCTCGTTGTCGGCGTCAATGACTGCGTTCGCAATGACTGACGTAAAGAGGGTGATGGCGCGGATGGCGTCGTCGTTTCCGGGAATGGGGTAGTCGATTCCTTCGGGATTGCAGTTCGTGTCGACGATGGCGACGATCGGGATGTGCATGCGGCGGGCTTCAGCAACGGCAATCTGCTCCTTGTGCGTGTCGATGATGAAGATTGCGCCGGGCAGGTCCTTCATCTCCTTGATGCCGCCGTAGTTCTTCGTCAGCTTCTCCTTTTCCTTCAGGAGACCGGCGACTTCCTTCTTGGTCAGGTTGTCAAAGGTTCCGTCGACTTCCATCTTCTCAATCTTCTTGAGGCGGAGCAGGGATTTCTTGATTGTTGCAAAATTGGTCAGCGTACCGCCCAGCCAGCGGTTATTGACGTAGAACTGTCCGCAGCGCTCGGCCTCTTTCTGAATGGCCTGCTGTGCCTGTTTCTTTGTACCGACGAACAGGATGGACTTTCCTGATGCCGCAACCTTGCGGATTTCCTCATAGCTCTCTTTGATGGCTGCTATGGTCTTCTGCAAGTCAATGATGTGAATTCCGTTGCGCTCTGCGAAGATGTACTTCTTCATGCGCGGATCCCAACGCTTTACCTGATGTCCGAAATGAACGCCGGACTCAAGCAGACTCTTCATGGTAACTACTGCCATGATTAACTCCTTCACCGGAAGAAACGGGCGTTTCTGTCTGAAAGCCTTCTTCCACCTGCCTTATTACTCGTGACCTACCGTACGCGGCGCCCATTCTGCGCAGTGTCCGATAAGGCCCGGAAGATTTCCCCGCCGCATGCCGGGCTGACTGCCCCTGCGCCGTGGGTCAAGGCTTTCCGTCATGTTTTGGTAATGAACGAATAGCCTTGTTCACGGAGCATATCATATAGCTCAAAAATAGGCAAGCCCATTATGCTGCTGACGGTACCTTCAATTTTCTTTATGAAGCAGGACGCCAGGCCCTGGATGCGGTAACCGCCGGCAGCCCCGTGCCATTCTCCCGTATTGACGTACCATTCTATTTCGCTTTCGGTCATCGGGGCAAAGCTGATTCTGTTGACGCTCCGCCGGGTCGTAATGTCGTGCAGGTTGTCATTGTAGAGGGCGACGCCGGTTATGACCTCATGCTCATGGCCCTGAAGCAGGCGGATCATTCCGATTGCTTCTTCCTTATTTGCCGGCTTGCCGTACAGCCGGTCTTCAAAGAAAATGGCCGTATCTGCCCCGAGAATCCAGCCGGTATCCTCCTGAACGGAGGAAATGCGCTGTGCGACGGCCTCGACTTTCTTGCAGGCTAAATATTCCGGTGCGTCCTTGGGGCCGACGTCCTGGGGAATTTTTTCAACGATGTCCGCAGGATTCACGACAAAGGGAATGCCGAGCATTTTTAAGATTTCCTGCCGCCGGGGCGATGAGGATGCCAAAATCAGTGCTTCCATGTATTATTTTACCTGCTGTACTCTCCGGGAAGCAAAAAAAGTTGTCAGAAGCTTTCTGTTTTCCCGTTGACAATTTTTGTACAAAACTATAAGCTGTTATCATTCGTTTGAGAGATTAGCTCAACTGGATAGAGCGTCGGCCTCCGGAGCCGAAGGTTGTGGGTTCGAACCTCATATCTCTCATTTTTTATTTCTGATTTCTACAAAAGAAAAGGGCAAGGACAGCGTGCTGTCTATGCCCTTTTTTCGTATATGACCCTTTTACTTCTTTGAAGACTGCAGGTCGCGCAGCAGGCTCAGTGCCTTAAGCCGTACCGGCGTTGCAAAGCGGTAGTTTGCAGCAATCTCGGAAATGGACTGAATGAGCGCATTCCTGTCAACGGCGGTCGGTGCAAGCTTCTCATAGGCAGAGAGAATGTCGTAGGCGAGGGAGCTCGTCGGGTTCAGGGCAGCATACTTGTGCTGGATGAACTCGATGGCGGCGAGAACCTCGTCGTTGTCGTTCATGCCGATCTCTCCGAGCGAGCGGACAGCTGCACTGACGACCATGGGCTCTGTATCTTCCGTCGTAATCGT
This sequence comes from uncultured Treponema sp., assembly GCA_946410085.1. Lineage (GTDB taxonomy): Bacteria > Spirochaetota > Spirochaetia > Treponematales > Treponemataceae > Treponema_D. The sequence continues at coordinate 3,508 of CAMJZA010000057.1, read as the reverse complement.
GATGAGGGTGTCCTTTGACTCCTTTGAGGGAACCTTTCCGAGCAGGTCACAGGCCTTGGCGCGGATATCCGGGAAATTGTTCACGAGGCGGCCGTTGGTGCGGGCCTTCGTCGTAACTCCTTCTCCGGCAAGGCTCTGCATGGCGGCGCGCTGCTCTTCCGTCACCGTGCCGTCTTTGACTGATTCCTCAAGGTACTGCAGGGCGACGAGCTTATTATCATAGTCCTGGGAGTGTGCAAGCTCCGTGATGATTACATCCTGTACATTGCTCAGGTACAGCTCTTCAACAGAGGTCTCTGAGCTGCGGTTCTGTGCAAATACTGCACCAGCAAGCAGCAAAAGGCCGGCACCGCAGGCGATAGACTTCACTAATTTCATTTAAATCCTCCTGGATTGATTACATGAATTAATTTTATATCATTCCCGATAAAAAATCAATTCATTTTTTTGTTTTTTGACAAGGGGTATCCGGGCAACGCCGTGCACCGCCCGTAGTACCGATTGACACAGCATATACGGGTAACGTCCTAAGTTCGTTCCCCGCTAGGATTTACAGATCTTAGGCTCCGTCCATCCCAGGTCTCTGCTTACATAACAATGATGCCCTTCCATCGTTACACCGCTACATCTGGGGCAGGTGCAGTTTCCACTCTCCCTTTACCTTCCGCAGGTAGTAGTAGACCGTGTCTCCTGCGTAGCGGCCCTTTTCGTCCGTACGGATCTGGACAGCCTTGACGCTGCTTTCCGTCTCATAGCGGATTTCGTCCATCTCGTTGCCCTGACGGGACGGGATGAATATGTACTTGAAGTAGTCTTCCAGCGTGCTCAGGGTAAGCCCCTTGACGGGAAGCCGCTTCTGGGCTTTCTTGAGGTTGGTCTTGTTGGACCAGTAGGTCTTGCTTTCTTCGTCAAGGTAGTTGAGCCAGACCTTGTAGTTCTGCTCCTTCATGACGGAGTTCAGCTCGTTTATGAGCGCGAGGACGGCTTCCTTATCCTTGTTGAAGGTTTCGACGTCGATGGTCTGACCGGCGGCCATCTGCGCAACGGACCGCTCGTATTCTTCGGTTACGGCAGCTTCCTTTTTGGGAGCTGGTTTGGGTTCTTCCTTCTTGGGTTCCTCTTTTTTCTCGGCGACCTTAGGCTCTTCCTTTTTGGGTTCAGGCTTTGGGTCGGGTTTCGGGGTCGTAAATGAGACTTCGGTTGCCTTGGGCTCTTCCTTCTTGGGTTCGGGCTTAGGTTCTTCTTTCTTCGGTTCCGGCTTGGGGGCCGGCTTCGTCGTTTCTGCAACCTGTACCGGTTCCGCTTCCGCGGCCTTGATTTCCTGCTCGGGAATTTCCTGAACAACGGCCTCGGTCGTTTCAGCTTCTTTTGTATGAGAACAGTTTGCTACGCAGCCTGATGCAAGCGTCGCTGCAAACAGGATTGATGTAATTTTAAGGACATGACAACGCTTCATACCTATACTATAATCTTTATCCCGTGTTCCGTCAAATGATTTATGCCCGGATTTAAAAATTAACCTGTCCCGGCGGGTATCCGGGCCGGTCTTTTTGTAATCTTTCACTTGCATAAAAACGGCTTTTGTCGTATACTGAACATACCTGCGGTAATAATACATCGGTAGTATGCGAGCTTCCCAAGCTTGATAGGCGGGTCCGACTCCCGTTTACCGCTTCCTCCTGTTATGGCAGGACGACAGGGGCACCATGGCCGAAAACAGAAAAGTAAACCAGAAGAAAGTCAATTCCCTCAAGCTGCCCCGGGTTTTCAATGCACTGGAAGACAAACTCTCCCTCTTTAAGGCCTCCAATCCGAACGGAACGCCTGCAACACCGATGCGGGCAGACGAAATCCGGCAGAAGAAGATAGACTACTACGAAGAAGAATTCAAGCTTGCCGTTGCGGGAAACTACCGCAAGTACCGCTTTCCCTACAAGACCCTCGGCGAAAAGTCTGCTGAAGCTGACTCCCTGACCTGCGACGAAGAGCGGATCCTTGCCGCCTACAACCTGTACAAGGCCGTGCGCGAGGCGAACGCAAGCTTCGGCGTGTACGAAACCCGCATTGCCGACGACGTCATCCGAACGCCGCTGACGGCGATGGAACAGTATACGACCGGCGACGAGTTCGTGTACCTGCAGGCCTGGCTCTACTTTGAAAAGCGGTCACGGGACTTCATTCCCTACATGTACCTCCAGGACGGCGGTTCAAGCTGCATCCTGCGCTTTGCGGACGCTTCCGGCTACCGCTGGAACTACAAGGATAAGGAAGTCTTTGCCATCATCCAGGCCGCCTTCTATCCTACGGACTCCCTGCCGGGAGTCCAATGAGTTTCTGATTTTCCTCAAGGCGGCTGCGCCTGGTCAGCCGTAGAGCTTTTTTTCCATATACAGGCATACTGCCTCCATCTCTTCCCGGAGCTTCCAGGGCGGGTTTACGATGAACATCCCGCTGCCGTAGAGGTGGCTCCCGGCTTCTTCCTCCATTGATTCTGCATCCCGCACCCGTGCCGTACAGCGCATGGTCTCTTTGGGAACCGCCTGCATCTTGGCAAAATCCTCGAGCGAGGACAGGAGCTGCGCGGTCTCGTTCTTGCGCCGCACGAGCAGGGGAAACCAGACTGCGATGACGGCGGTGTTCCACTTCGTGATGATGCCTTCCACGGCCTCCCGCACCTGAGCGTAGTCTGAGGCATCCTCGTAACTGGGGTCTATGAGCACGAGGCCCCGCCTGACGGGGGGCGGGCAGAGGGCCCTGAGGGTCGCGTAGCTGTCGCCGCCCCGCACGTCGGCCCTGACCGGGCAGCGCGCTTCCCCCTGCGGCGTGACGAGGGGCAGGCGCATGTTCGCTTTCAGGCTTTCCAGCGCGGCGGGGTGTTTTTCCACCAGGTGCAGGGCGTCCCCCATCCTCAGGCAGAGGCGCTCTATTTCCGGACTGCCCGCGTAGAGGTCCCGGCTCTGGTAGGCGGCTTCCAGGGCGGCGTAGTCCTGCAGGAGGGGCGGCATGGCGTCCCGGTCCCGGGCCAGCAGGGCTTCGATGCCGTCTTGTGCTTCGCCGGTCTTGAGCAGGCGTTCGTCGTCCAGATGGAATCGTCCGGCCCCGGCGTGGCTGTCTATGACCGTAAAGGGCTTGTCCTTTTTGCAGAGGGATCGCAGGATGGCAAGCAGGCAGGCGTGCTTGAGGATGTCTGCGTGGTTTCCCGCATGGTATTCGTGCTGGTATGAAAGCATGGGGAAAGTATACCGGAACAGAGCGGGCGGGGGCAAGCACCCGGCGTGTTCACTGTTGAACACTCGCTGTGTTTACTGTTGATCACTTGCTGTTTCGCTGCGCTGCTGCGGTGATTTAGCGGTCCTGTGCGGACAGGGGCGTCGGGATGCTGCCTGAGCCTGACTGCCGCCTGAGGGGAGGCCCCGGTGCTTTTGCACCCCGGACCGGGTGTGACGCGAATGGACTGTCACCGGTATGGTGAATGGGCTGTCACCGGGTCCCGCCCCCCCCCCCCCCC